>NZ_JBAKHV010000143.1:0-510 GCF_036906775.1 Micromonospora sp. CPCC 205561 | reverse complement strand
CGGGCCCGGTGTTCGTGTTCCCGGGTCAGGGTGCCCAGTCGGTGCGGATGGCCGCCGGTCTGGTGGGGCGTACGCCGGTGTTCGACGCGAGGCTGGCCGAGTGCCGGCGGGCGCTGGCGCCGTACCTGGACGTCGATGTCGTGTCGGTGTTGACGGGTGACGACGAGTCGTGGCTGGAGCGGGTCGAGGTCGTGCAGCCGGTGTTGTGGGCCGTCGGCGTCGCGTTGGCGGCGGTGTGGCAGCACGCGGGGGTGTCCCCGGCCGCGGTGATCGGTCACTCGCAGGGTGAGATCGGTGCGGCGTGTGTGGCGGGCATCCTGAGCCTGGAGGACGCGGCGCGGACGGTGGCGCTGCGCTCGCGTGCCCTGGCGGTGCTGCGGGGCACCGGGACGATGGCGTCGGTGGACCTGTCGGCCGACGCGGTGGCCGAGCGGCTGCCGGCCTTCCCGGGTGTCGGGGTGGCGGCGGTCAACGGCCCGTCCACCGTCGTGGTGTCCGGCCCGCCGCAGC
>NZ_JBAKHV010000142.1:0-521 GCF_036906775.1 Micromonospora sp. CPCC 205561 | reverse complement strand
CGTCCCGCGGCGTGGGCCGGGGCAGGCGCGCGTCGCGCCGCCTGCCCGGGCGGCGCGGGCCGCGGTCGCCGAGAGGCGGAGGCGCCCGCCGGCCGCGTCACGGCCGGCGGGCGTTCCCCGGGGTCCGCGCCGGTCGGAATTGCCGTGCCGTCGGGCGACAATCGGACATAGGGCTTGTTCTGAGAAGTCTCGACGCAATAAACCGAAGAAGCCCCCGTTGCATGCACGACAAACAATGCGGGTGGATCTCCACCGTTTACGGTGGACGCCCCGCCGGCATCGAAACTATCAGATGTCCCCGCCGATGGGACCGGACTGTTGCGTCGCTCTCATGACAGTCCACGGCGGCGCTGTCGACACCGTCCACTCCGGAGAACCGGCCGACCCGGACGGACCCGGCGCCGGCCTGCTGGCGCGCCCCGCCTCGGCCCGTGGGCCCGGTTCCGGGCAGGTCGCCGGCCGCCCGACCAGCCGCGCCGCCCGCGACCCGACGCCACCAGCCGGCGCCCGCCCGGCCGGCG
>NZ_JBAKHV010000141.1:0-539 GCF_036906775.1 Micromonospora sp. CPCC 205561 | reverse complement strand
GCGAGGACGACGCCCTTCGGCAGCCCCGTGGTCCCGCTGGTGTACATCTGCGCCAGCGGCGTGTCGGGGGTGACCTTGGTCAGCACGTTCGCGTCCGGCTGCGCCGCCACCCAGGCCGCGAAGCCGGCCCGGGGCGCGCCCGGGGCGTCCAGCGCGACCACCTGCCGCAGCGTCGGCAGCTCCGGCGCCAGCTTCTCGGCCACGGCGGCCGAGTCGGCGTCGACGAAGAGCAACGCGGCCCCGGAGTCACGCAGGATGTGCTCGACCTCGCCGGCCGCCAGCCGCCAGTTGACCGGCACCAGCACCACACCGGCCTTCGCCGCGCCGAAGAACAGGTCGTAGAAGTGCTCGCACTCCCTGCCCAGCCAGGCGACCCGGTCGCCGGGGCGCAGGCCCGCCGCCTGGAGACCGCGCGCGACCTGGTTGCTGACGCGGTGCAGGGTGGCGTAGTCGACGCGCCGGCCCTCGCAGATGATCGCGACGGCGTCCGGCTGCTGGGCCGCGTGCCGGCGCGCCACGTCGACGAGCGTGCGCAACTG
>NZ_JBAKHV010000140.1:0-599 GCF_036906775.1 Micromonospora sp. CPCC 205561 | reverse complement strand
GCGGGGGTGTTGGGTTCGCCGGGTCAGTCGGCGTACGCGGCGGGTAACGCGTTTTTGGACGGGTTGGCGGTGTGGCGGCGGCAGCTCGGGTTGCCGGCGGTGAGCCTGGCGTGGGGGATGTGGGACACGGCGGGCATGGCGGCGTCGATCGACGAGGCGGATCGGGCGCGCTCGGCGCGGGCGGGTCTGACGCCGATGAGCGCCGAGGTCGGGTTGGAGCTGTTCGACGCCGCCCTGGCCGCCGACCGTGCGGCCCTGGTGCCGGCCGTGATCGACGTACCGGCGCTGCGGGCAGCGCTCGGTGCCGGCCCGGTGCCGGCCGTGCTGCGTACCCTGGTCGGCGTGACCAGCAACCGCCGCCAGGCGGGGCAGGGCGGTGGCGGCTGGGCCGACCGGCTCGCCGGGCTGACCGAGGACGAGGGCCGGGCCCAGGTCGACGTGCTGGTGCGGGGCCTGGTGGCGCAGGTGTTGGGGCACGGTGGCGCGGAGGCGGTGCCGGCGGACCGGGCGTTCCGGGAGCTGGGCTTCGACTCGCTGACGGCGGTGGACCTGCGTAACCGGTTGAACGCGGCCACCGGGCTGCGGCTGGCCTCGACGCT
>NZ_JBAKHV010000139.1:0-618 GCF_036906775.1 Micromonospora sp. CPCC 205561 | reverse complement strand
CGGCACCCGCCAGTCCAGCCCCGCCACCACCGACCGGAACTCGTCCAGCATCGGCTCCATCAACCGCGAATGGAACGCGTGACTGACCGACAACTCCTTGACCCGCCAACCCCGCTCACGGGCGGTCGCCACCACCGAGGCCACCTCGCCCGCCGCACCCGACACCACCACCGACGCCGGGCCGTTCACCGCCGCGATGTCCACGCCCGCACCCGCAGCGTCGACGACCTCCCGCACTGCCGCCTCGGACGCACCGACCGCCGCCATCACCCCACCAGCCGGCAACGCCTGCATCAACCGACCCCGCGCCGCCACCAACACACACGCATCCGCCAACGACAACATCCCCGCCACGTACGCCGCCGACACCTCACCAATCGAATGACCCGCGAAGTAGTCCGCCCGCACACCCCACGACGACAGCAGCTCCCACAACGCCACCTCCACCGCGAACAACCCCGCCTGCGCGAACACGGTCTGATCCAACAGACCGGCCTCGTCAGAACCCACCTCCGCGAACACCACCTGACGCAACGCACGCGGCAGATGCCCATCAAACTCAGCGCACACCTCGTCGAACGACGCCGCGAAGACCGGGAACGCCTCATACAGCTCCCG
>NZ_JBAKHV010000138.1:0-678 GCF_036906775.1 Micromonospora sp. CPCC 205561 | reverse complement strand
CCGTCGCCCTGGACGCGGGCCAGGTGCGCATCGCCGTGCGGGCGGCCGGGGTGAACTTCCGGGACGTGCTGATCGGCCTGGGGATGTATCCGGATCCGGCGGCGGTGATGGGTAGCGAGGGTGCCGGCGTCGTGGTCGAGGTCGGTCCCGGCGTGACCGACCTGGCCCCCGGTGACCGGGTGATGGGCATGTTCGAACTCGCGTTCGGCCCGCTGGCGGTCGCCCACCGGGAGCGCGTCGCCAGGATGCCCGCCGGCTGGTCCTTCACCCAGGCGGCGTCGGTCCCCCTGGTCTTCCTGACCGCGTACTACGCGCTGCGTGACCTGGCCGGGCTGCGGGCGGGCGAGTCGGTGCTCATCCACAACGGCGCGGGCGGCGTCGGCATGGCCGCCATCCAGCTCGCCCACCACCTCGGCGCCACCGTCCACGCGACGGCGAGCCCTCGCAAGTGGGGCGTGCTGCGGGGCCTGGGGGTGGCCGAGGAGCGGATCGCGTCGTCGCGGACCACCGAGTTCGAGCAGGTCTTCGGCACGGCCACCGGGGGCGCCGGGATGGACGTGGTGCTCGACGCGCTGGCCGGCGAGTTCGTCGACGCGTCGCTGCGGCTGCTGCCGCGCGGCGGCCGGTTCGTGGAGATGGGCAAGGCCGACCTGCGCGACCCGGACGCGGTCGCCGCCG
>NZ_JBAKHV010000137.1:0-702 GCF_036906775.1 Micromonospora sp. CPCC 205561 | reverse complement strand
CGGCCCGCCCCGGGGCCGGCGCCGCGCCGCCGCGCCCGGCGTCGGGGTGGCCCGGCTCGGCTGCCCCGCTCCCCGCGCCGGCCGGCGTCGGCGGGGCGGAGACCTCCACCCGGACGGTGCAGAGCCTGCTCTTCGTCCTCGGCGGACTGCTGCTGGGCACCGCGGCGGTGGTCTTCACGGCGGTCGCCTGGGCGGCGGTCGGCGTGGCCGGCCGGGCCCTGATCCTGGCCGCGTTCACCGCGCTCGCCCTGGCCGCGCCGCTGGTGGCGGTGCGGCGCGGGCTGCGCGGCACCGCGGAGACCTTCGCCGCGGTGGGACTGCTGCTGGTGCTCCTCGACGGGTACGCCGCCTGGGCGGTGGACCTGGCCGGCGCGGCGGACTGGCCCGCCACCCGGTACGCCGCGCTGGTCGGGGGGGCCAGCGCGGCGGTCGCCGCCGGGTACGCCCGGCTCAGCGGGCTGACCGTGCCGTGGTTCGCGGCCCTGCTGACCGCCCAGCCGGTGCTGCCCCTGCTCGCCGTCGGCTCCCGGCCGGACGCCGCCGGCTGGTCGATGGTCTTCCTCGGGGTGGCGCTGCTCGACCTGGCGGTGCTGGTCGCGCTGCGCCGCCGGGGGGCCGCGGCGACCGCGACCGGGGTCGCCCCGCCCGCAGGGGCCTCGGCGCCCGCGGGCGGCGCGGCCTTCCCCGGCGCGGCGGTGCCCG
>NZ_JBAKHV010000136.1:0-721 GCF_036906775.1 Micromonospora sp. CPCC 205561 | reverse complement strand
CACGCCGCTGGCGCAGATGTACACCAGCGGGACCACGGGGCTGCCGAAGGGCGTCGTCCTCGCCCACCGCAGCTTCCTGGCGGTACGCGACGCGCTCGCCTCGGCCGACCTGGACTGGCTCGACCTGCGCGAGAGCGACGTCAGCCTCCTCTGCAACGGTGGCTTCCACATCGGCGGCCTGTCGTGGGCGGCGATGGGGTTCGCCTCGGGCGCCACGAACGTGGTGATGCGCGAGTTCACCACGGCGGACGCCATCGAGCTGATCAGGACGCTGCGCGTCACCACCGCCCTCGCGGTGCCCGCGATGCTGCGGCTGCTGCTGGCGGAGCCCGGCGTCACCAAGGCGGACTTCGCCTCCCTGCGGAAGATCGTCTACGGCAGCGCGCCCATCTCCACGGCGCTGCTGGCCCGCTGCATCGAGGGCTTCGGCTGCGAGTTCGCCCAGATCTACGGTCTGACCGAGACCGGCAACTCCGCCGTCTGCCTGCCGCCGGCCGACCACACCCCGGACAGCGGCAAGATGCAGTCGGCGGGGCTGCCGTACCCGGGCTTCGAGGTCAAGGTCGTGGACGACAAGGGCGACCCGCTGCCCCCCGGCGAGATCGGCGAGGTCTGGCTGCGTTCGCCGGCGGCGATGGTGGAGTACTGGAACCAGCCGGAGGCCACGGCGAAGACGCTGGTCGACGGGTGGGTGGTGACCGGCGACGCGGGTGTGCTGGAC
>NZ_JBAKHV010000135.1:0-721 GCF_036906775.1 Micromonospora sp. CPCC 205561 | reverse complement strand
CACGCCGCTGGCGCAGATGTACACCAGCGGGACCACGGGGCTGCCGAAGGGCGTCGTCCTCGCGCACCGCAGCTTCTTCGCCGTACGCGACGCGCTGGCCTCGGAGGAGCTGGACTGGCTCGACTGGGTGCCGGGCGACGTCAGCCTGGTCGGGATGGCCGGATTCCACATCGGCGGCCTGTGGTGGGCGACCCAGGGCTTCGTCTCGGGCGTGCCGAACGTGGTGATGCGCGAGTTCACCACGGCCGGCGCGGTGGAGCTGATCAGGACGTTGCGGGTGACCACCGCCATCCTGGTGCCCGCGATGCTGCGGCTGCTGCTGGTGGAGCCCGGCGTCACCAAGGCGGACTTCGCCTCCCTGCGGAAGATCGTCTACGGCGGCGCGCCCATCTCGGCGGCGCTGCTGGCCCGCTGCATCGAGGGCTTCGGCTGCGAGTTCGCCCAGATCTACGGCCTCACCGAGACCGGCAACACGGCCATCTGCCTGCCGCCGGCCGACCACACCCCGGACAGCGGCAAGATGCAGGCGGCCGGACGCCCGTACCCGGGCTTCGAGGTCAAGGTCGCCGACGACAAGGGCGACCCGCTGCCCCCCGGCGAGATCGGCGAGGTCTGGCTGCGTACCCCGGCGGCGATGGTGGAGTACTGGAACCTGCCCGAGGCCACGGCGAAGACGCTGGTCGACGGGTGGGTGGTGACCGGCGACGCGGGTGTGCTGGAC
>NZ_JBAKHV010000134.1:0-728 GCF_036906775.1 Micromonospora sp. CPCC 205561 | reverse complement strand
GCCTGCGCCTCGATCGGGTCGCCGAGCGTCGTGCCCGTGCCGTGCGCCTCGACCACGTCCACGTCGGCGGTCGACAGCCGCGCCGAGGCGAGGGCCTGCCGGATCACCCGCTGCTGCGACGGACCGTTCGGCGCCGTCAGCCCGTTGGACGCGCCGTCCTGGTTGACCGCGCTCCCCCGCACGATCGCCAGTACCTCGTGACCGTTGCGCCGCGCGTCCGACAGCCGCTCCACCAGCAGCACGCCGACGCCCTCGCCCCAACCGGTGCCGTCCGCGGCGGCCGCGAACGCCTTGCACCGGCCGTCCGCGGCCAGGCCGCGCTGCCGGGAGAACTCGAAGAAGGTGCCGGGGGTGGCCATGACGGTGACGCCGCCGGCGAGGGCGAGGTCGCACTCGCCGCGCCGCAGCGACTGCACCGCCAGGTGCAACGCCACCAACGACGACGAACACGCCGTGTCCACCGACACCGCCGGCCCCTCCAACCCCAACGCGTACGCGACCCGACCCGACACCACACTCGCGGCGTTGCCCGTGGCCCCGAACCCTTCGGCCTGCTCCCCCGCAGCCATGAGCAGGGCCCCATAGTCCTGACCATTGGTGCCCACGAACACCCCTGTTCGCGAACCCCGAAGAACCCCAGGCTCAACCCCTGCCCGCTCGACCGCCTCCCACGAAACCTCCAGCAACAACCGCTGCTGCGGATCCATCGCCAACGCCTCGCGCGGCGA
>NZ_JBAKHV010000133.1:0-733 GCF_036906775.1 Micromonospora sp. CPCC 205561 | reverse complement strand
CCCCCTTGGTGTGCGCGCGGACCCCCGATCGGAAGGTGCAGACGAATCATGCGTACCGACATGCTGCGTAAGACCGCCCTGACCGTGGCCGGGCTCGCCTTCACCGGCGGCGCCATCGCCGGCCCCGTCACCACCGCCGTCGCCGCCCCCACCGGCAGCAAGCCCGTGTCGGTCAGCCAGGACCGCAAGCACGGCGAGCGTGAGCTGGGCGTGCGCTACGAAGCCCAGCCCAACTTCTACTACTGCGGCCCCGCCGCCGCCCGCAACGCCCTGAGCGTGCAGGGCAAGAACATCGACGTCGACGGCATGGCCCAGCGCATGGGCACCACCGAAGCCGGCACCAACTCCATCAACGACATCACCCCCGTACTCAACAAGGAGACCGGCAAGGACGCCTACCAGTCCGTCGAGATCCGCGACCCCAAGGCCGACGACAAGCAGACCGACAAGCTCCGCACCGACATCGTCACCGCCATCGACGAAGGCCACGCCGTCGTCGCCAACATCGCCGGCACCGCCACCGACACCGACGGCGTCACCCACTCCTTCGAAGGCGGGCACTACATCAGCGTCGTCGGCTACCGCGACAACGGCAACACCGTCACCATCGCCGACTCCGCCAACCCCACCCAGGCCTCCTACCGCATGAGCGTCGACAACCTCGCCGACTGGATCGCCACCCGCGGCTACACCGCCTGACCGGCGACCACACCGCACCACCCGACGACAAGGG
>NZ_JBAKHV010000132.1:0-753 GCF_036906775.1 Micromonospora sp. CPCC 205561 | reverse complement strand
CCGGCCGCCATCCGCGCCGACTGCGCACCCTGCCCCGGAAACACGAACACCGCACCCGCACCGTGGGGCGTAGCGGTGCCGGCGACGACGTTGCCGGCCGGCGACCCGGACGCCAGAGCGTCCAGCCCCGCCAAAAGCTCCTCCACGCCGGCCCCGACCACGACGGCGCGCTGGTCGAACGTCGACCGGGTCGCGGCGAGGGACCAGCCGACCGCCGCCGCATCGACCTCGCCGTGCTCGCGCACGTACTCCGCCAGGCGGGCCGCCTGGCCGGTCAGGGCCCCCTTCGACCGCCCCGACAGCGGCCACACCACCACGTCCGACGCCACCAGGCCCGGCCCGGACACCGCCGGGGCCACCGCCTCCGGCTCGTCGGCCTGCTCGATGATGACGTGGGCATTCGTGCCGGACATGCCGAACGACGACACCGCCGCCCGGCGCGCCCGCTCCACCGCGGGCCACGGCCGCGACTCGACCGCCAACTCCACCGCCCCGGCGGACCAGTCGATGTGCGGGGACGGCTCGTCCACGTGCAGCGTCGCCGGGACGAGGCCGTGCCGCATCGCCAGCACCATCTTGATCACACCCGCCACGCCCGAGGCGGCCTGGGTGTGTCCGATGTTCGACTTGATCGAGCCGAGCAGCAGCGGCTCGTGCCCCTCGCGGCCCTGCCCGTACGTGGCGAGCAGGGCCTGCGCCTCGATCGGGTCGCCGAGCGTCGTGCCCGTGCCGTGCGCCTCGACCACGTCCACG
>NZ_JBAKHV010000131.1:0-757 GCF_036906775.1 Micromonospora sp. CPCC 205561 | reverse complement strand
TCGGTTCGTGCCGTCGTTCACGGCGTTGCGTCCGAGCCGCCTGTTCACCGACATCCCCGAAGCGCAGGCGGCGATCGAGGCCGCGGCCCGGGCCGAAACCGGCCCCACCGACCAGGCCTCCGCACTGCGTGAGCGGCTGGCGGCCCTGACGCCGCCGGAGGTCGAGGCGTCCCTCCTGGACCTCGTACGCTCCCAGGTCGCCACGGTGCTCGGCCACGCCACCGTGGAGGCGGTGCGGCCGGACCGGCCGTTCCAGCGTCTCGGCTTCGACTCGCTCACCGCAGTCGAGCTGCGCAACCGGCTGACCGCCGCGACGGGCCTCGCGCTGCCCTCCACCCTGGTCTTCGACTACCCGACGCCGGCCGCCCTGGTCGCCTTCATCCGGGAGACCGTGCTCGGCGCCACGGGTGACGCGCCGGCCGACCGCAGGGTCGCCGCCGTGGACGACGACCCGATCGTGATCGTCGGAATGGGCTGCCGCCTTCCGGGTGGCGTCGCATCCCCGGACGAGTTGTGGCAACTGCTCTCCACGGGACGCGACGGCATCTCCGAGTTCCCCCTCGACCGGGGTTGGGACGGCTTCCTCAGCGGCGGGCTCTCCGACACGTCCTTCGTCCGCAGGGGTGGCTTCGTCTACGACGCCGGTGAGTTCGACGCCGAGTTCTTCGGCATCTCGCCGCGTGAGGCCCTCGCCATGGACCCGCAGCAGCGGCTGCTGCTGGAGACCTCGTGGGAGGCCGTCGAGTCGGCGGGCATC
>NZ_JBAKHV010000130.1:0-768 GCF_036906775.1 Micromonospora sp. CPCC 205561 | reverse complement strand
CCGGCCGCCATCCGCGCCGACTGCGCACCCTGCCCCGGAAACACGAACACCGCACCCGCACCGGTCCCGGAGACCGTGCCCGTGACGAGGTTCCCCGCCGGCGCGCCGGCGGACAGGGCGTCCAACCCGGCCAGCAGCTCCTCCACGCCGGCACCGATCACGGCGGCGCGCTGGTCGAACACCGACCGGGTGGTCGCCAGGGACCAGCCCACCGCCGCCGGATCCACCTCGCCGTGCTCGCGGACGCGCCGGGCCAGGCGGGCGGCCTGACCGGCCAGGGCGCCCTTCGACCGCCCCGACACCGTCCACACGACGACGTCGGAGGCCACGAGTCCCGGGCCGCGGCCCGTCGCGGCCTCGCCGTCGGGCTCCGCGCCCTCCGCGGGCCCGTCCTCGGGCAGCTCGATGATCACGTGGGCGTTGGTGCCGGAGATGCCGAACGACGACACCGCCGCCCGGCGCGGGCGGTCCACCGCCGGCCACGGCCGCGACTCGACCGCCAGCTCGACGGCACCGGAGGTCCAGTCGATGTGCGGGGACGGCTCGTCCACGTGCAGCGTCGCGGGGACCACGCCCTCGCGCATCGCCAGCACCATCTTGATCACACCGGCGACGCCGGCGGCGGCCTGGGTGTGCCCGATGTTCGACTTCACCGACCCGAGCAGCAGCGGCCCCTCGCGGCCCTGCCCGTACGTGGCGAGCAGCGCCTGCGCCTCGATCGGGTCGCCGAGCGTCGTGCCCGTGCCGTGCGCCTCGACCACGTCCACG
>NZ_JBAKHV010000129.1:0-949 GCF_036906775.1 Micromonospora sp. CPCC 205561 | reverse complement strand
CGGTGCGGGTGCGGTGTTCGTGTTTCCGGGGCAGGGTGCGCAGTCGGCGCGGATGGCGGCCGGTCTGGTGGGTCGTACGCCGGTGTTCGACGCGCGCCTGGCGGAGTGTCAGCGGGCTTTGGCGCCGTATCTGGACGTGGATCTGGTGTCGGTGTTGACGGGCGATGACGAGTCGTGGTTGGCGCGGGTGGAGGTCGTGCAGCCGGTGCTGTGGGCCGTCGGTATGGCTCTCGCGGCGGTGTGGCAGTACGCGGGGGTTGTTCCGGCTGCGGTGGTGGGTCACTCGCAGGGTGAGATCGGTGCGGCGTGTGTGGCCGGGATTCTGTCGTTGGAGGATGCGGCGAAGGCGGTGGCGTTGCGGTCGCGGGCGCTGACGGTGCTGCGGGGTACGGGGACGATGGCGTCGGTGGACCTGTCCGCCGACGCGGTGGCCGAGCGTCTCGGGGAGTTCCCGGGTGTCGGTGTGGCGGCGGTCAACGGCCCTTGCACCGTCGTGGTGTCCGGGCCGCCGCGGCCGGTCGCGGACCTGGTCGAGGCGTGCCTGGCTGAGGGTGTGCGGGCGCGGTTGGTTCCGGTGGACTACGCGTCGCATTCGGTGGCGGTGCAGGACGTCGCGGAGCGGTTGCGTGCCGACCTGGCCGAGGTGACCCCGCAGGCGGGGCACATCCGGCTGGTGTCGACGTTGACCGGTGACTGGGTTGACCCGGTGTCGATGACGGCGGACTACTGGTATGAGAATCTGCGGCAGACGGTGCGGTTCGACGCGGCCGTGCGGGTGGCGATCGAGGCCGGGCACACGACGTTCGTGGAGATCAGTCCGCATCCGGTGTTGGCGATGCCGGTGACGGCGGTCCTGGACGACGCCGGCGTCACCGGGCACACCCTCGGCAGCCTGCGCAGGGGTGACGACGACGCGACGCGGCTGCTGACCAACCTCGCCACCGCCCAC
>NZ_JBAKHV010000128.1:0-955 GCF_036906775.1 Micromonospora sp. CPCC 205561 | reverse complement strand
GTCGACCAGGCCGCCCCAGCGGTCCGGCTGTTCGAGGGCGACGACCCGGCCCAGGCCCCAGGCGAGGGCCGCCCAGACGTCGCCGACCCGCTCCCCGGCCGTGACCGGCATCGCGGTGCGGCTGAGTGCCCACACCCGTCCGGGCAGGCCGGTGTCGGTCAGGGCCCGGGTGAGGGTGAGCAGCACCGCCGTGCCGGCGGGCACCGCCGGCGTGTGCGCCGGCGGGTGGTCCTGGCGGGGCAGGACGCAGAGCACCCCGGCCCAGCCCTCCCCGCTGATCCGGCGCAGCCGATCGCCCAGGTCGGCGCGGGTGAGGGTGGACGGCACGGTCAGCGTGTCCACGCTGGCACCCGCCTGGGTGAGGATCTTCGCCACGCCCGCGTCGGCGCCGCTGTCGACGGTGACCACCAGCCACCGCCCGGCCAACCGGGTTGCCGGGGCCGGCCGCACCGGCTCCCATCCGACCCGGTACGACCACCCGTCCAGGGCAGTGTCCCGGGACCGGTGCTGACGCCAGCGCGCCAGCAGCGGCAGGGCCGGAGCGAGCGCGTCCAGGTCCTCGGTGTCGTCGCCGAGTTCGGCGGCGAGGGCGGTCAGGTCGCCACGCTCGACGGCGGCCCAGAACTCGGCGTCGCCGCCGCCCGGGGCGGCCTGCTTCGCGGGCCCGGCCTCCGGCCAGTAGCGCTGGTGCTGGAAGGCGTACGTGGGCAGGTCGACCCGCCGCGCCCCGGTGTCGGCGAACCACGGCTGCCAGTTCACCGGCGCCCCGTGCACGTGCAGCTCCGCCAGGGCGTGCAGCAGCGCATGCGCCTCCGGCCGGTCCCGACGCTGCACCGCGACAGCCAACACCGCGTCATCCTCGGGCAGCACGTCGACCGCCATCGCGGTCAGTACGCTCTGCGGTCCGACCTCCAGGAACGTGTCGACACCCGCCTCGCGCAGGGCCATGAGCCCG
>NZ_JBAKHV010000127.1:0-959 GCF_036906775.1 Micromonospora sp. CPCC 205561 | reverse complement strand
AGGCGGTTCGACGGCCGGCCGACGCGCGCCGGCGGGCCGCCGCCGGGGCTGACCGTGAGCGGGCCGGCGGGCGGCGCGCACACCCCGGACGGGCCGGGCACCGGTCCCGCGCGCCCGTGGCTGCCGGCCCGCCGGATCACCCCGATCCCCGACGCGCCCCCGGCAGAGGTGCTCGTCGACGACCAGGATCCGTACCGCGGCCGGTACCACCGGCCGCCGGCGAGCCGCCTGGACGACGCCGCGGCGGACCGCCTCGACCGGCTGACCGGGCAGGCGTGGCGGTGGCTCACCGACCGGCTGCCGGCGCACGCCCGAGGGCTGGCCGCGCTGCTGCGGTCGCTGGTGCCGCTCACGCCGCCGCCGTCCGGGCACCCGGTCAGCGCGACCAGCCGGGCGGCGCTCGGCGCGATCGCCGTCTCCGTGCCGGCCGACGCGCAGACGCTCGCGCTGCTGCTGGTGCACGAGTTGCAGCACACCAAGCTGGGCGCGCTGCTGGACCTGCTGCCGCTGCACGCGCCGGGCGGGCCGGCCCGCTACCGGGCCCCGTGGCGGTCGGACCCGCGCCCGGTCGGCGCGCTGCTCCAGGGCGCGTACGCACACCTCGGGGTCGCCGAGGTGTGGCGCTGCCGGCGGCACGAGGGCGTACGCGGCGCGTTCGAGTACGCGTACTGGCGGGAGCAGACCGCGCGGGCCGTTGCGCAGCTGGCCGGCAGTGCGGAGCTGACCGACGACGGGCGGGCCTTCGTGGCGGGCATGGCCGGGACGCTGCGCGGGTGGGGGTCCGACGGTGACGGACGGGTCGAGGCGGCGGCGCGGGACGTCGCGGACGGCGGGGCGGTGCGCTGGGCGCTGGCCAACCTGAGGCCGGCGCGGGACGACGCGGACGAGGTGGCGCGGGCGTGGCGGCGCGGCGGCGGACGCCCGCCGCCGGTCGCCCCGCCCGCCGTCGCGCCCGGCCC
>NZ_JBAKHV010000126.1:0-962 GCF_036906775.1 Micromonospora sp. CPCC 205561 | reverse complement strand
TTGGGTCGGGTGGTGGGTTTGGAGGTGCCGTTGCGGTGGGGTGGTTTGGTGGATTTGCCGGGGTTGTTGGGTGGGGGTGTGTGGGGTCGGTTGTGTGGGGTGTTGTCGGGTGGTGTTGGTGAGGATCAGGTGGCGTTGCGGTCGTCGGGTGTGTTTGTGCGGCGGTTGGTGCGTGCGGGTGTTGGTGGTGCGGGGGTGGGTGGTTTTCGGTTGTCGGGGACGGTGTTGGTGACGGGTGGTACGGGGGCGTTGGGTGCGCGGGTGGCGGTGTGGGCGGCGGGTGTGGGTGCGGAGCATGTGGTGTTGGTGAGTCGGCGTGGTGGTGGTGCGCCGGGTGTGGGGGAGTTGGTGGGGCGGTTGGAGGGGTTGGGGGTGCGGGTGTCGGTGGTGGCGTGTGATGTGGCGGATCGTGGTGCGGTGGCGGGGTTGTTGGCGGATTTGGTGGGTGCGGGTGAGCGGTTGCGGGCGGTGGTGCATGCGGCGGGTGCGGCGCAGTTGACGCCGTTGGGTGAGGTGGGTGTGGGTGAGGTGGAGGAGGTGTTGCGGGCGAAGGTTGGTGGTGCGGTGGTGTTGGATGAGTTGACTGCTGGCGTGGATCTTGATGCGTTTGTGGTGTTTTCGTCGATTGCGGGGGTGTGGGGTTCGGCGGGTCAGGTGGGGTATGCGGCGGCGAATGCGTTTTTGGATGGGTTGGTGGTGTCGCGGCGTGGGCGTGGGTTGGTGGGGACGTCGGTGGCGTGGGGGCCGTGGGCTGAGGCGGGTATGGCGGTGGGGGTGGCGGGTGAGCAGTTGAGTCGGCGTGGGTTGCCGGGGATGGCGCCGGAGTTGGCGGTGGTGGCGTTGCAGCGGGCGTTGGAGGTTGGTGAGGGTCAGGTGGTGGTGGCGGATGTGCGGTGGGATCGGTTCGTGCCGTCGTTCACGGCGTTGCGTCCGAGCCGCCTGTTCACCGACATCCCCGAAGC
>NZ_JBAKHV010000125.1:0-1071 GCF_036906775.1 Micromonospora sp. CPCC 205561 | reverse complement strand
CCGCGGGTGTCGACACCACCGCCGCGGCGACACCGCCGACCAGCATCGCCGCCGCGCCGGCGGCGACGACCCGGGACAACCACCCGCGCCGCCGGCGCGACGGCGGCGGCGGGATCGGTGGAGATACACCTGAGACAGACATGGTTCTCCTTCTGATGATGATCGAGGGCCGGACGGTCCACCCGCGTACGGGCGCACCGCGGCGCGGTGGCGGGGTGCAGCCGTCGACGGGGCGCCCGCGTGCCCCCGGCACGGCTGGTCCGAGGTTGACGAGGCGGGCTCGCCCGGTGAGCCACAGCTGTCGTCATCCCTGAGTCACCGACTGTGAGCGATAACATTCAGTTCGTCAAGTCATGGTGCTCCGGCTGTCCGCCGGTGACGAGCCCGCCCCTGGGCGGCCTGCTCGCGGCGGCCCGGGCGGCGCGACCTTCGGTGTGCGGACCGGTGGATATCCCGCGCGGCGCGGCACCGTGGGCGACGTCGCCGGTGCCTGGGGCGGTGCCGGTCGAGATCCAAGGCTCTGGCCAGGTGAATCGACTCGCATGAGGAGTGCGGAACCGGACCGTGGCGATGGGTGCGCCTCACCCAGCTTGCCAACGTAGCGATTTAGTTCGATACTCGAAACGCTTGCGGAGTCAGGCGGGGCGAGGGTGCCGGGTAATCCTCGTGCTGGCCCCCGCGGCTCCGACTCAGGTGACACCGGGTCGGCGCTGTCGTTGGGGTGGTCAGAGCTTCGTGCGAAGTGTTAACGCTAACAGCGGGATCGGCGGAATCCCGCATGGCTTGCGGGGAGCCGGTCCAGGCCGCGTCCCGTGGCCTGGGAGCGCCCTTCTGTCACCGGTCGCCACGTGTGGCGTTCGGGCCTGCCGGACGTCCGGCGCCTGAGACGACCGCCCGGCCTACCGGTGCCGCTGCCGCTTCCGGTCGAATCCCGAAGGAGGATCATGGTTTCCAGTGGTGGTCTCGCCCGGGCCGTGTCGCGGCGGCCCCGGTGGTCGTGCCGGATCGCCGCCGCCGTGGTGGCGGTGCTGGTGGGAGGCGCCCTCGTCGCGGTCTCCCCGACTCCGGTGT
>NZ_JBAKHV010000124.1:0-1100 GCF_036906775.1 Micromonospora sp. CPCC 205561 | reverse complement strand
GACTTGGCCGCCAGCCGCGTCGGCGGGCTCCCGGGGGCCGGCGCCGGCACCCGCGCCGCCGAGCGGGACGCCGCGGGCTCGGCACCTGCCGACGCGCCGGCACCCGCCCCGGCCGCCGTGGTCGCCGCCGGCCCCGCGGGGGTGTCCGTCGGGGCCGCGCCCCGCGCCGTGGCTCCCCGGGCCCCGCCCCGCCGCTGACCGCAGCAAGCCGCGGGGCCGCCCCGCGACCGCCTCCACCGCTACCCGATCACGCACCCGCCCGCCGTCGACCCGGGGCGCCGCCGCGTCCCGCTCCGGCGCCGGCTGCGCCCGCTGCCGCACTCGCTCCCGTGAGGTGCCGACCATGGAGACCGTTCTCTACCAGTTCCTGATCGAGGTGCCGCAGGCGACCGCCATCTGGTCGGCCCTGCTCCTGCTGGCGCTGACCGTGCTCGCCGTGCTGGTCGCCCGCCCGGAACGGACCCCTGACGCCGCCGACCCGGTCGAGGATCCCGCGACCGACCCGGCCGACCTGCGCCGCTACGCCGAGGAGGTGGCCGTCGCGGCCGCCCGGGCCGCCCGGACCGCCCGCCGCCGGCGCGCCGACTGGCTCGCCGTCCGGGACGAGGCCGACCGCGCCTGGCAGGCGTACGACGAGGCGGAGAAGGCCGCCCGCCGGTTCGCCGGCGCCGCCGCCCTGCCCACCCCGCGCACCCCCCGCACGCCCGCCGAGTACGCCGCCCGGGAGCGCTGGCTGCACCACGCCGCGATGGCCGCCCACTGGCGCGGCGACCTCAGCGACCGCCAACTCGACGACGTGTTCGGCCACCGGGCGGGCTGGGATCCCCGACGGCACCCGGCCGAGCAGGAGGCGGTGCTGGCCCGGGCGGTACGCGAGGCGCGGCGGGCCGAGCACCGGGCCGCCGCCGAGCGGGAACGGCTGGCGTGGCGCGACGTCGAACTCGCCGTCGAGGCGGCGCGGGCGCTGGCCGCGGAGGCGTACGCGGCGGCGGCCCGGCTGCGCCGCCCGTCCCTGCCCACCCCCCGCCCGTCCCCGCTCCCCACCCCCCGCCCCACCCCCACCGCCACCGCCCGCTGGCAACCAGCCCGAGCCAACTAAC
>NZ_JBAKHV010000123.1:0-1110 GCF_036906775.1 Micromonospora sp. CPCC 205561 | reverse complement strand
CCCCGGCAAATCCACCAAACCACCCCACCGCAACGGCACCTCCAAACCCACCACCCGACCCAACCCCCACACCGCAGCACCCGCGACATCGGCCAGAGGCTCCGCGTCGTCCACGGAGACCGCCCCACGGGTCAGCCACCACAGCCGCCCCTGGATCTCCGTGACGGCCAGCGCCTGCGCCACCGCCAGCGCCTCGACCACGCCCGCACCGGCCAGCGACAGCAGCGAGACCAGCCCGGCGACCGGCTTCCCGGCCTCCACCGCTGCGGCCAGTCGGCGCGCGATCTCGTCCCGGTCCAGCGCGTCCAGCACCACCGGGACCACCTCGGCGCCCCGCTCCGCCAGCCCGGCCAGCAACGGGTGGTCCTCCTGACCGGGGAGCATCAGCACCAACCAGGAGCCGGTCAGGGTCTCGTTCCCGGTCACGTCCTGGCGTCGCCACACCACCCGGTAGCGCCACGAGTCCACCGTCGACCGCTGCTGTGCGGCCCGCCGCCACTGCGCGAGCTTCGGCAGGACCGCGCTGAACGGTTCGTCCGCGCCGACGCCCAGCTCACCGCCGACCACGTCGGGGTCGCCGGACTCCACGGCCGCCCAGAACCGCCCGTCGAGAGCCTCGCCGTGCGCGTCCCGGCGGGCCGAGGGCGCCGGCTCGGGCCAGTACCAGGTGTGGTCGAAGGCGTACGTGGGCAGGTCGACCACGCGCGGCCGGGCACCGGCCTGGCCGAGGTATGCCGCCCAGTCGACCGGCGCACCCGCGACCCACAACTGCCCCAGCGCCGAGGTCAGTACGGCGACCTCCGCCTGGTCCCGCCGCGACGCCGGAATCCGCCGCACGGCGGCATCCGCGACGATCTCCGCCACCATCGCCGTCAACGTCGCATCCGGGCCGACCTCCAGGAACGTGTCCACGCCCTGCGCCCGCAGCGCCGCCACACCGCCGACGAACCGCACCGGCTGCCGCACGTGCCGCACCCAGTACTCCGGATCCACCAACTCCAACGGATCCGCCACCGCACCCGTCACATTCGACACCACCGCGACCCGCGGCACCCGCCAGTCCAGCCCCGCCACCACCGACCGGAACTCGTCCAGCATCGGCTCCATCAA
>NZ_JBAKHV010000122.1:0-1138 GCF_036906775.1 Micromonospora sp. CPCC 205561 | reverse complement strand
GGCAGGTCGAGTGTCACGAGTGCGCCCACGCGCCCATCATGTCCGTGGCGCCGGACGCCCGGGATCGACGGCGGGGCGGACCCGGCCGGGCTCCTGTCCGGCGCCGTCGGCGGGCCCGGGCGGTGGCCCGACGGGCCGTGCCCGGCCGGAGGGGACGCGGCCCGCTTCGGCGCCGTGCGGCTCCGGCCCGGGTGGCAGCGGCACGGCGCCCCCCACGGCGGGCGGCACCGCTCGCTTGATCGTCGGCAGGGCGGGGTCGGTGTGATGGGTACGGCCGGCCTGCCGGAGCCAGTCGGCCGGGCGTTCGGGTCGGCCGGTGCGGGGATCCCCGGGCTGGCGTCGCCGTCCCGGTCCGCCGTCGCCGGGGCGCGGCGCTTCGGCCGCGGCGGCCACGTCGTCGGGCACCGCCCGGTGTCCCGGGGAAGGTGCCGTCGGGTCGTCCGTGCGGCGCGCGGTCGGCTGCCCGCCGGCGGCGGGCCGGGCCCGGCCGGTGGTCTCGCCGTCGCCGATGGCCCGCCGGCTCCGGCCCTCGACGTCGTCGGGTGCCCCCCGCCGTCCGCGTGGGGCCGGTCCGCCGGGCGGCTCGGCACCGACGCCGAAGGGCGCGGGGGACGCGCCGGGAACGACCGGGGCGTTGCCGGAACCCGGCACGTGCGGAGCGTTGCCGGAACCCGGCACGACCGGGGCGTTACCGGAACCCGGCACGACCGGGGCGTTGCCGGGAGCCGGCACCGGCGGGGCGTTGCCGGAGCGGGGCACCGCCGGCGCGTCCGCCTCGGCGGCCCGGCGCCGGCCGGGGGGCGTCCCGGTGTGCCGGCCGCGGTCGGTCCCGTCGCCTGGCCCGCCCGGAGCGGGCATCGGCACGGGCGCGGCGCCCTCGGCGGGCACCGGGGCGCCGGTGTCGGCTGCGGCCCGCCGCATCCGGCCGGACCTGGGGTCACGTCCGTCGGCCGAGGTGCCGTGCGGCTCCGCCGTCGGCGGGCCGGCCGCCGGCTGGGTGCCCCCATGGGGCGGGACGCCGACCCGGGCGGCGCCCACGGCGCCGGCGGCACGCCCGGCGGTCCCCGCCGGCGGCAGGGCACCCGGCACCGTCGCCCGGCCGTCGGGGCGTCGGCCCGCCGGCGGCCCAAGGCGGAGG
>NZ_JBAKHV010000121.1:0-1164 GCF_036906775.1 Micromonospora sp. CPCC 205561 | reverse complement strand
CCCCGGCAAATCCACCAAACCACCCCACCGCAACGGCACCTCCAAACCCACCACCCGACCCAAACCCCACACCGCAGCACCCGCGACATCGGCCAACTCGTCGGAGCCGCCGACCGACACCGCCCCACGCGTCAGCCACCACAGCCGGCCCGTCCCACCGACGTCGGTCAGCGCCTGCACCACGGCCAACGCCGTCGTCACCTCGGCGGCGGCCGGAACCGCGGACGCCTCCCCGGAAGTGGCCGGCTCCCGGGGATCGGTCAGCGACAGCAGGGACACCACGTCGGCGTCCCGGTCGTCGGGCCCCATCGCCTCCCGGAGCAACCGCGCCACCCGGTCGCGTTCGGCGCCGGCCGGGACCAGCACCGGGACCGCCCGGTCGGCCCGGGCCGCCAGCGCCGCGGCCACCGGGTGGTCCTCCTGCCCCGGCGCCATCAGCAGCAGCCAGGTCCCCGCCAACGTCGCGGACTCCGGCACGGCGGCCGTACGCCAGGTCGCCCGGTAGCGCCAGGAGTCGACGGCGGCCCGCTGCTGCGTCGTCCGCCGCCACCGGGCGAGCCTGGGCAGCAGCGCGGTGGACGGCTCGTCCGCGCCCACCGCCAACTCGTCGCCCAGCACGCCGAGGTCTCCGGACTCGACCGCCGCCCAGAACTGCTCGTCGGAGGGGACGTTGGCGCCCTCCGGAGTCGAGCCGGGCCGGGGGTCCTCCAGCCAGTAGCGCTGCCGGTCGAAGGCGTACGTGGGCAGTTCGACCACGCGCGGCCGGGCGCCGGTCTGGCCGTGGTATGCCGTCCAGTCGACCGGCACGCCGGCGGCCCAGAGCTGCCCGACGGCGCTGGTCAGGGTGGTGACGTCGGACTGGTTGCGGCGCAACGTGGCGACGTACCGCACGTCGTCGGCCGCTTCCGCCTCGGCCGCCATGGCGGTGAGGACCGCGTCCGGGCCGACCTCCAGGAAGGTGTCCACACCCTGCGCCCGCAGCGCCGCCACGCCGTCGGCGAACCGCACCGGCTGCCGCACATGCCGCACCCAGTACTCCGGGTCGGTGACCTCCCCCGCGTCCGCGACCGCACCGGTCACGTTCGACACGACCGGGATCTTCGGCACCCGCCAGTCCAGCCCCGCCACCACCGACCGGAACTCGTCCAGCATCGGCTCCATCAA
>NZ_JBAKHV010000120.1:0-1184 GCF_036906775.1 Micromonospora sp. CPCC 205561 | reverse complement strand
GACGGTTTGGCGTATGTGATTTTCACGTCGGGGTCGACGGGGCGGCCGAAGGGTGTGCAGGTGTCGCACCGGGGGTTGGCGAATCATGTGAGGTGGGCGGCGGGTGAGTTGGCGTCGCGTGGTGCGGGTGGTTGTGCGGTGTTCTCGTCGGTGGCGTTCGACTTGCAGGTGCCGAATTTGTGGGCGCCGTTGGTGGTGGGTCAGCGGGTGGTGATGGTGGGTCAGGATGTGGATCTGGCCGAGTTGGGTGTGGTGTTGGCGGGTGCGGGGCCGTTCAGTTTCTTGAAGTTGACGCCGGGTCATCTGGAGGTTCTTGGTCGGCAGTTGTCGGATGAGGCGTTGGCGTCGTTGGCGGCGGTGGTGGTGGTCGCGGGTGAGGCGTTGCCGGCGGCGTTGGCGAACCGGTGGTTGGCGCTTCTGGGTCCGGGCGGTCTGGTCAACGAGTACGGGCCGACCGAGGCGAGTGTGGGTACCTGCGTTTTCCCGATCGTGGGCGAGCAGTCGGGTGCGGTGGTGCCGATCGGTCGGGCGTTGCCGGGGATGACGATGTACGTGTTGAACCGGGATCTGCGGCTGTCGCCGGTGGGTGTGGTCGGTGAGTTGTATGTCGGTGGTGTGGGTGTGGCCCGGGGTTACGCGGGGCAGCCGGCTCTGACGGCGGAGCGCTTCCTGCCCGACCCGTTCGGTGCGGCGGGAGCGCGGATGTACCGGACCGGGGATCTGGTGCGCCGGATGGCCGACGGGGCGGTGGAGTTCGTCGGGCGGGTCGACCATCAGGTGAAGATCCGCGGCTACCGCATCGAACTGGGCGAGATCGAAGCGGTCGTCGAGGGCACCGACGGCGTCGGCGACGCCGTCGCCCTGGTCGGCGAGTCGGACCGGCTGGTGGTGTTCTACCGGCCGAGCGCCCCCGCGGCCTCCGGCCTGCTCGACCGGGTGCGGCAGCGGTGCGTGGAGCAGTTGCCGGAGTACATGATCCCGGCCGAGTTCGTCGCCGTGGAGGCGATCCCGCTCAACGCCAACGGCAAGGTCGACCGCGCCGCCCTCCGGGACACGGCCGAGCCGGCACACCGACAGTACGTCGCCCCGGCGACCGAGCTGGAGGAGCAGCTGGCCGGGATCTGGGGCCGGGTGCTCAACCTGGAGCAGGTCAGCACCCAGGAGAGCTTCTTCGACCTCGGCGG
>NZ_JBAKHV010000119.1:0-1316 GCF_036906775.1 Micromonospora sp. CPCC 205561 | reverse complement strand
TCCGTGCCGCCCTGTGCCGGGCCGCACCGGCGGCCCCGTGCCGCGCCGCACCGGCGGGGCCGCCGGCCCGGTCGGGCGCCCGGCCCGGCCCGCGCGCCGAGGGGGCCGGCCGCCCGCCCGGCGGGCCGGCCTGCTGGCGCTGGGCGTCCTGGCCCTCGTCGCGGCCGGCTCCACCGCGGGCGACGACGCCACAGGCCCACGGGACGCCGGAAGCTGGACGGTCGGCCCGGTCACCGTCGCGCTGCCGCCCGGATGGCGGGCCGCCGGCACCGGCTGGGCCGGCCGGTACGGCCCCGACGGCCGGCTCGAACCGGCCCTGGTGATGTCGCCCGACCCGCGCCGGTGGGCGGTCGACCCGACCGTGCCGGGCGCCTTCGTCGGAGTGTCGGCCGACATCGCCGCGTGGGCCACCCCCGCCGGCTTCGTCGCCGAGCGGCCGCACGCGGCGTGCGTCGCCGCCCCGGTGCGCCGCACCCGGCAGGCGGGCGTGGACTGGGTGGTGGCCGGGTTCACCTGCGACCGGGGCCGGCCCGAGATCGTCGAGGCCGCCGGGCTCGCGCCCGGCCGCGCCGCCCTGATCTACGTGCAGGTCACGCCCCCGGCCGGCAGCCGGCCCGACTTCGTCGACACCCTGCTGGCCGGGGTGCGGGTGCGGTGAGCCCCACCGGTCACCGCGCCACGACGGTGACCGGGTACGTCGTGCCGCCCTGCGGGATGAGCACCACCACGGTGCCGGGGCGGACGAACCGGATGTCGACCACCCCCGCCTCGTAGCTGCGGGAGACCAGGTCCTCCCGGTCCACGGTCACCTCGCCCGGCCCGATGCCGATGATCCGCAGCACCCCGCCGGTGGCGAAGCAGAGCGAGCGGACCAGGGCCAGCTCGGTCTCGGCCAGCACCAGGTCGTGGCGGACCGCGCCGAAGCAGGTGCCGGGCGGCCCGCTCGGCGACCGGGTCGCGGCCGGCGTACGCGCCGCGGCCGTCGTCGGGGGCGCTGCCGGCCGGGGCGGCGGGGCCGGGCGGGCGACGGCCGACGTGCCGGCGGTGCCCGGCCCGGGCGGGGAGACGGACGGCGGGGAGGCCGACGGCGGGCCGGGGGAGCCGGAGGACGGCGTCACCGGCGCGGTCGGCGCCTGCACGGGCAGGGGGGAGACGGGCGCCTCGCCGCCGCCGCACCCCGCGACCGCCACGGCCACGGCCACGGCGAACAGCGCGACCCCGAGGAGCCGGGGCGCGCAGGACCGGGAGCCGCCACGGCCGCGCGGCGCGCCGGTCGAGCCCCGGCGGCTGTCGCGCGCGGCGGCGGGCCCCGCCGG
>NZ_JBAKHV010000118.1:0-1332 GCF_036906775.1 Micromonospora sp. CPCC 205561 | reverse complement strand
ATTGGGGTCGGCGCCGGCGGGGCGAGGGGGGGAGGGAAGGACGGCCCCGTCGCCCGCGGGAGGGCGGCGGGGCGCCCCCCACCGCCCGGGTGGGCGGGGCGGCCGGGAGCCGCCGCCGGGCGGTGGGCGGCGGCGGGCAGGGATCCGCCGCCGCGCCGGGGGTCCCGGCGCGGCGGCGGTGGGTGGTGCCGGGGTGGGTGGTGCCGGGGGTGGGTCAGCCGGCCCGGCGCAGCCGGCCGAGCATCCCGTTGAGATCCTGGACGAAGAGTTCGTGGCGGAAGTAGTGGCCGCCGGGCACCTCTCGCCACTCGTGCGGGATGCCCGCCCGGCCGAGCGCGGCCCGGAACTCGCGCTGGCCGGCGAGCACCTGGGTCTCGTTCACGGTGTCGAACCAGTTGATCGGGTCGGGTGAGGTGCCGGCGGCGAGGAAGATCCGCTTGTTGTGGTAGCTGCCGATGCGCTGGACGGGGTTGTCGGCGTTGACCCGGGCCTCGTCCCACAGGGGCGCGCCGTAGACGGTGCCGCCGCCGAGGTCGAGGGCGGCGGAGGTGACGTTGGCCCAGTGGACGACGAGACCGAAGTCGCGGCGCAGGCTGGCCGGGCCGGAGTGGGAGCTGACCGAGCAGAAGTGTCCGTAGTACTTCGCGGCGTACTTCAGCGCGCCGAAGCCGCCCATCGAGAAGCCGGCGATCGCGCGGCCGTTGTACTCCGGGAAGGTCCGGAAGTTCTGCTCGATCCAGGGCAGCAGCTGGGCGATGTGGAACGTCTCCCAGTTGCGGGGCCCGGTGTTGCTGTGTACGGGGTTGGAGTACCAGCCGGTCGAGGCGTCCGGCATGACGACGATGATCTCCCTGCCGGCGGTCAGGTTGATGATGTTGTCCTGCATGTGGAAGGTGCGGAAGTCCGCGTTGCCGCCGTGCAGCAGGTACAGCACCGGGTAGCGCCTGCCGCTGGTGTGGTAGCCGTCGGGGAGCAGGACGTTGACGGCCGGGTCCCACTGGATGGCGTCGGTGGCGAAGCGGTAGTACTGCAGGCGGCCGCCGTTCTCGTTGCGGTCGACGATGCGCAGGCCGTGCCCGTCGACGGCGGCACTCGCCGCCGACGGCGCGACGAGCGCGCCGGCGAAGGCCCCGGTCGCGGCGACTCCCGCCGCGCCGGTCAGGAGCCGCCGGCGGCTGAAGGGCCGGCGGGGGGCGGGGATGTTCTCCATTGGTCCTCCATCGGGACGTGTCGGTCGCGCCGTCACGGGTCGGTGACCCTTCGACGGGGTCAGAGGGTGGTTTCGCCGTTGAGGCCGAAGTAGTCGTGCCATTTGGTGGTGGGGTGGAAGGT
>NZ_JBAKHV010000117.1:0-1528 GCF_036906775.1 Micromonospora sp. CPCC 205561 | reverse complement strand
CTGGGGCCGGGTGCTCAACCTGGAGCAGGTCAGCACCCAGGAGAGCTTCTTCGACCTCGGCGGGCACTCCATCAGCGCCATCGCGCTCGTGGGCGCGCTGCGCAACGCCGGCCACCCGGTCTCGGTGCGCGACGTCTTCGTGCACCGCACGGTCGCCGCCCTGGCCGCGCACCTCGCCGGCGGGGAGGACGCCGAGGTGGCCCCCGCGTTCCGAGCGGTCGCCCCGTTCAGCCTGCTCGACGACGCCGACCGGGCAGCGCTGCCCGCCGGGCTCGCCGACGCGTACCCGTGCGCGCAGGTGCAGCTCGCCATGCTCGTGGTCACCCTCTCCGACTCCGAGCGGCGCACCTACCACAACGTGTCGGCGTTCCCGATCCGCGACGAGCACGCCTTCGACGGCGAGGCGCTGCGCCGGGCCGTGCGGACCGTGGTGGACCGGCACGAGATCCTGCGTACGTCATTCGACCTCACCGGCTACTCGGTGCCGATGCAGCTCGTGCACGCCGAGGTGCCCGTCGACGTCACGCTGCTCGATCTCGGCGAGGGCACGGACGAGGAGGCCGAAGGCCGGCTGCGGGCGTACCTGGCCGCCGAGCGCGCCCGGCCCTTCACCTCCGACCAGGTCCCGCAGATGCGGATCGCCGGGGCGGCCGGCCGCAACGACACGTGGTGGTTCGTGCTGACCATGTCGCACGGCATCCTGGAGGGCTGGAGCCACCACTCGCTGCTGATGGAGATCCTCGACAGCTACCGCAGCCTGCGCGACACCGGCGCGCCGGCGGCGTTCGAGGCGCCCCCGGTCCGCTACGCCGACTTCGTCGCCGGCGAGATCGAGGCGCTGGCGTCGGCCGAGGACCGCGACTACTGGCAGGGCGTCGTCGCCCGGCCGGTCTTCGAGCTGCCCGCCGGCTGGGGCGAGGACGAGTCGGTCCCGGAGTACGAGTGCGGCACCCGCGTCCCCCTGCACGACCTGATGGACGACCTGCGCGAGCTGGCCAGCCGGACCGACACGTCGCTGAAGAGCGTGCTGCTGGCGGCGCACCTGAAGGTGATGAGCCAGCTCACCGCCGAACCCGTGTTCACCAGCGGGCTGGTCAGCCACGGCCGGCCCGAGGTGAGCGGCGCCGACCGGGTGTACGGGATGCACCTGAACACCCTGCCGTTCGTGCACGACGCCGGCGCGCGGACCTGGCGGGAGCTGATCCGCTCGACGTACGCCGGGGAGCTGGAGCTGTGGCCGCACCGCCGCTACCCGCTGCCGGCCGTGCAGCGCCTCGGCGACGGGCGCCGGCCGATCGAGATCCTCTTCAACTACCTCGACTTCGAGCAGGTCGACACCGAGCGGGTCGACTTCGACGACGCCATCTACGAGGCCAGCGGGGAGTTCGGTCTGCACGTCTCCACCCTCGGCGGCGTGCTCAACATCCTGGCCCGCCCGCACCAGGTCAGCTACCCCAACGTCCTGCGCCTCGGTGGCATGTACCGGGCGGTGCTGGAGGCGATGGTGGCCGACGTGGACGGTGACGCG
>NZ_JBAKHV010000116.1:0-1695 GCF_036906775.1 Micromonospora sp. CPCC 205561 | reverse complement strand
TCCAGCGCCGATGGTACTGCACTCGGGAGGGTGTGGGAGAGTAGGACACCGCCGGACAATCTTTCAGTCGAGGGCCGCCCCATCCGGGTCGGCCCTCGACTGCGTAGCGTCCTGGGTGACGCAATGAGGAAGGATGTACCTGTGAGTTCAGGATCGCAGGGCGGAGATCGTCCCCGTCGTAACGACGACCGTGAGGGAGCCCCGCGTCGCGACGACCGGCCCCCGTACCGGGATGACCGTGGTGGCCAGCGCGGCGGGCACGCCGGCGGCGACCGCCGTGAGGGTGGCTTCCGCGGCGGAGAGCGCCGCGAGGGAGGCTTCCGGTCCGGTCCCCGCGACGGCGATGCCCGCGGCAGCGGCGCCCCCCGTCGTGACGGAGACCGCCAGGGTGGTTTCCGTGGCGGCGATCGCCGTGAGGGTGGTGACCGCTCCGGTGGCTTCCGTGGTGGTGACCGCGAGGGTGGTTTCCGTGGCGGCGACCGTCGTGAGGGTGGCGACCGTCAGGGTGGGTTCCGTTCTGGTCCGCCGCGTGAGGGTGGCTTCCGCCGTGACAGCGGCGACCGTCCGGGTGGCTTCCGTGGTGGTGACCGCGAGGGTGGTTTCCGCGGCGGCGACCGTCGCGAGGGTGGTGACCGTCCGGGTGGCTATCGCGGTGGTGACCGCGAGGGTGGTTTCCGCGGCGGCGACCGTCGTGAGGGCGGTGACCGTCAGGGTGGGTTCCGTTCTGGTCCGCCGCGTGAGGGTGGCTTCCGCCGTGACAGCGGCGACCGTCCGGGTGGCTTCCGTGGTGGTGACCGCGAGGGTGGTTTCCGCGGCGGCGACCGTCGCGAGGGTGGTGACCGTCCGGGTGGCTATCGCGGTGGTGACCGCGAGGGTGGTTTCCGCGGCGGCGACCGTCGTGAGGGCGGTGACCGTCAGGGTGGGTTCCGTTCTGGTCCGCCGCGTGAGGGTGGCTTCCGCCGTGACAGCGGCGACCGTCCGGGTGGCTATCGCGGTGGTGACCGCGAGGGTGGTTTCCGTGGCGGCGACCGCCGTGAGGGCGGGGACCGTCCCGGCGGCTTCCGCGGTGGTGACCGTCGTGAGGGTGGCGACCGTCAGGGTGGATTCCGTTCTGGTCCGCCGCGTGAGGGTGGCTTCCGCCGTGACAGCGGGGACCGTCCGGGTGGCTTCCGTGGTGGTGACCGCGAGGGTGGTTTCCGTGGCGGCGACCGCCGTGACAGCGGCGACCGTCCGGGTGGCTTCCGCGGTGGTGACCGCGAGGGTGGTTTCCGTGGCGGCGACCGCCGTGAGGGCGGGGACCGTCCGGGTGGCTTCCGTGGTGGTGACCGCGAGGGTGGTTTCCGGGGTGGCGACCGCCGTGAGGGCGGCGACCGCTCCGGTGGCTATCGGGGCGGTGACCGCGAGGGTGGTTTCCGTTCTGGTCCGCCGCGTGAGGGTGGTTTCCGTGGCGGCGATCGCCGTGAGGGCGGTGACCGTCCGGGTGGCTATCGCGGTGGTGACCGTGAGGGTGGTTTCCGTGGCGGCGACCGCCGTGAGGGTGGCGAGCGTCCGGGTGGCTTCCGTGGTGGTGACCGCGAGGGTGGTTTCCGGGGTGGCGACCGCCGTGAGGGCGGCGACCGCTCCGGTGGCTATCGGGGCGGTGACCGCGAGGGTGGTTTCCGTTCTGGTCCGCCGCGTGAGGGTGGTTTCCGTGGC
>NZ_JBAKHV010000115.1:0-2338 GCF_036906775.1 Micromonospora sp. CPCC 205561 | reverse complement strand
CCGGCGCGTCCGCACACCCCGCTCCCGCCAGAACCCCTCCACCTCGTCCAGCGCGTCGACCGCGCCGGAGACCACCACCGCCGCCGGCCCGTTGACCGCCGCGACACCGACGCGGTCGGTCATCCCAGCGATCGACTCGACCACCGCCGCCTCGTCCGCCGCCACCGCCAGCATGCCGCCACCGGCGGGCAGCGCCTGCATCAACCGACCCCGCGCCGCCACAAGCTGACACGCGTCGGCCAGCGACAACACACCCGCGACGTACGCGGCCGTGACCTCGCCGATCGAGTGACCGGCGACCACGTCGGGGACGATGCCGAACGACTCCACCAACCGGAACAACGCCACCTCGACCGCGAACAGGCCGGCCTGCGTGAACACCGTCAGATCCAGCAACCCCGCCTCGGCCGTACCCGCCTCGGCGAACAGCACCTCCCGCAACGGACGCGGCAGCAACGGATCCAGGTACGCGCACACCTCACCCAGGGCGGCCGCGAACACCGGGAACCCGGCCGACAACTCCCGGCCCATCCCCGCACGCTGCGCACCCTGACCCGAGAACAGCAGCGCGAGCTGGCCGCGTGCGGCGGTGTAGCCGGTCACGACGGCCCCGGAGGGCTCGCCCGCGTCGAGGGCCCGCAGCGCGGAGAGCAGGTCGTCCTGGTCGGCCACCACGGCGACGGCGCGCTGCTCCAGCGCGGGCCGGGTGGTGACGGAGGACCAGGCCACGTCCAGCGGACGCGGGGCCTCGTCAACGGCGAGCCAGCGCGCCCACCGCCCCGCCTGGCCGGCCAGGGCGGCGGCGTCACGGGCCGACAGCAGCACCGGCACCACCGGCGGAACGTCGCGGGCGACGATCTCACCCTCGACCGTCTCGGCGGGCGGCTGCTCGATGATCACGTGCGCGTTGGTGCCGGAGATCCCGAACGACGACACCGCCGCCCGACGCGGCCGACCCACCTGCGGCCACGGAGTCGCCTCGGTCGCCAGGGCGACTGCCCCAGCCGTCCAGTCGATGTGCGGGGACGGCTCGTCCACGTGCAGCGTCGGCGGCACCAGGCCGTGCCGCATCGCCAGCACCATCTTGATCACACCGGCCACACCGGCAGCGGCCTGCGTGTGCCCGATGTTCGACTTCACCGACCCCAACAACAACGGCCGGTCCCCCGGACGCTCCTGCCCGTACGTGGCCAGTAGCGCCTGCGCCTCGATCGGATCGCCCAGCGTCGTGCCCGTACCGTGCGCCTCGACCGCGTCCACGTCGGCCGGCGTCAACCGCGCGTTCGCGAGCGCCTGACGGATCACGCGCTGCTGCGACGGGCCGTTCGGCGCGGTCAGGCCGTTCGACGCGCCGTCCTGGTTCACGGCCGTCCCGCGTACCACGGCGTAGATCTTCCGGCCCTCGCGCTGGGCGTCGGAGAGGCGCTGCACGAGCAGCACGCCGACGCCCTCGGACCAGCCCGTGCCGTCAGCGGAGGCGGCGAACGACTTGCAGCGCCCGTCCTGCGACAGGCCCCGCTGCCGGGAGAACTCGATGAACGTCCCCGGCGTCGCCATCACCGTCACACCACCGGCCAACGCCAGATCACACTCACCTGACCGCAACGCCTGCGCCGCAAGATGCAACGCCACCAGCGACGACGAACACGCCGTGTCCACCGTGACCGCCGGTCCCTCCAGCCCGAACGTGTACGCCACCCGACCCGACAGCACGCTGCCGGAGGTACCGGTCCCGACGTAGCCCTCCACCTCGGTCGGCAGGTCCATCAGCCGGGAGGCGTAGTCGTGGTACATCACGCCGGCGAAGACGCCGGTACGGCTGCCCCGCAACCGCTGCGGGTCCAGACCCGCCGACTCGAAGCTCTCCCACGACGCCTCCAGCAGCAACCGCTGCTGCGGATCCATCGCCAGGGCCTCACGCGGCGAGATCCCGAAGAAGCCCGGATCGAACTCCGCCGCCCCGTACAGGAAACCACCGTGCCGCGTGTACGACGTACCGCTGCGGTCCGGGTCCGGGTCGAACAGCGACTCCAGGTCCCAGCCCCGATCCGCCGGGAACTCGGAGATCCCGTCGCCGCCGCCGGCCAGCAGTTCCCACAACTGCTCCGGGCTCTCGACGCCGCCCGGGTAGCGGCAGGCCATACCCACGATCGCGATCGGCTCGTCGGTGCCGACGACCGTACCGGCGACCAGGTCGCGGGTCGACTGACGCACCCCGGCCAACTCCGACCACAGGTGGTCGGCGAGCACCGCCGGGGTCGGGTAGTCGAACACGAGCGTCGAGGCCAGCCGCAGCCCGGTGGCCGCGTTCAACCGGTTACGCAGGTCCACCGCCGTC
>NZ_JBAKHV010000114.1:0-3259 GCF_036906775.1 Micromonospora sp. CPCC 205561 | reverse complement strand
GCTGCTGCGACGGACCATTCGGCGCCGTCAACCCGTTCGACGCACCATCCTGATTCACCGCCGTGCCCCGCACCACCGCCAGGACCCGGCGCCCGTCGCGCCGCGCGTCCGACAACCGCTGCACCACCAGCACCCCGACGCCTTCGCCCCACGCGGTGCCGTCCGCCGACTCGGCAAAGGCCTTGCAGCGGCCGTCCGCCGACAGTCCGCCCTGGCGGGAGAACTCGATGAAGGCACCCGGGGTGGCCATCACGGTGACGCCACCGGCCAGGGCCAGGTCGCACTCGCCCGACCGCAACGCCTGCACCGCCAGGTGCAACGCCACCAACGACGACGAACACGCCGTGTCCACCGTCACCGCCGGCCCCTCGAACCCGAACGAGTACGCCACCCGACCCGACAACACGCTCGCCGAGGCGCCGGTCGCGCCGAACCCGGCGAGCGACTCTCCGGCCTGACGCACGACGGTCTCGTAGTCCTGCCCGTTCGTGCCGGCGAACACCCCGACCCGGCCGCCGCGCAGCGCGAGGGGCTCGATCCGGGCGTCCTCGAACGCCTCCCAGGCGACCTCCAGCAGGAGCCGCTGCTGGGGGTCCATGGCCAGCGCCTCACGCGGCGAGATGCCGAAGAACTCCGCGTCGAAGCCGCCCGCGTCGGCCAGGAACGCCCCCCGCGAGACGTAGGAGTCGGTTCCGGCCAGGGACCCCAGGTCCCAGTGCCGGTTGGTCGGGAAGTCCGACATCGCGTCGACGCCGGCCGTCAGCAGTTCCCAGAGCCCCTCCGGGGATTCGGCGCCGGCGGGGAAACGGCAGCCCATGCCGACGATGACGATCGGGTCGTCGCCCACGACGGGGCCGGTGACGGCGGCGGCGACGGGAAGGGCCTGCCCGCCGAGCAGCTCGGCGTGGATGTGCCCGGCCAGGGCCGCCGAGTTCGGGTAGTCGAAGGCGAGCGTGGTCGGCAACGTGAGGCCGGTCGCCGCGTCGAGCCGGTTGCGCAGCTCGACCGCCGCCAGCGACGTGAAGCCGAGGTCCTGGAAGGCCCGGTCCGGTGCCACCCGCTCGGCGGAGTCGTGGCCCAGCACGGCCGCGACCTCGGCACGCACGAGTTCGCCGAGGACGCGCAGTTGCTCCGCGCCGGACATCCCCGCCAGGCGGAGGCGCAGGTCGGCCGCCGGCACGGTGGCGTCGGCGGTTCCCGCCGCGCCGGCCTCGGCCAGGAGGTCCCGGACCAGCGGGTGGGGGCGCCGACCGCCGGCGGCGGCCACCCGGGCCCAGTCGATGTCGGCCACCACGAGGTACGTCTCGTCGCGGTCCAGCGCCCGGGTGAGGGCGCGTACGGCCGTCTCCGGTGCCATCGCGCCGAAGCCGGTACGCCTCAGCCGCTGCTCGAACTCACCGGCGCTCACCCCGCCGTCGGCCCACAGGCCCCAGCCGAGCGAGGTCGCCGGCAGCCCCTCCGCGCGACGCCGCTGCGCCAGCGCGTCGAGGAAGGCGTTGCCCGGCGCGTAGGTGGTCTGCCCGGCGGCGCCCATGAGGCCGGCGAGGGAGGAGAAGAGCACGAAGGCGGAGAGGTCCAGGCCCCGGGTCAGCTCGTCCAGGTTGCGCGCGGCGTCGACCTTCGCCCGCAGGGCGGTGGCCAGCTGGTCGACGCTGACCGCGTCGACGACGTTGTCGTCTAGGGCGGCGGCGGTGTGCACGACCGCGCTCAACGGAAGCTCGGCGGGGATCGAGTCGAGCAGCGCCGCGAGCGCGGCCCGGTCGGCCACGTCGCAGGACGCGAGGGTGACCCGGCTGCCGAGCCCGGCGAGTTCCTCGGCCAGCGCGGCCGCGCCCGGCGCCTCGCCGCCCCGCCGGCTGACCAGCAGAAGGTGTTCGGCGCCCTCGGCGGCCAGGGTGCGGGCGACGTGCCGGCCGAGGGCCCCGGTCCCGCCGGTGATCAGCACCGTGCCGCGCGGCGTCCAGGAACGGCGCGGGCCGGTGTCCCCGTACGTCGCGCGGACGAGCCTGCGGGCGTGGCCGCCGTTGCGACGCAGGGCGACCTCGTCCTCCCGACCGGTGCCGGCGATCAGCGTCCGGAGCATGCGCACGACGCCCTGGTCGGGCTGCTCGGGGACGTCGACGAGCCCGCCCCACCGGTGCGGGTGCTCGGCGCGCAGCACGCTGCCGAAGCCCCACGCCATGGCCTGCACGGGGTCGACGTGCGGGTCCCGGGAGCCGACGGAGACCGCGCCACAAGTGGCGATCCAGAGCCGGGCGGTGATCCCGGCGTCCCCGAGCGCCTGCGCGAGCGCGACCGTGCCGGCGAGGCCCGTCGGCACGGAGGCGGCCCCGGCGTACGGCCGGGTGTCGAAGGCGAGCAGGGAGAGTACGGGCAGCACGTCCCCGTCGCGGCCGGCCGACGCCTCGACGAGGTCGTGGGCGAGCCGCTTCCGGTCGCACGTGGCGTCGACCTCGACGATCCGCCCGCCGGCGGCGCCAAGTGCGGCGGCCCAGGCCGTCACGGCCGCGTCGGCGTCGGCCGGCACGACGAGCAGGAAGTCGGTCGCCTCGGCGCGGGCGTCGTCGTCCGTGAGCGGCTGCCAGGTCACCCGGTAGCGCCAGGAGTCGAGGGCCGCTTCGGCGTCCCGGCGGCGTCGCCAGGTGGACAGCGCGGGCAGCACGTCCGCGAGCGGGGCGTCGGCGTCGACGGCCAGGCTCTCGGCGAGGGTCGTCAGGTCCTCCGCCTCGATCGCCCGCCAGAAGTCCTCGTCGGCGGCGGTACGCCGGGCGGCGGGGGGACGGTAGGAGCGCGTCGCGACATTGATCCAGTAGCGCCGATGGTCGAAGGCGTAGGTGGGCAGGTCGACCACGCGCGGCCGGGCACCGGTCTGACCGTGGTACGCCGTCCAGTCGACCGGCACACCCGCGACCCACAACTGCCCCAGCGCCTCGGTCAGCGCGGCGACCTCCGACTGGTCCCGCCGCGACGCCGGAATCCGCCGCACGGCGGCATCCGCGACGATCTCCGCCACCATCGCCGTCAACGTCGCGTCGGGGCCGAGCTCCAGGAACGTGTCCACACCCTGCGCACGCAGCGCCGCCACGCCGTCGGCGAACCGCACCGGCTGCCGCACATGCCGCACCCAGTAGCCCGGGTCGGTGACCTCCCCCGCGTCCGCGACCGCACCGGTCACGTTCGACACGACCGGGATCTTCGGCACCCGCCAGTCCAGCCCCGCCACCACCGACCGGAACTCGTCCAGCATCGGCTCCATCAA
>NZ_JBAKHV010000113.1:0-3268 GCF_036906775.1 Micromonospora sp. CPCC 205561 | reverse complement strand
CGACCGGCCAGCCGCCGGGGGGCGGCGACCGGGCCGGCCACCCGCCGGCCGACGGGGACCCGGCCCGCCGGGACCGGGCCGGCCGCGACGACGACGGCGCCGGGGAGGCCGGCGACCCGTCGGGCGGCGATCCGGACGTGGCGCGGTGGCGGCGGGAGGCCGACCTGCTGCTGGCCGAGCGCGCCGAGCTGACCCGGCAGGGCGGCGCGGTGGAGGTGGCGCTGCCCGGGCAGCTCTCGGTGACCCAGCTGGTGGCGCTGCGCCGGGACCCGGCGGCTCTGGCCCGGGCGTTGCGCCGCCCGGTGCCCACCGAGCCCAATCCGTACGCCCGCCGTGGCACCGCCTTCCACACCTGGCTGGAGCAGCGGTTCGGCGCCGACCGGCTGCTCGACCTGGACGAGTTGCCGGGCGCCGCCGACGCGGACGCCGCGCCCGACGAGGCGCTGGCCGAACTCCAGGAGCGCTTCCTCGCCAGCGAGTGGGCCGACCGGGTGCCGGTGGAGGTGGAGGTGCCGTTCGCCACGGTCATCGCCGGGGTGGTGGTCCGGGGGCGGATGGACGCCGTCTTCGCCCGCCCGGGCGGCCGGTTCGACGTGGTGGACTGGAAGACCGGCCGGCAGCCCGCCGGGCCCGCCGCCGACGTGGCGGCCGTGCAGCTCGCGGTCTACCGACTGGCCTGGGCGGAGCTGGCCGGGGTGCCGGTGGAGCGGGTGGGCGCGGCGTTCCACTACGTGCGGGACGGGGTCACGGTCCGCCCGGCGGACCTGCTGGACACGGACGGACTGACCGCGTTGATCGCTTCGTTGCCGGAAATCCCGGCAGACGGTGGTGCCGGGCCGAATCCGTGATAGGTTGGTCGCGTTGCAGTTATGGTTCCCAGAGACTCTGTGTGCGCCTGGAGGATTGTGGCCCAGGCGCTCTTTGTTGTGTCCGGAGTTCTCCGGGCGGGGCGAACCAGAAGCGACAAGCGAGCCAGGCAGTTCCGCGTGGCGCGCTCCTCTTCGAGCCCGCAACAGGTGTGGGTTCGACGTTCCGTCAAGGAGACGAAACAAATGGCTATTGGCACCGTCAAGTGGTTCAACGCTGACAAGGGCTTCGGCTTCATCACCCCGGACGGCGGCGGCGCCGACGTCTTCGCCCACTTCTCGGCGATCCAGTCCTCCGGCTACCGGAGCCTGGACGAGAACCAGCGGGTCGAGTTCGAGGTGACCCAGGGCCAGAAGGGCCCGCAGGCGGAGAACATCCGTCCGCTCTGATCTTCGGATCCACGAGTAACACCCACCGCGCCCTCCGGGTGCGGTGAACGGGACCGGCCCGCCGCCCCGTCGACCTGCGTGAGCAGGCGGCGAGTCGGCGGCGGGCCGGGCCCCGTACCCCTTTCGGTTCGTGCTTGTGAGTCACCCGCGGCCTGGTCCGCCGGTGACAGCGCCGACTCCCGGCGCCCTCCCTCGACACGTGCCGCCGTCGAGGAAGGCTTCCGCATGACCACTGTCATTCCGTCGTTCGCCCATACCGGGCTGGCCCCGGCGCTGCTCGCCGAGCTGACCGCCCAGGGCATCACCGAGCCGTTCCCGATCCAGTCGGCCACCCTGCCCGACTCGCTGGCCGGCCGGGACGTGCTCGGCCGGGGCCGCACCGGCTCCGGCAAGACGCTCGCCTTCGGGCTTCCCCTGCTGTCCCGCATCGCCGGCCGCCGGGCCCGTGCGGGCCGGCCGCTGGCCCTGGTGCTGGTGCCGACCCGCGAGCTGGCCCAGCAGGTGACCACGGCGCTCGACCCGTACGCCCGGGCCGTCGGACTGCGCTGCGCCACCGTCGTCGGCGGCCTGTCGCTGCAACGCCAGGCGGACGCGCTGCGCGCCGGCGCCGAGCTGGTCGTGGCCACCCCCGGCCGGCTGCACGACCTGATCAACCGTGGTGACGCCCGGCTGGACCAGGTCGGCATCACCGTGCTCGACGAGGCCGACCAGATGGCCGACATGGGCTTCCTGCCGCAGGTGACGAAGCTGCTGGAACAGGTCGCCCCGAACGGCCAGCGGATGCTCTTCTCGGCCACCCTGGACGGCGGCGTGGACAAGCTGGTCCGCCGCTTCCTGAGCAGCCCCGTCACGCACTCCGTGGACCCGGGCACCGCCACGGTGACCGCGATGACCCACCACGTGCTGCACGTCGACGCGTTGGACAAGCCCACCGCGCTGACCTGGATCGCCGCCCGCGAGGGCCGGACGATCCTGTTCATGGGCACCAAGCACCGCGCCGACCGGCTCGCCCGGCAGCTGCTCTCCAAGGGCGTACGCGCGGCCGCGCTGCACGGCGGCAAGTCGCAGCCGCAGCGCACCCGGATCCTGGAGCAGTTCCGCACCGGGCAGGTCACCGCCCTGGTCGCCACCGACGTGGCGGCCCGGGGCATCCACGTCGACGGGCTGGACATGGTGGTCAACGTGGACCCGCCGACCGAGGCGAAGGACTACCTGCACCGGGGTGGGCGTACCGCCCGGGCGGGGGAGTCCGGCACCGTGGTCACCCTGGTCCTGCCCGAGCAGCGCCGGGACGTGTCCCGGCTGATGGCGACCGCCGGCATCCGTCCCGAGTCCGTCCAGGTGCGTTCCGGCGACGAGGCCCTGGCCCGGGTCACCGGGGCCCGGGAGCCGTCCGGTGTGCCGGTGACGATCGCGCCGCCCCCGCCGCAGGCCACCTCCGCCGCCGGCCGGTCGGGTGGCCGCGCCGGTGAGGGCGGTCGGGCTCCGCACCGCGCCTCGGGCCGGCCGCGCCGCTCCCGCCGCCCGCGCACCCCGCACGTCTCCTGACGACCCTCCTCCGTTCGACCGTCCATCGGCACCGGTCGCGGGCATCCGCGCCCGGACCGGTTGGCTGAGTCCGGAATCAGCCAACGGTGCGTCCGATCGGCGACTGTTTCCGCCGCCGTGGGTGGTGGAAGCTGTGAGCGGGGGAAGCAACCGGGCGGGCCGCCCGGCGTGGAGGGGGGGACCATGGCGGGCGACGCCGGCTCGGGCGCGGTACGGGAACTGCTGTTGGTGCTCGCGGTGGCGCTCGCCGGGCTGTTGCTGGCCGTGGTCGCGGTCTTCACGCCGTGGCACGCCGGCCCGGACGGGGCCGCGCCGGCGGCGCCGGTCGAGCTGCGCAGCCCGACCGAGCACCCGGCCACCACGGCGGGCTGACCGGCCCGGTCCGAGCAGTCGCCCACCCGCCGCGGCGGCCGGGCCGCGCGGGCCCTGACCGGTGGGCACGCCCACCGCGCGGGCGGGGCCCG
>NZ_JBAKHV010000112.1:0-3834 GCF_036906775.1 Micromonospora sp. CPCC 205561 | reverse complement strand
CTCCGCCGCGCCGGTGACGGGCCCGCCCGCGCCGCCCGGGTCCGCCGCGGCGGTGGGCGCGCCCGGACCGTCCGGTTCCACCGCGCCGGTGCGGGGCCCGCCCGGGCCGACCCGGGCAGCCGGACCGGGGCCCGTCGGCGCGGAGTCGTGCGCCGGCACCGGGGCCTCCTGCGGGGACGGGAGCGTCGGGAGCGTGACGGTCGGCGCGAGCATGGTGGCGGCCTGCGGGTCGGCGGGCAGCAGCTGGTCGCGCAGGATGGCGGCGACCTGACGGGCGGTGGGCCGGTCGAGCGGGTTGCGGGCCAGGCAGCGCAGGCAGGTCCGGGCCACCTCCGGCGGCAGGCCCGGCAGCTCGACCAGCGGAGGCGGGCCGTCCCCGGCGAGCGCCTCGCTGAGCTGCTCCCAGGTCTCCGCCGGGTACGGCACCCGCCCGCTCAGCGCCTCGTAGAGCAGCACGCCCAGGGAGTAGACGTCGGTGGCCGGCTGCGCGGGCGCCCCGTCGAGCCGCTCGGGCGCCACGTACGCGGGCGTGCCGAACGTGCCGCCGTCCTCGTCGTCGTCCGGCGTGCCGATCCGGGTGGCGATGCCGAAGTCGAGCACCTTGACCCCGGAGTTGGTCATCATCACGTTGGCCGGGGTGATGTCGCGGTGCACGATGCCGAGCCGGTGCGCGGCGGCGAGCGCGTCCGCCACCTGGGCGCCGATCTCGACCGCCTCGGCCCACGGCAGCGGCCCCCCGGTGAGCCGGGACTCCAGTTCCTCCCCGGCCAGCAGCTCCATCACCACGAACGAGGTGATCGACCCGTCGGGCGCGACGGTCTCGCCGTAGTCGTGCACCGACGTGACGTGCGGGTGGACGAGCTGCGCGGCGGCGCGGGCCTCCTCGCGCACCATGTCCCGGAAGCGGGCGTCGGCGGCGAGGGACGGGGCGAGCACCTTCAGCGCCACGATCCGGTCGAGCACCTCGTCCCGCGCCCGCCAGATCACCGACATGCCGCCGGCGCCGATCTGGTCGACGAGCCGGTACCGGCGGGCCAGCAACCGGCCGGGCAGCAGTGCTGGCTTCACGGGATCGCACCTGCCTCGCTGTGGGAGCGGTATCAGGTTGCGCGAATGTGACCGGCCTGTCAACGGCCGGCTTCCCCGCGTGACCGGACCGCGCCGGGCCGGCCGCCACCGTCCCGGACGGGCCGACACCGGCAGCCGCCCGTGCCGGCGCCCACGCGGCCGCCCCGGCGCCGGCAGCGGACGGCCCCTTTCGCGCCCGTGCCAGGATGAACCCATGGCGCGGGGACCGGTGGCGTTCGTGCTCGGGGGCGGGGGAGTCCTCGGCGCGGTCGAGGTGGGCATGCTGCGAGCCCTGTTCCGGGCCGGCATCCGGCCCGACATGGTGCTGGGCACCTCGATCGGGGCGGTCAACGGCGCGCTGGTCGCCGCCGAGCCCTCCGAGGCGGTCACCGACCGGCTGGTGCGGCTCTGGGCCTCGCCCGAGGCGAGCGAGGTGTACGGCGACTCCCTCGCCCGGCAGCTGCGCCGCTTCGCCGCCCGCACCCACCTGCACTCGCCCCGCCCGCTGCGCAAGCTGCTGGAGGCCGAGCTGGGCGCGGAGACCACCTTCGCCGACCTGCGGGTGCCGTTCCGCTGCTGCGCGGCCAACATCGAGCGGGCCGCCGAGCACTGGTTCGCCAGCGGGCCGCTGGTGCCGGCCGTCCTCGCCTCCGCCTCGGTGCCGGGGCTGCTGCCGCCGGCCCGGATCGGCGACCAGCACTACGTCGACGGCGGGATCGTGAACTCCATCCCGATCGGCGAGGCGGTCGCCGTGGGCGCCACGCAGATCTTCGTGCTCCAGGTGGGACGGATCGAGCGGGAGCTGAGCCCGCCCCGGCGGCCGTGGGAGATCGCCCAGGTCGCGTTCGAGATCGCCCGGCGGCACCGGTTCGCCCGGGAGATGGCGGCCCTGCCCGAGGGGGTCGAGGTGCACGTGCTCCCCACCGGCGGGCTGGAGCCGCGCGACGACACGCCCTGGGCGTACCGGGACATGGCGGCGGTGGGGCGGCGGATCAGCCGCGCCTACACGGCGTCCCGGCGCTACCTGGCGACGCAGCTGGAGCACTGATGCCCCTGCCCCCGCAGTGGGTACGCCGGCTGCTCCTGGCCCCCGGCGTGGTGCTGCTCGCCTTCCTGGTGGTGACCACCCTGCCGGTCTGGGCGCTGCTCGCGGCTGCCGTCTCCCCGCTGGCCCCGGGCCGGCTCCGGCCGCTGCGGCTGCTCTGGCTCGGTTGCGTCTACCTGGTGTGGGACGCGGCGGCGCTGCTCGCGCTCTTCGTGCTCTGGGTCGCCTCCGGCTTCGGCTGGCGGGTCCGGTCGCCGGCCTTCCAGCGGGCGCACTACGTGCTCGCAGGCCGGTTCCTGCGGGTGCTCTTCTGGCAGGCCCGCTGGGCGCTGCACCTGAGCATCGACGTGGTGGGCACCGACCCCGACACCGCCCTGCCCGGCCGTCCGGAGCTGGTGCTCTGCCGGCACGCCGGGCCCGGCGACTCGTTCATCCTGATCCACGCCCTGGTCAACTGGTTCAACCGCGAGCCGCGGATCGTGCTGAAGGACAGCCTCCAGTGGGATCCGGCGGTCGACGTGCTGCTCAACCGGCTGCCGAGTCGTTTCCTCGCGCCGGGCAGGGAGGGCCGAGGGTCGGTGACCGAGCAGATCGGACACCTGGCCGAGGGGCTGGACGACGACGACGCCTTCGTCATCTTCCCCGAGGGCGGCAACTTCACCCCCGGTCGCCGGCTGCGGGCCATCGACCGGCTGCGCGGCCTCGGCCTGGAGCGGATGGCGCGGCGCGCGGAGCGGATGCGGCACGTGCTCGCCCCGCAGCCCGGCGGGCTGCTCGCGGCGCTGGACGCCGCGCCCGACGCGGGAGTGATCTTCGTGGCGCACACGGGCCTCGACAGGATGCTCACCGTCGGCGACGTGTGGCGGGAACTGCCGATGGACAAGCGGATCGTGATGCGCTTCTGGTCGGTGCCGCCGGAGCAGGTGCCGGCCGGTCGGCAGGAGCGGATCGACTGGCTCTTCGACTGGTGGGCGCGGATCGACGAGTGGATCGCGGCCAATCGGGACGGGGCCGCGTAGGGTGCGCTGGTGGACCAGATCTGCGTGGTGACGACGGTGGTGGACGCCCGCGCCGTCGCTGACGTGATGGCGGCCGCGGCCGTCGCCGGGCGGCTCGCGGCCTGTGCGCAGGTGGGCGGCCAGGTGGACAGCACCTACTGGTGGCGTTCCGGGGTGGAGACCAGCACCGAGTGGTCGTTGCAGTTCAAGACCGCGCCGGACCGGGCCGCCGCGCTGGTGGAGCAGATCCGGGCCAGCCACCCGTACGAGGTGCCGGAGATCCTGGTGACCCGGGTGGACAGCGGGGACCCCGCCTACGCCGCCTGGGTGCACGAGCACACCCGGCCCTGAGTACGCGCACTCTGGTTCGGTGATCTTCCAGCCGACATGATGGCCCGGTGCAGAACACCGGTTACCCCTGTCCCGCCTGCGGCGCGCCGGCCGATCTCGCCTCCGGGTGCACCGGTTGCGGTCGTCCGCCGTACCCGGCCGCGGCGGAGGTGGTCCGGCTCGACCGGGAGATCGTCGCGCTCGGCGGCGAGGTGGAGCGGGCCCGGACGACGTACCAGGGACTCGTCGAGCGGTTGGCCGGCAGCCGGCAGCGCCGCGCGGCGCTGGCCGCCGCGGTCCGCGCGGAGTTCCCCCTGGCGCGCCCGGCGGTCCCCGCACCCCCTGCGGCCCGCCCCGGGCCCGCCGCGGCTGCGGTGCGTCCGACGCCCGCCG
>NZ_JBAKHV010000111.1:0-4395 GCF_036906775.1 Micromonospora sp. CPCC 205561 | reverse complement strand
CGCCCCGACGCCCGCCCACCCGGCCCGGCCGGAAGACGTCGCCGGGCGGGCCCGGCCGGTCCGGCGCGCCGCCCCGACCGCGCGCCGCCGACCGCGCCCCCGCCGACGCGCCGCGCCCGGGGGACGTCTGGTGGGCCGACGTCCCGTACGCCGACGGCACCGGCTCGAAGGTGCGGCCCTGTCTGGTGCTGCGGGTCGACGCCCGGGGCGCCGACGTCCTGAAGATCACCAGTCAGGACAAGAGCGCCCGGGACGACCACGTCCGCATCCCGACGCGGGAGTGGGACCCCGACGCCGAGCACGACAGCTTCGTCGACCTGGCCGAGCCGGCCCACGTACCGCTGGCGGATTTCTCGCGCCGCGCCGGCGCCTGCGACCCCGCCCTGTGGCGCCGCATCCGCCGCCTCCCCCACCTACCCGGCGCCTGACCGCCCGCCGCCCGCCCGGTCGGCTGCCGGCGGGTCAGTCCCAGGCCCGGGCGAGGGTGTCGAGCTGGTCGGCGTACTCGATGCGGGCGGCCCACCCGACGGGCCAGGCCGGCATGCCCAGCGCGGCACCGACGAAGGCGCCGGCCAGGGCGGCGATCGAGTCGGAGTCGCCGGCGGTGGTGGCGCCCCGGGCCAACGCGGTCACCGGGTCGTCGGCGTGCCGGATCGCGCAGAACAGGGCCGTGGCCAGCGCCTCCTCGGCGATCCACCCCTCACCGGTGTGCCGGCACGGGTCGCCGCCGTCGTCCGGCACGGCGAGCGCGACGTCGAGGCGGCCGAGCACCGCGAGACAGTCGTCCCAGCCCTGGGCGATGAAGTCCTCCGGCGCGTCCACGCCGGGGCGCCGCCAGAGGTCGCCGAGCCAGTCGGCCCGGTAGACCCGCCGCTGGTCGCGGGCGCGGTCGGCGAGCAGCCGGGGCAGCGCCGCCAGCGCCGCGCCGTCGCGCAGCAGCCGCACCGCGTACGCGGTCAGCTCGCTGGCCGCGAGGCCCGTCGGGTGACCGTGGGTCAGCCCCGCCTGGAGCTGGGCCAGCCCGGCCAGGGTGTCCAGGTCGACGTCGAGCAGGCCGACCGGGGTGACCCGCATGTTGGCCCCGCAGCCCTTCGAGCCGACCACCGTCGCCTCCTGCCAGCGCACCCCGCGCCCGAGCTCCGCACAGGCGCGCAGGCAGGTCATGCCCGGAGCCCGGTTGTTCTCCGGGCTGGCCGCCCAGGCGAGGAACCGCTCCCGCAGCAGCGGCTCGACGGCCTCCGGGGTCAGCGCCGGCGCATCGTGCAGCGCCCAGCCGACGGCCAGCGCCATCTGCGTGTCGTCCGTGACCAGCGCCGGGTCGCCGGTCAGGTCGCGCGGGCCGGCCGGCCCGTAGCGACGGACGATCTCGGCGACGGTCAGGAACTCGGTCGGCTTGCCCAGGGCGTCGCCGTAGGCGAGGCCGAAGAGGGAGCCCGCGGCCCGCCGGAGCGAGGTGTCGATCATTCCCGCGATCATGCCGCCCGGCCGCAACCCGCACCACCCGGCGGGCCCGAGGCGTCATCGCCGCAGCCGACGCGCCTCACCCCGGGGGCCAACGCGTCACGCGAGGGAACCGACGCGGCAAAGCCGACACCGGAGCAGACGACGCGGCACCGGACAGAGGCGAAGGCGGCGAAGGCGAAGGCGGCGGAGGCGGACACGGCACCGGCGGCCGGGCTCAGTCGAAGAAGACCAGGCAGAACGGGTGACCGGCCGGGTCGGCGTAGACCCGGAAGTCGTCGCCCTCGCCGGGCAGCCGCCGGGCGCCGAGCGCCAGCACCCGCTTCTCGGCCTCCTCGACGTCGTCGACCTGCACGTCGAGGTGGAACTGCTGGGGACGCTCCGGGTCGGGCCATCGCGGGCGGCGCAGGTCGGGCGCCGCCTGGAAGGCGAGCCGGTGCCCGGAACCGGCGATCACGGCCCAGCCCTCGTCACTGGCGTCGGCGTCGACGTCGAGGCCCAGCAGCTCGGAGTAGAAGGCGGCCAGCGCCCGGGGATCGGGACAGTCGATGACCACGGTGCGCAGTTTTCCGATCATGCCGGCATCCTGCCCCGCCGGTAGGACGGAAAACCTCACTCCTCGGCGAGCCGCCGTCCCGCGTCCCGGCAGGCGGCGAGCACCGCGCGCGCGTACGGCCCGCTGGCGTCGGCGAGGCCGCAGGCCGGGGTCACCACGACCTGCTCGGCGAGCTGGCGGCGGGGGAAGCCGAGGCGGCCCCAGAGCTGGCGTACCCGGTCGGCGACCTGCGCCGAGGTCGGCGCGCGACCGGCGGCCGACGGCCCGGTGGGCACGGCGCCGGCCAGCAGCCCGAAACCGGCGTCGATCGCCTCGCCCAGCGGGTCCAGGTCGGTGACGAAGTCGAGGTCGAGGGCCACGCCGACGGCGCCGGTCGAGCGGATCAGCTCCAGCGGCACCTCCGGCGCGCAGCAGTGCACGACGGTCGGCACCCCGGCCGCCTCGACGACCGTGCGCAGCAGCGACGCGGCGACGGTCGGCTCCACGGCACGGTACGCGCCGAGCCCACTCTCGGTCGGCACCCGCCCGGCGAGCACGGTCGGCAGCGACGGCTCGTCGAGCTGGAGCAGCACGGTGGCGCGGGGCAGCCGGCGGGCGACCGCCGCGACGTGCCCGCGCAGCCCCTCGGCGAGCGAGTTCGTGAGATCCCGGACCGCGCCGGCGTCGCGCAGCATCCGGCCGCCGATCGGCAGCTCCAGGGACGCGGCCAGGGTCAGCGGGCCGCCGGCCTGGACCTTGACCGGTCCGGTGTACTCCTCGGCCTGCTCCGCGAGCTGGTCCAGGTCGCGCTCCATCAGGTCGCGGGCGCGGCGCAGGTCCCGCCCGGGGCGTGGCGCGACCCGCCAGCGGGCGGCGTACAGCTCCACCGGCAGCTCGACCAGGAGGCCGGCGGTGCGGCCGATCAGGTCGGCGCCGGGCCCCCGGGCCGGCAGCTCCGGCAGGTGGGGCAGCGCGGGAAGCTCACCGAGGACGATCCGCTGCGCCTCGGCGATGTCGGTGCCGGGCAGCGAACCGACACCGGTCGCCGTGCCGGCCGGCCATGGCCACGCCTGTTCTGTCACGGCCGAAGACTAGCCCCTACTCCGCCGCCTCCTCGGCGACGCCCGCGACGACGGACGCCCTACCGCCCGACGAGGCGGTCAGGCGGTCAGGCGGTCAGGCGGTCAGGCGGTCAGGCGGTCAGGCGGTCAGGCGGCGATGGTCGCGGAGCCGAGCACGACGTCGCCGGCGGGGTCCGGCCGGTACGCCACGATGGCCTGCCCGGCGGCGACCCCGCGGACCGGGCGGCGCAGCTCGGCGCGGAGGCCGTCGGCGGTCAGCTCGACGGCCGCCGGCACCACGTCGCCGTGCGCCCGCAGCTGCACCTCGCACTCCAGCGGCGCGTCCGGGGGCGGACCGCCCGTCCACACCGGGCGCTCGGCGCGTACCCGGGAGACCTCCAGCGCCTCGGCGGGGCCCACCGTCACGGTGTTGGTGGTCGGCGTGATGGAGAGCACGTAGCGCGGCCGGCCGTCCGGGGCCGGGCGGTCCAGGTGCAGGCCGCGCCGCTGCCCCACCGTGTACGCGTACGCGCCGGTGTGGCTGCCCACCACCGCGCCCGTGGCGGCGTCCACCACCTCGCCGGGGGCCTCGCCGAGCCGCTTGGCGAGGAAGCCGCGGGTGTCCCCGTCGGCGATGAAGCAGATGTCGTGCGAGTCCGGCTTGTCGGCCACCGCCAGCCCTCGCCGGGCGGCCTCCTCGCGGACCTGCGCCTTCGTCGAGTCGCCGAGCGGGAAGACCGAGCGGTCCAGCTGCTCGCGGGTGAGCACCGCCAGCACGTACGACTGGTCCTTCGGCAGGTCGACGCTGCGGCGCAACAGGCCGTCCGCGCCGAGGCGGGCGTGGTGGCCGGTGACGACGGCGTCGAAGCCCAGCGCCACGGCCCGGTCCAGCACCGCGGCAAACTTGATCTTCTCATTGCAGCGCAGGCAGGGATTGGGCGTACGACCGGCCGCGTACTCGGCGACGAAGTCGTCCACCACGTCGGAGTGGAAGCGGTCGGCCATGTCCCAGACGTAGAACGGGATACCGATCACGTCGGCGGCCCGCCGGGCGTCCCGGGAGTCCTCCAGCGTGCAGCAGCCGCGCGCGCCGGTGCGATAGGTCTGCGGGTTGCGTGCCAGCGCCAGGTGCACGCCGGTCACGTCGTGCCCCGCCTCCACGGCCCGCGCCGCCGCGACCGCCGAGTCGACCCCGCCCGACATCGCCGCCAAGACCCTCACCGGCCCACTCCCTTCACCCCACCGAGCCTATCCCCGCCCCCCACCCCCCACCTCCCACCTCCCCCCACCCACCCCCCTCCCCCCCCCCCCTCCCCCTCCCCCCCGCCCGCGATCCTG
>NZ_JBAKHV010000110.1:0-4517 GCF_036906775.1 Micromonospora sp. CPCC 205561 | reverse complement strand
GGCCGGGCCCGCCCGGCGACGTCTTCCGGCCGGGCCGGGTGGGCGGGCGTCGGGGCGGGCGCCGGTCGGCGTCCCGGGCGCCCCGCCGCCGGTCCCACGCCCAGCCGGCGGCCACGGCCAGCACGATCGCCGCCGCCCAGAGCAGCCATTCCGGCATCCGTACCCCCGCCTCGCCCGTGGTCGCGGCGCGGACGCCGCGGGTCTCGACGGCGGAGCGGGCCGGCTGGCGCGGCCCCGCCGTGCGGCGATCCTCGCACGCCGGGGGCCGTCGCGCCGCTCGGGCACGACGGGTGGGCGGCGGATTGTCCCACCGGCCCGATACGGTGCCCGGGTAGCGGAACAACGGGAGGTCGCAGGGTGTCCGAGGAAGCCACAGGCCAGCAGGTCACTCCGGCGCAGGAGGCGGCGGCCGGCGCCGAGCCGACCCCGGAGGCCCGGGAGCGGCACGCCACGCTCAGCCAGGAGCTGACGGAACACCAGTACCGCTACTACGTGCTGGACGCGCCGACCATCTCCGACGCCGACTTCGACCGGCAGCTGCGGGAGCTGGAGGCGCTGGAGGAGCGGTTCCCGGCGCTGCGCACCCCCGAGTCACCGACGCAGCGGGTCGGCGGCGCCTTCTCCACCGACTTCACCCCCGTCGCCCACGCCGAGCGGATGCTCTCCCTCGACAACGCCTTCGCCGACGAGGAGCTGGCGGCCTGGGCCGAACGGGTCGAGCGCGACGCGGGCGGGGTCGTGCCCTACCTCTGCGAGCTGAAGGTCGACGGCCTCGCCATCAACCTGACCTACGAGCGCGGGCGGCTGACCCGGGCGGCGACCCGGGGCGACGGCCGCACGGGCGAGGACGTCACCGCCAACGTGCGCAGCATCCGGGACGTGCCGGGTCAGCTCACCACGTCGGCCGAGTTCCCCGACATCCCGGAGTTCGTCGAGGTCCGCGGCGAGATCTACTTCCCGGTGGCCGCCTTCGCCGACCTCAACGCCGGGCTGGTCGAGCAGGGCAAGCCGCCGTTCGCCAACCCGCGCAACGCCGCCGCCGGCAGCCTGCGGCAGAAGGATCCGCGGATCACCGCGTCCCGGCCGCTGCGCCTGGTGGTGCACGGCATCGGCGCCCGCCGAGGGTTCCGGCCGACGACGCAGTCCGAGTCCTACGCCGCCCTGAAGGCGTGGGGGCTGCCCACCAGCGACCGCTGGCGGGTGGTGCCCGACCTGGCCGGCGTCGCGGAGTACATCGCGCACTACGCCGCGCACCGGCACGACGTCGAGCACGAGATCGACGGCGTGGTGGTCAAGGTCGACCCGGTCTCGATCCAGGGCCGGCTCGGCTCGACCAGCCGGGCGCCCCGCTGGGCGATCGCCTTCAAGTACCCCCCGGAGGAGGTGAACACCAAGCTGCTCGACATCGACGTCGAGGTCGGGCGCACCGGCCGGGTCACGCCGCGGGCCGTGCTCCAGCCCGTCAAGGTGGCCGGCTCCACCGTCGCGTACGCCACCCTGCACAACGCGCGGGAGGTCGAGCGCAAGGGTGTCCTGATCGGTGACACCGTGGTGCTGCGCAAGGCCGGCGACGTGATCCCCGAGGTGCTGGGCCCGGTGGTCGACCTGCGCCCGGCCGACGCCCGTCCGTTCGTCATGCCGAGCACCTGCCCGGCCTGCGGCTCGCCGCTGGCGCCGGCGAAGGAGGCGGACGTCGACATCCGGTGTCCCAACTCGCGCACCTGCCCCGGGCAGCTGCGGGAGCGGGTCTTCCATCTCGCGGGCCGCAAGGTGTTCGACATCGAGGCGCTCGGTTACAAGGGCGCGGCGGCGCTGCTCGACGCGCACGTCATCACCGACGAGGGCGACCTCTTCTCGCTCGACGAGAAGCAGCTCGCCCGGTCGCCCTTCTTCGTCAACAAGGACGGCACCCTCGGCAGCAACGCGCTCAAGCTGCTGGAGAACCTGGCCGTGGCGAAGGAACGCGACCTGTGGCGGGTGCTGGTCGCCCTCTCCATCCGGCACGTCGGCCCCACCGCCGCCCAGGCGCTCGCCCGGCACTTCCGCTCCGTCGAGGCGATCGACCGGGCGACCGAGGAGGAGCTCTCCTCGGTCGACGGCGTCGGGCCGACGATCGCGGCCAGTATCCGGGAGTGGTTCGCCGTCGACTGGCACCGCGAGTTGGTCCGCAAGTGGGGCGAGGCCGGCGTACGGATGGCCGAGGAGGCGGTCGACGAGGGGCCCCGTCCGCTGGAGGGGCTCACCGTCGTGGTGACCGGCACGCTGGCCGGGTTCAGCCGCGACCAGGCCGCCGAGGCGATCCAGAGCCGGGGCGGCAAGGTCAGCGGGTCGGTCTCCAAGAAGACGTCCTTCGTCGTGGTTGGCGAGAACCCCGGCTCGAAGGCGGAGAAGGCGGCCAGCCTCAAGGTGCCGGTCCTCGACGAGGAGGGCTTCGGCGTGCTGCTCGACGCGGGCCCCGACGCGGCGCGGGAGGTCGCCCGCACCGAGGAGTGACGACCGCGGGGGTGACGACCGCGGGGTGACCACTCGGCCGGTGCGCACCGGCCGAGGAGCGTCGCCGGGCCGGCGGGCCGACTCGCCGGCCCCCGGGCGACGGGTCCGGATACCAACTTAATTACGACTACGACCGATTCGCGACTGTCGTGCCGGCCATTGCGACACGGAGGGCGTTTCATTGGTGGCACGGCGTGCGACCGGGTCACGCCTCGTGGAACGAGCCCTCGGGAGGTGTGATGGAGGCCGCGGACTCGCGAAACTCCGTTCCGCCCGGTCGGGCGCGCCCGTTCTTCGTCTTCGTCTGGTCGGTGCTCGCGCTGGCCGCGCTGGTGTGCGTACGCCCGCTGCTCGCCCTGCCCGGCGAGCTGCCGGAGCTGCCGGCGGCGTTCTGGGTGATGGCGGCCCTCGCCGTCGGCTGTGACGCGCGCCCCTTCGTACCGCCCGGCCGCCGGCAGACCTCGGCGATCTTCCCGTCCACCTGCTTCACCTTCGCCATCCTGCTGGGCTGGGGGCTGGGCCCGGCGGTCGCCGTGCAGGCGGTGGCGGTCGTGGTCTCCGGCTGGCGGATGGGGCACGCGCCGTGGCGGACCGCCTTCAACGCCGGCCAGTACGCCTGCGCCCTGGGCGCCGCCTACGCGGTCACGTCGCTGGGGCCCGGGGGCATCTTCGACGGCGGGCGGTTGCACGGCACGGACGTGCTGGCGGTGGGGGGCGCGACGCTGGCCTGGTTCGCCGTCAACTACGCGCTGGTCAGCGCGGCCGTCCGGCTGCGCTTCGGCGACCGCTGGTGGCCCAGCCTGCGCCAGGGGCTGGGCTTCGAGCTGCTCTCCACCGGCTCGTTGCTGCTGCTCGCCCCGGTGCTGGTCGCCGCGGCCCGGGCCAGCGCGGCGTTGATCCCGCTGGTGCTGGTGCCGCTCTTCGCCGTCTACCGGATGGCCCGGCTCAGCGTCGAGCAGCAGCAACTCGCCTCCGTGGACCCGCTCACCGGCCTGCCCAACCGCAAGGCGCTGCTGGCCGAGGTCGGTGAGCAGGTGCACCTGCACGGCGAACGGGCCGCCCGCGGCGAGCCCGGTGCCCGGTTGGCGCTGCTCCTGATCGACCTCGACCGGTTCAAGAACGTCAACGACGCGCTCGGGCACGCGGTGGGCGACCGGCTGCTGGTCGAGGTGAGCGCCCGGCTGACCGGCGTCGTCGACGTGGACATGGTCGCCCGGCTGGGCGGCGACGAGTTCGCGATCGTGATGACCGGCCTGACCGACGCCGGCGAGGCCCGTGAGCTCGCCGACCGGGTGGTCCGCGCGCTGGCCGAACCGGTGTCGCTGGACGGGCTGCCGCTCGACGTGGGCGGCTCGATCGGCATCGCGCTCTTCCCCGAGCACGGGGAGGACTTCGCGACGCTGATGCGCCACGCCGACGTGGCGATGTACGACGCCAAGCACCGCAACGACACCGTGGCGGTCTACGCGGCGGAGTCCGACCACAACTCCGCCGAGCGGCTCGGTCTCCTCGCCGACCTGCGCCGGGTGCTGGGGTCGGGCCGCCCGCCCGTCGGGGCGCCCAGCGCGGGCGGGCCGGCCCCGTCGGCCGTCGACGCCGCACCGGAGGCGCCCGACGGGGCCGGCCCGGAGGCGCCCGACGCCGCCCCGTCGGCCGACGCCGCCGCGGGGGCGCACGACGCCGTACCGGAGGCCGACGGCGACGCCCCGCTCGACGGGACGGTGGCCGTCCCGGCGGGGCCGGTCCCGGCCGCCCGCCCGGCCGGTGACGGACAAGCCGCCGGCGCGCGGGGCGGGGACGGCGCCGAGCTGCCGACCGGCGTCACGGGCCTGACCTCCGGAGCCGGCCGCTGGCGGCTGCGCCGCCGCCGGCAGCGCACCGAGCCGCCGTACGCCGACGAGTTGATCAACCAGATCGTCGCCGCCGCCGACCCGACCCGCCGCCGCGCGGGGCTCCCGGCCGTCGGCCCGGACCGGGGCGACGCCGGCCGTCGCGACGGCGTCGGGCCGCCGGGCGGCCAGGGC
>NZ_JBAKHV010000109.1:0-4621 GCF_036906775.1 Micromonospora sp. CPCC 205561 | reverse complement strand
CGGGTGTCGGGGTGGCGGCGGTCAACGGCCCGTCCACCGTCGTGGTGTCCGGCCCGCCGCAGCCCGTCGCCGACCTGGTGGCGGCGTGCGAGGCCGAGGGCCTGCGCGCCCGGCTCATCCCGGTCGACTACGCCTCCCACTCCGAAGCCGTGCAGCAGGTCGCCGAGCAGCTGCGCGCCGACCTGGCCGACGTGACCCCGCAGGCCGGTCACACCCGGCTCGTCTCCACGCTGACCGGGGACTGGGCCGACCCCGCCTCGATGACGGCGGACTACTGGTACGACAACCTGCGGCAGACCGTGCGGTTCGACCCGGCCGTGCGGGTCGCCGTCGCCGCCGGTCACACGACGTTCGTGGAGATCAGCCCGCACCCGGTGCTGACGATGCCGGTGACGGCGATCCTGGACGACACCGGTGCCGCCGGCCACACCCTGGGCAGCCTGCGCCGCGGTGACGACGACGCGACGCGGCTGCTGACCAACCTCGCCACCGCGCACGCCATCGGCCTACCCGTCGACCTGGCGGACGTCCTCGCCGAGACCGACGTGACGCCGTTGCCCACGTACGCCTTCGACCACCAGCGGTTCTGGCTCGACGGCAGCGGCGGCCCCGACCTGGAGAGCCTGCTCCAGGGCGCGGGCGACCCCAGCGACGCGAGTTTCTGGGCCGCCGTGGAACGCGGGGACGTCACGGCCCTCGCCGAGACCATCGCCACCGAGGACACTCCGGCACACGAGGTCCTCGACGCGCTGCTGCCGGCCCTACCGCTGCTCACCTCCTGGCGCCGGCAGCGACGCCGGCAGTCCGACATCGACAGCTGGCGCTACCAGGACACCTGGAAGCCCCTGACCGGCCTGGTCAACCGGGGCATGCCCGGCACCTGGGTCGTGGTCATGCCGACCGGCGACATCATCGAGCCCTGGCAGGACGCCTGCGTCGAGGCGTTCACGGCCGCCGGCGCGACCATCGTCCCGGTGCCCGTCTCCACCCCCGACGTCGACCGCGACCAGTTCGGCAAGCTGCTGCGGGAGGCGCTCGCCGCCGCACCGGGCGGCGACGACGCCGCTGTCGAGCTGACCGGCGTGGTCTCGCTCCTCGCCTTCGACGAGCTGGCCCACCCGCTGCACCCGTCCGTGCCCGGTGGCTTCGCCGCCACCGTCGCGCTCTTCCAGGCCCTCGGCGACCTCGGCCTGCGCGCCCCGATGTGGAGCGTCACCTCCGGTGCGGCCTCCGTCGGCATGGCCGACCTGCTGCGCTCCCCGGTGCAGTCGCTGGTCTGGGGCTTCGGCCGGGTCGCCGCGCTGGAGCACCCGCAGCGCTGGGGCGGCCTCGTGGACCTGCCGGAGGCCGTCGACGAGCGCTGCGCCGACCTGCTGGTCGCGGCCCTCACCGCCGCCGGGGAGGAGGACCAGATCGCGGTACGCCCCGGCGGCCTGCTCGCCCGCCGGCTCACCCGGGTTCCGCTCGGCGAGAGCCAGCCCGCCAACCCGTGGCAGCCGTACGGCACGGGGCTGGTCACCGGCGGCACCGGCGCGCTCGGTGGGCACGCCGCCCGCTGGCTGGCCCGCAGCGGTGTGGAGAACATCGTCGTCGTCAGCCGGCGGGGCATGGCCGCGCCGGGCGCGCAGCAGCTCGTCGACGACCTCACCGAGCTGGGCGCCCAGGCCACCGTGGTCGAGTGCGACGCCTCCGACCGCGACGCGCTGGCGGACCTGATCGACGCGATCCCCGCCGAGTACCCGCTCACCACGGTCGTGCACGCCTCCGCCGTACTCGACGACGCCATGATCAACGATATCCGGCCGGAGCAGATCGAGCGGGTCCTCCAGGCCAAGGTCGACGTCGCGTACAACCTGCACGAGCTGACCCTCGACCACGACCTGTCCGCGTTCATCATGTTCTCGTCCTTCGCCGGCAGCGTGGCCAGCTCCGGCGTCGGCAACTACGCCCCGAGCAACGCGTTCCTCGACGCGCTCGCCCAGCACCGGCGCGGCCTGGGCCTGACCGCCACCTCCATCGCCTGGGGGGCGTGGGCCGGCGGCGGCATGGCCGACGGGCCGCTCGGCGAGCTGCTGCACCGGCACGGCGTACCGGAGATGACACCCGAGGCGGCCATCGCCGCGCTGCACCAGGCCGTGGACCACGGCGAGGCGTTCCTCACCATCGCCGACATCGCCTGGGAACGGTTCTCCGTCGCCTTCACCGCCACCCGGCCCGGCCCGCTGATCAGCGACCTGCCGGACGTGCGGCGGCTCGTCACGGCCGAGACGGTGGCCAGCGTGGAGGCCGGCGACGGCCCGGACTCGTTGCAGGAGCGGCTCGCCGGGCTGCCCGCCGCCGAGCGGCACGCCGTGCTGCTCGGGCTGGTGCGCAGCCAGGTCGCCGCCGTGCTCAACTACCCGTCCGCCGAGTCGGTGGACGAGCACCGGGCGTTCCGGGAGCTGGGCTTCGACTCCGTCACCGCGGTCGAGCTGCGCAACCGGCTCGGCTCGGCCACCGGCGTGGCCCTCCCGGTCACCCTGGTCTTCGACTACCCGACCCCGACGACCCTGGCGGAGTACCTCTTCGCCGAGGTCGCCCACGACGACGTGGTCACCCCGAACGCCCTCCTCGACGATCTGGACCGGATCGCCGACAGCCTCGACGTGGTGGCGCGGGACGAGGCCGCCCGGATCCGGGCCACCGTACGTCTCCAGGCGATGCTCTCCCGGCTCGCCCAGGACAGCGGTGGCGCCGACATCGGCCGGCACCTCGACGACGCCACCGACGACGAGTTGTTCGCGATGGTGGACAAGGACCTCGGCATCTCCTGACCTTCCAGCTCCAGCTCTCTCCCGTCCCTTTCGAGGAAGCGGCACTCCGATGGCCAACGAAGACAAGCTCCGCGACTACCTCAAGCGGGTCATGGCTGATCTCCACGACACCCGCCGCCGGCTCAGTGAGGCACAGTCCCAGGAACTGGAGCCGGTGGCGATCGTGGCGATGAGCTGCCGGTTGCCGGGCGGGGTGCGCAACCCCGACGACCTGTGGGAGCTGTTGCGGGACGGCCGGGACGCCGTCACCCCCTTCCCCGACGACCGGGGCTGGGATCTGGAGCGCCTCTACCACCCCGACCCCGACCATCCGGGCACCTCGTACGCCCGGGAGGGCGGGTTCGTCGACGGGGTCGGGGACTTCGACTCCGCCTTCTTCGGCATCTCGCCTCGCGAGGCGTTGTCCATGGACCCGCAGCAGCGACTGCTGCTGGAGACCTCCTGGGAGGCGGTCGAGGCCGCCGGGATCGACCCGGCCTCGCTGCGCGGCAGCCGGACCGGGGTGTTCGTCGGCACCAACGGGCAGGACTACGGCACCCTGCTGATGGTGTCGCCGGACGGCGACGAGGGTCACTCGATGACCGGGGGCGCGGCGGCCGTCGCGTCGGGTCGGGTGTCGTACGCCCTCGGGCTGGAGGGGCCGGCCGTCTCCATCGACACGGCCTGCTCGTCGTCGCTGGTGGCGCTGCACCTCGCGGTGCAAGCCCTGCGGGCGGGGGAGTGCGAGCTGGCGCTGGCCGGCGGGGTGACCGTGATGGCCACCCCGGGCCTCTACATCGGATCGAGCCGGCAGCGCGCCCTCTCCACGGACGGGCGGTGCCGGTCGTTCGCCGCCGGCGCCGACGGCGCGGGGTTCTCCGAGGGCGTCGGCTGGTTGCTGGTCGAGCGGCTGTCGGACGCCCGCCGCAACGGCCACCGCGTCCTCGCCGTGGTACGCGGCTCCGCCGTCAACCAGGATGGCGCGTCGAACGGGCTGACCGCGCCGAACGGGCCGGCGCAGCAGCGGGTGATCAGCCAGGCCCTCGCCTCCGCCCGGCTGTCCACCGCCGACGTCGACGTCGTGGAGGCGCACGGCACCGGCACCAAGCTGGGCGACCCGATCGAGGCGCAGGCGCTCATCGCCACGTACGGGCAGGACCGGGGGGAGGCCCCGCCGCTGCTGCTCGGCTCGGTGAAGTCGAACATCGGCCACGCCCAGGCCGCGGCGGGCGTCGCCGGCGTGATCAAGTTGGTGCTCGCCATCCGGCACGGCCTCGTCCCGGCGACGCTGCACGTCGACGCGCCGTCCCCGCACATCGACTGGACGGCCGGCGCGGTGGAACTGGCCACCGAGGCGCGACCGTGGCCCGAGACGGGCCGGGTACGGCGGGGCGCGGTCTCCTCGTTCGGCATCTCCGGCACCAACGCCCACGTGATCATCGAGCAGCCGGACGAGGCGGCCGAGGGGCGTCCGTCCGACTCCGCCCCCGGCCTGGTCGCCGCCGACGTGGCCCTCTGGCCGGTGTCGGCCCGGTCGAGGGCCGCCCTGGCCGGGCAGGCCGCCCGGCTCGCGCAGCACGTGCGCGAGCACGGCGAGTTCGCCCCGGCGGCGGTGGGCTGGTCCCTGGCCACCACCCGGTCGACGTTCGACCACCGCGCCGCCGTGGTCGCCCCGACCGCCGACGAGCTGCTGGCCGGGATGGACGCGGTCGCGGCCGGTCTGCCGGCCGGAAACGTGGTCACCGCCGTGGTGTCGGGCCCCGGCGCGGGCCCGGTGTTCGTGTTCCCGGGTCAGGGTGCCCAGTCGGTGCGGATGGCCGCCGGTCTGG
>NZ_JBAKHV010000108.1:0-4662 GCF_036906775.1 Micromonospora sp. CPCC 205561 | reverse complement strand
GACGGCGGTGGACCTGCGTAACCGGTTGAACGCGGCCACCGGGCTGCGGCTGGCCTCGACGCTGGTCTTCGACTACCCGACCCCGGCCGTGCTCGTCGACCACCTCCACGAGCAGGTCTCCGGGCAGATCACCGCCCGCCGGACGGCGGTGCTCACCGCCAACACCGACGAGCCGATCGCGATCGTGGGCATGGCCTGCCGCTACCCCGGCGGCGTCGAGAGCCCCGACGAGCTGTGGGCGCTGCTGGCCGCCGGCGGGGAGGGCATCGGGGAGTTCCCCACCGACCGCGGCTGGGACCTGGAGTCGCTGTTCGACCCGGACCCGGAGCACAGCGGTACGTCGTACACGCGGCACGGTGGTTTTCTCTACGGTGCGGCGGAGTTCGATCCGGGTTTCTTCGGGATCTCGCCGCGTGAGGCCCTGGCGATGGATCCGCAGCAGCGGCTGCTGCTGGAGGCGTCGTGGGAGAGCTTCGAGTCGGCCGGTCTGGACCCGCAGCGGTTGCGGGGCAGCCGTACCGGCGTCTTCGCCGGCGTGATGTACCACGACTACGCCTCCCGCCTCATGGACCTGCCGCCGGACGCCGAGGGCTTCGTCGGCACGGGCACCTCGGGCAGCGTGCTGTCGGGCCGGGTGGCGTACACGTTCGGGCTGGAGGGACCGGCGGTCACCGTCGACACGGCGTGCTCGTCGTCGCTGGTGGCGCTGCACCTCGCCGCGCAGGCGCTGCGCAGTGGTGAGTGTGATCTGGCGTTGGCCGGTGGTGTGACGGTGATGGCGACGCCGGGGACGTTCATCGAGTTCTCCCGGCAGCGTGGTCTGTCCCAGGACGGCCGGTGCAAGTCGTTCGCCGCGTCGGCGGACGGCACGGGCTGGTCGGAGGGCGTCGGCGTGCTCCTGGTGGAGCGGCTGTCGGACGCGCGGCGCAACGGGCACCGCGTGCTTGCGGTCGTGCGCGGCACGGCCGTGAACCAGGACGGTGCGTCGAACGGCCTGACCGCGCCGAACGGCCCCTCGCAGCAGCGGGTGATCCACCAGGCCCTGGCGAACGCGCGCCTGACGCCGGCCGACGTGGACGCGGTCGAGGCGCACGGCACGGGCACGACGCTGGGCGATCCGATCGAGGCGCAGGCGCTACTGGCCACGTACGGGCAGGAGCGTCCGGGGGACCGGCCGTTGTTGTTGGGGTCGGTGAAGTCGAACATCGGGCACACGCAGGCCGCTGCCGGTGTGGCCGGTGTGATCAAGATGGTGCTGGCGATGCGGCACGGCCTGGTGCCGCCGACGCTGCACGTGGACGAGGCGTCGCCGCACGTCGACTGGACGGCCGGTGCGGTCACCCTCGCCACCGAGGCGACCCCGTGGCCGGCCGTGGATCGGCCGCGTCGGGCGGCGGTGTCGTCGTTCGGGATCTCCGGCACGAACGCGCACGTGATCATCGAGCAGCCGCCGGCCGAGGCGATCGAGGGCGAGATCGTCGTTCGCGACGTGCCGTCGATGGTGCCGGTGCTGCTGTCGGCCCGCTCCGAAGCGGCGTTGTCGGCGCAGGCCGGTCGGTGGGCGCGTTGGCTCGCCGCCGACGGGGCGTCGCGTTCGTTGGACGTCGCCTGGTCCTCGGTGACCACCCGGCCCGCGCTGGAACATCGGGCGGTGGTGACCGCCGCCGACCGGGACGACCTGGTGACGGCGTTGACCGCCCTCGCTGACGGCGACCCCATCGGTACGGTCGTCTCCGGCGCTGCCGGACAGCGGGGCCAGCTGGCCGTGCTCTTCTCGGGTCAGGGTGCGCAGCGTGCGGGCATGGGTCGGGAGTTGTACGGCGAGTTCCCGGTGTTCGCGACGGCGCTGGACGAGGTGTGCGCGCAGCTCGACCCGCTGCTGCCGCGCCCGTTGCGGCAGGTGCTGTTCGCGTCGGCGGGTTCTGCCGAGGCGGAGCTGCTGGACCAGACCGTGTTCACGCAGGCCGGGTTGTTCGCGGTCGAGGTGGCGCTGTTCCGCCTGGTCGAGTCGTTCGGGATCGTTCCGGACGCGCTGGCCGGTCACTCGATCGGTGAGGTGACCGCCGCGTACGTGGCCGGTGTGTTGTCGCTGGCGGACGCGTGCGCGCTCGTTGCCGCGCGGGGCCGGTTGATGCAGGCGCTGCCCGCCGGTGGCGGGATGCTGGCGGTGGCCGCCGACGAGGCGGCGGTGGTGGAGTCCATCGCGGGCCAGAGCGACCGGGCGGGCATCGCGGCCGTGAACGGGCCGACCGCCGTGGTGGTGTCCGGTGCCGTCGAGGCCCTCGACGAGGTGGAACAGCTCTGGCGGGACCGGGGCGTGCGGACTCGCCGGCTCACCGTCAGCCACGCGTTCCACAGTCCCCTGATGGAGCCGATGCTCGACGAGTTCCGCACGGTCCTGTCCGGACTCACCTTCACCGCGCCGTTGCTGCCGGTCGTGTCGAACGTGACCGGTGCGTTCGCCGACGCCGAGGAGATCCGCACTCCGGAGTACTGGGTGCGGCACGTCCGGGAGGCGGTTCGGTACGCCGACGGGATCACGGCGCTGCGGGCGGCTGGTGTCGAAACGTTCGTGGAGGTCGGGCCGCAGAGTGTGTTGACCGCGATGGCGGCCGACGTGCTGCCCACCGACGACGCAGTGCTGGCCGTGGCGGTGCAGCGCAGGGATCGGCCGGAGGCGCACGCGCTGCTGCACGCCTTGGCCGACCTGCACGTGCACGGCGTGCCGGTGACGTGGACGCAGTGGTTCGCCGAGACCGGCGCGCGCCGGGTCGACCTGCCCACGTACGCCTTCCAGCACCAGCGGTACTGGCCCGCCGCCAACCGGGCGCGTACGGGTGACGTGTCCGGGGCCGGGCTCGGCCGCACCGAGCACCCGCTGCTCGGCGCGGCGGTGGACCTGGCCGGCGACGACGAAATGGTGCTGACGGGCCGACTCTCCCTGGCCACGCACCCGTGGCTGGCCGACCACACGGTCTCCGGGCTGACGCTGGTCCCGGGCACCGCCCTGGTGGAGCTGGCCGTGCGGGCCGGCGACGAGGTGGGCCTCTCCCGGCTGCGGGAGCTGACCATGGCTGCCCCGCTGGTCGTTCCGGCGACCGGGGGCGTGCGGATCCAGGTGCGGGTGGACGCAGCCGGTGACTCCGCGCAGCGCGCCGTCGCCGTCTACTCCCGCCCGGACGACGACCCCGAGGCGGGCTGGACCCGGCACGCGGAGGGCGTGCTGGAATCGTCCACCGCCGACGAGCCCGACGCGATCACCTGGCCGCCCGCCGGGGCGTCCGAGGTTGACCTGGCGGGGTGGTACGCGACGCTGGCGGAATACGGCCTGACGTACGGGCCGGTCTTCCAGGGGCTCCGGCGTGCCTGGACCGGTGGCGACGAGGCGTACGCCGAGGTGGTCCTGCCGGACGACGCCGCGACGGAGGCGGCGCGCTTCGGCGTGCACCCGGCGCTGCTGGACGCCGCCCTGCACCCGATCGGGCTGCTGCTGGGTGGCGAGGAGTCGGGCGGCCCACGGGTGCCGTTCGCGTTCGAGGGCGTGCAGGTGCACGCCTCTGGCGCGGGGACGCTGCGGGTACGCCTGACCCGCGACGGCTCCGGCCTGCGGCTGGCCGCGTACGACGAGACGGGCGCGCCGGTCGTGTCGGTGGACTCCCTCGTCCTGCGGGAGCTGACCGGCGTGGCCGCGCCGGGCGTGGCGTCGCGGTCGCTGTTCGAGCTGCGGTGGCCGGCCGTGGAGACCACGCTTGCCGGGGAGATCTCCGGATGGGCGCTGGTGACCGGCGGCCGGGAGCTGGCGGCATCGGTCGGAATGCCTGCGTACCCCGACGTGGCGACGGTCGCGGGGGAGGAGTCCGTCCCCCGGACGCTGCTGCTTCCGGTGTTCCCCGCGTCCGGGTCGCTGGCGGATACGCCGGAGTCGGTCCGGGCGGCGACCTCGGACGTGCTGGCGACGGTGCGGTCCTGGCTGGCGGCGGACGCCCTGGCGGAGTCGCGGCTCGTGGTGGTGACCCGGGGTGCCGTGTCGGTCGGTGACGAGGACCGGGTGACCGACCTGGCCGCTGCGACCGTGTGGGGCCTGCTGCGCTCGGCGCAGTCGGAGCACCCGGGTCGCCTCGTCCTCGCGGACGTCAACGGCGAGCCGGATGCCGCGCTGGTGGCCCTGCTGGACGGCGCGCTGCGCGAACCGGCCGCGACCGGCGGCCAGTTGGCCGTGCGTAACGGCGCGGTGTACTCGCCGCGCCTGGTCCGGGCCGGCGTCACGGTGGCGGAGACGCTGACCATGGGTGACGGCACGGTGCTGGTGACCGGCGGTACGGGTGCGCTGGGCGCGCTGGTGGCGGAGCACCTGGTGTCCTCGTGGGGCGCACGGTCGCTGGTGCTGGTGTCGCGGCGCGGCCCGGAAGCCACCGGCGCGGGCGAGCTGTCGGAACGGCTGACCGCGCTGGGCGCGTCGGTGCGGGTGGTGGCGTGTGACGTGACCGACCGGGACCAGGTCGGCGCGCTGGTCGCCGAGATCGCAGCCGAGGGCCGGCTGGCGGGCGTGGTGCACACCGCCGGTGTCCTGGACGACGGGGTGATCGAGGGGCTGACCGTCGAGCGGCTCGGTGCGGTGTTGGCGCCGAAGGTGTCGGCGGGTTGGTTGTTGCACGAGGCGAC
>NZ_JBAKHV010000107.1:2500-5358 GCF_036906775.1 Micromonospora sp. CPCC 205561 | reverse complement strand
AAGATTGTCCGGCGGTGTCCTACTCTCCCACACCCTCCCGAGTGCAGTACCATCGGCGCTGGAGGGCTTAGCTTCCGGGTTCGGAATGTAACCGGGCGTTTCCCCTCCGCCATGACCGCCGTAACTCTATCGACATATCAAACAACACCCACACACACGGGGTCTGTTGTTCGTTTATCGAGAGTTGCACAGTGGACGCGTAGCAGCTTGGTAGTCAAGTCCTCGGCCTATTAGTACCGGTCAACTGAACCCGTTACCGGGCTTACATTTCCGGCCTATCAACCCAGTCGTCTAGCTGGGGGCCTTACCCATCCAAGGATGGTGGGATACCTCATCTTGAAGCAGGCTTCCCGCTTAGATGCTTTCAGCGGTTATCCCTTCCGAACGTAGCTAACCAGCCGTGCCCCTGGCGGGACAACTGGCACACCAGAGGTTCGTCCGTCCCGGTCCTCTCGTACTAGGGACAGCCCTTCTCAAGTATCCTACGCGCACGGCGGATAGGGACCGAACTGTCTCACGACGTTCTAAACCCAGCTCGCGTACCGCTTTAATGGGCGAACAGCCCAACCCTTGGGACCTGCTACAGCCCCAGGATGCGACGAGCCGACATCGAGGTGCCAAACCATCCCGTCGATATGGACTCTTGGGGAAGATCAGCCTGTTATCCCCGGGGTACCTTTTATCCGTTGAGCGACACCGCTTCCACTCGCAAGTGCCGGATCACTAGTCCCGACTTTCGTCCCTGCTCGACCTGTCAGTCTCACAGTCAAGCTCCCTTGTGTACTTGCACTCAACACCTGATTGCCAACCAGGCTGAGGGAACCTTTGGGCGCCTCCGTTACCCTTTAGGAGGCAACCGCCCCAGTTAAACTACCCACCAGACACTGTCCCTGAACCGGATAACGGTCCGAAGTTAGATACCCAAATCAACCAGAGTGGTATTTCAAGATTGCCTCCACCCATACTGGCGTATAGGTTTCACCGGCTCCCACCTATCCTACACAAGCTAATTCGGATACCAATGTCAAGCTATAGTAAAGGTCCCGGGGTCTTTCCGTCCTGCCGCGCGTAACGAGCATCTTTACTCGTAATGCAATTTCGCCGGGCCTGTGGTTGAGACAGTGGGGAAGTCGTTACGCCATTCGTGCAGGTCGGAACTTACCCGACAAGGAATTTCGCTACCTTAGGATGGTTATAGTTACCACCGCCGTTTACTGGCGCTTAAGTTCTCCGCTTCGCCCCGAAGAGCTAACAGGTCCCCTTAACGTTCCAGCACCGGGCAGGCGTCAGTCCATATACATCGAATTACTTCTTCGCATGGACCTGTGTTTTTAGTAAACAGTCGCTTCCCCCTGCTCTCTGCGGCCATACAACGCTCCACCCGCGCGGGGCTTCACGTCTCCGGCCCCCCTTCTCCCTAAGTTACGGGGGCAATTTGCCGAGTTCCTTAACCACAGTTCGCCCGATCGCCTCGGTATTCTCTACCTGACCACCTGTGTCGGTTTGGGGTACGGGCCGCTAAGAACTCGCTAGAGGCTTTTCTCGGCAGCATAGGATCACTGACTTCACCTGAATCGGCTCGGCATCACGTCTCAGCCCCATGTGTTGCGGATTTGCCTACAACACGGCCTACACGCTTACCCCGGCACAACCACCGGCCGGGCTCAGCTACCTTCCTGCGTCACCCCATCGCTTGACTACTACCCGCCAGGTTCCCACGCTCCCCAACCTCAACCCGAAGGTCTCGGCCGGTTTGGGTGGTTAGCACAACGAGGTTCATCAGGGACGCTCTTTCGCGGGTACGGGAATATCAACCCGTTGTCCATCGACTACGCCTCTCGGCCTCGCCTTAGGTCCCGACTCACCCAGGGCGGATTAGCCTGGCCCTGGAACCCTTGGTCATCCGGCGGAAGGGTTTCTCACCCTTCTTTCGCTACTCATGCCTGCATTCTCACTCGTGCCGCGTCCACAACTGGGTCACCCCGCTGCTTCACCCCCGGCACGACGCTCCCCTACCCATCCACACACCTGCACAAGGAATCAAGTCCAAGCGAGGTAAAAATGTGAATGCCACAGCTTCGGCGGTGTGCTTGAGCCCCGCTACATTGTCGGCGCGGAACCACTTGACCAGTGAGCTATTACGCACTCTTTAAAGGGTGGCTGCTTCTAAGCCAACCTCCTGGTTGTCTATGCGACCCCACATCCTTTTCCACTTAGCACACGCTTAGGGGCCTTAGCTGGTGATCTGGGCTGTTTCCCTCTCGACTACGAAGCTTATCCCCCGCAGTCTCACTGCCGCGCTCTCACTTACCGGCATTCGGAGTTTGGCTGATTTCGGTAAGCTTGTGGGCCCCCTAGACCATCCAGTGCTCTACCTCCGGCAAGAAACACGCGACGCTGCACCTAAATGCATTTCGGGGAGAACCAGCTATCACGGAGTTTGATTGGCCTTTCACCCCTAACCACAGGTCATCCCCCAACTTTTCAACGTTGGTGGGTTCGGCCCTCCACGCGGTCTTACCCGCGCTTCAGCCTGCCCATGGCTAGATCACTCCGCTTCGGGTCTAGGACACGCGACTGAATCGCCCTATTCAGACTCGCTTTCGCTACGGCTCCCCCACACGGGTTAACCTCGCCACATGCCACTAACTCGCAGGCTCATTCTTCAAAAGGCACGCCGTCACCCCGCAAGGCTCCGACGGATTGTAGGCGAACGGTTTCAGGTACTATTTCACTCCCCTCCCGGGGTACTTTTCACCATTCCCTCACGGTACTTGTCCGCTATCGGTCACTAGGAAGTATTTAGGCTTACCAGGTGGTCCTGGCAGATTCACGGCAGATTTCAGGAGTCCGCCGCT
>NZ_JBAKHV010000106.1:0-5673 GCF_036906775.1 Micromonospora sp. CPCC 205561 | reverse complement strand
GCGGCGGCCGGTTCGTGGAGATGGGCAAGGCCGACCTGCGCGACCCGGACGCGGTCGCCGCCGGACACCCGGGCGTCACGTACCGCGCGTTCGACCTGAACGAGGCGGGCAGCACCCGCATCGGCGAGATGCTCAGCGAGATCCTCGCCCTCTTCGCGCGGGGCGCGTTGCGCCCGCTGCCCGTACGGGCGTGGGACGTGCGCCAGGCCCGGCAGGCGCTGCGGCACGTCAGCCAGGCCCGCCACGTCGGCAAGGTGGTGCTCCGTGTCCCCGCGCCCGTGGACCCCGAGGGCACCGTGCTGGTCACCGGCGCCGCCGGGGCCCTGGCCGGCGTACTCGCGCGGCACCTGGTCGCCACGGGCCAGGCCCGGCACCTGCTGCTGGCCTCCCGCCGGGAACCCGGCCGCCCCGGTGACGACGACTACGCCACCCTGGTCCGGGAACTCACCGACGCGGGTGCCGACGTCACCGCCGTGACGGCCGACGTCAGCGATCCCGCGCAGGTCACCGAACTGATCGCCGGGATCGACCCGGCGCACCCGCTGACCGCGGTGGTGCACACCGCCGGCGTGATCGCCGACGCGACGATCGGCTCGCTCGACGAGCGGGCGCTGCACGCCGTGCTGACGCCCAAGGTGGACGCCGGATGGGCGCTGCACGAGGCCACCCGGCACCTGGACCTGGCCGCGTTCGTGCTGTTCTCCTCGGTGGCGGCCACCCTCGGCTCCCCGGGACAGGGCAACTACGCGGCGGCCAACGCCTTCCTCGACGCCCTCGCCCAGCATCGGCGGCAGCAGGGGCTGCCCGCCACCAGCCTCGCCTGGGGCATGTGGGCCACCGACAGCACGATGACCGCCCACCTCGACGGCGACGACCAGCAGCGGTTGCGGCGGGTCGGGATGAGCCGTCTCTCCCCGGCCGAGGGCGCCGAACTTCTCGATGCCGCCCTACCGGCGGTCCAACCGGTCGTCGTCGCGGCCCGACTCCAGCTCACCGGCGAGGCGAGCCACGTGCCGCCGTTGATGCGGCACCTGCTGCGCGGCGGCGGCCGACGCCGGACCGCGACCGACCAGCCGGCCGCCGGGGTTTCGTGGCGGGACCGGCTCGACGGCCTGTCCGAGGCGGACGCCCGCCAGGCGCTGGTCGACCTGGTCTGCGGCCAGGCCGCGACGGTGCTGGGGCACGCCTCCGCGCAGGCGGTCCCCGCCGCCCGGGCCTTCAAGGACCTGGGCTTCGACTCGCTGACCTCGGTGGAGCTGCGCAACCGGCTGGGCGCCGCCACCGGGCTGCGGCTGTCCGCCACGCTGGCCTTCGACCACCCCACCCCGGCCCGGCTGGCCGAGCACCTGTTCGCGCAGCTCGGCCGCGCCACCGGCGGCGGCCCCACGGTCCGTACCGTCGTCACCGCCGACGCGGACGAGCCGATCGCCATCATCGGCATGGCCTGCCGCTACCCCGGCGGCGTCGCCACCCCCGAGCAGTTGTGGCAGCTCGTCACCTCGGGGGCCGACGCGATCGGAGGCTTCCCCGTCGACCGCGGCTGGGACCTCGACCGGCTGTACGGCACCGACGGCGACCAGGCGGGCGGCACCGTCACCGACCAGGGCGGCTTCCTCTACGACGCGGCCGACTTCGACGCCGGCTTCTTCAACATCAGCCCCCGCGAGGCCCTCGCCATGGACCCGCAGCAGCGGCTGCTGCTGGAGACCGCCTGGGAGAGCTTCGAGTACGCCCGCGTCGATCCCACCACGCTCGGCGGCAGCGCCACCGGTGTCTTCATCGGCGCCGCCTCCTCCGGCTACGCCACCAGCGGACGCGACGACCTGGACGGCCTCGAGGGGCACCTGCTGACCGGGACGGCGGGCAGCGTCGCCTCCGGGCGGGTCGCCTACACGTTCGGCCTCGAAGGCCCGGCGGTCACGGTCGACACCGCCTGCTCCTCGTCCCTGGTGGCGTTGCACCTCGCCGCCCAGGCGCTGCGCGGCGGCGAGTGCGACATGGCCCTGGCCGGCGGGGTGGCGCTGATGGCGCAGCCCGGCATGTTCTCCGAGTTCTCCCGGCAGGGCGGGCTGGCCCCGGACGGGCGGTGCAAGGCGTTCGCCGCCGGCGCCGACGGCACCGGCTGGTCCGAGGGCGTGGGAATGCTGCTGGTGGAGCGCCTTTCCGACGCCCGGCGCAACGGGCACCGGGTGCTCGCCGTGCTGCGCGGCTCCGCGGTGAACCAGGACGGCGCCTCCAACGGGCTGACCGCCCCGAACGGCCCGTCGCAACAGCGGGTGATCCGGCAGGCGCTGGAGAACGCGCGGCTGAGCCCGGCCGACGTGGACGCCGTGGAGGCGCACGGCACCGGCACCACCCTCGGCGACCCGATCGAGGCGCAGGCGGTGTTGGCCACCTACGGGCAGGACCGCGACGGCGACGAACCGCTCTGGCTCGGATCGATCAAGTCGAACATCGGTCACTCGCAGGCGGCGGCGGGTGTGGCCGGCGTGATCAAGATGGTGCTGGCGATGCGGCACGGCGTGCTGCCGCCGACGCTGCACGTGGACGAGCCGTCGCCCCACGTCGACTGGGACGCCGGGGCGGTCGCCCTGCTCACCGAGGCACGACCGTGGCCGGCGGTGCGGCGGCCGCGCCGGGCGGCGGTGTCGTCGTTCGGCATCAGCGGCACCAACGCGCACACCATCATCGAGCAGGCGCCCGACGAGCCGGCCCCCGCGACGGCCCCGCCGACGGGGAACGTCCCCGGCCTGGTCGGGCCCGCCGCCGTACCTCTGCTGGTGTCCGGCAGGAGCCCCCGCGCGCTCGGCGCGCAGGCCGCCCGCCTCGGCGAGCGACTCGCCGGTGACGCCGACCTCGACCTGCGCGATCTCGGGTTCTCCCTGGCCGCCCAGCGGGCGCACCACCCGTACCGCGCGGTCGTCGTGGCCGCCGACCGGGACGACGCGGCCACCCGCCTGGCCGCCCTCTCCGCCGCCGACAGCGCACCGGTCGGCGCGGACGCGGCGTCGAAGATCGTCTTCGTCTTCCCGGGCCAGGGCTCCCAGTGGACGGGGATGGCGCTGGACCTGCTGGAGACCTCGCCGATCTTCCGGCAGCGGATGGGGGAGTGCGCCGAGGAGCTGTCCCGGCTGGTGGACTGGTCCCTGGAGGACGTCCTCCGGGAGGCGCCCGGCGCGCCGCCCCTGAACCGGGTGGACGTGGTCCAGCCCGTCCTCTTCTCCGTCATGGTGTCCCTCGCGGAGCTCTGGCGCTCGTGCGGCATCGAACCGGCCGCCGTCGTCGGGCACTCGCAGGGAGAGCTCGCGGCGGCCTGCGTCGCCGGCGCGCTGACCCTCGCCGAGGCGGCGCGGCTCGTCGTGGCGCGCAGCCGCAGTCTGCTTGCGATCGCCGGCCGGGGCGGCATGGCCTCCGTCCCGCTCCCGGCCGCCGACACCGAGCAGCTGATCACGCCGTGGCGGGGGAGCCTCTCCGCCGCCGCCCTCAACGGCGCCGCCGTGACCGTGGTCGCCGGCGACTTGGCGTCGGTCGACGAGCTGCTCGCACACTGCGCCGAGCGCGACATCCGCGCCCGGAGGGTCGCCGTCGACTTCGCCGCCCACAGCGGCCACGTCGACGCGATCCGTGACGACGTGATCACCGGATTCGGCACGGTGGACCCGCGCTCCAGCACGGTGGACTTCCACTCCACCGTCACCGGCGAACTGATCGACACCGCCGAGCTCGACGCCGACTACTGGTACCGCAACCTGCGCGAACCCGTCCGGCTCGCGCCGGTCGTGGACCGGCTGATCGACCGGGGCTTCCGGACCTTCGTCGAGGTCAGCCCGCACCCCGTGCTCAAGGTGGCCGTCCAGGACGCGCTCGACCGGGCCGCCGGCGACGGCGTGGTGGTCGGCTCGCTGCGCCGCGACGAGAACGGGTCGCAGCAGATGCTGGCCAACCTCGGCGCCCTGCACGTCGCCGGCGCGCCCGTCGACTGGGTGAGCGTCTTCGCCGGCTCGGGCGCCACCCCGGTCGACCTGCCCACGTACGCCTTCCAGCGGGACCGGTTCTGGCCGGCGCTCGACCGGTCCGCGACCGGCGACGTGTCGGGCGCGGGGTTGGGCGCGGCCGGACACGGGCTGCTCGGCGCGGCGGTGCGTCTCGCCGGTGACGACGAGGTCGTGCTGACCGGCCGGCTGTCGGCGTCGACGCACCCCTGGCTGGCGGACCACGTGGTCGGCGGCGCGCTGGTGCTGCCGGGCACCGCCCTGGTCGAGCTCGCGGTGCGGGCCGGCGACGAGGTCGGCGTCTCCCGGGTGCGGGAGCTGACCGTCGCCGCGCCGCTGGTGCTGCCGAACTCGGGCGCGGTCCGCGTGCAGGTGCGCGTCGGCGCGGCCGACGGCTCCGGCGCCCGGCCCGTCGCGGTGCACTCGCAGCCCGAGGGCGACCCGGACGCCGCGTGGCTGCGGCACGCCGACGGCCTGCTGGAAGAGGCCGCCGACGAGCCGGCGCTGGGTCCCTGGCCCCCGACCGGAGGCACCGAGGTGGACCTCGCCGGCTGGTACCCGGCGCTGGCGGAGCGCGGCCTGACCTACGGGCCGGCGTTCCGGGGCCTGCGGCGGCTCTGGACCGCCGGCGACGAGGCGTACGCCGAGGTGGCCCTGCCGGACGAGGCGGCCGCCGACGCCGCCACCTTCGCCGTGCACCCGGCACTGCTGGACGCCGCGCTGCACCCCGTCGGGCTGCTGCTGACCGAACGGTCCGGCGGGCCGCGCGTGCCCTTCGCGTTCGAGGGCGTGCAGGTGCACGCGTCCGGCGCCAGGACGCTGCGGGTGCGGCTGACCCGGTCGGGCTCGCGCGTGCGGCTGGTGGCCGGCGACGAGTCCGGCGCGCCGGTGGTGTCCGTCGAGTCGCTGGCCCTGCGGGAGATGGCCGACGCCACCGGTGTGGAGGCCGCGGAGCGGTCGCTGTTCGAGGTGACGTGGCAGGCCGAGCGGGTCACCCCCGCGCGGGACGTCTCCGGCTGGGTGCTGCTCGGCGACGGGGACGCGCCGGCGGACCTGACCACGCCGGTGTTCCCCACGGTCGACGAGCTGACCGCGGCGGTCTCGGCCGGGGCGGTCGAGGCGCCCCGCGCACTGCTCCTCCCCGTGCGCGCCGGCACTGCGGACGGCGACCTGCCCGAGCTGGTCCGTACGGCCACGGCACGGCTCCTGGACGTGGTGCGGTCCTGGTTGGACAGCGAGGCTCTGGCCGACACGACGCTGGTGGTGCTTACCCGCGGCGCCGTGGCCGCCACCCCGTCCGACGCGTTGCGGGACCTGCCCGGCGCGGCGGTCTGGGGCCTGCTGCGCTCCGCGCAGTCCGAGCACCCCGGGCGGATCGTCCTCGCCGACGTCGACGGCGAACTCACTCCGGCCACCCTCGCCGTGCTGGCCGCCGTGGCCGAGGACCCGTCGAGCACCGGCGGTCAGGTGGCCGTACGCGGCGACGACGTGCGCACTCCGCGCCTGGGCCGGCCCGCCGGCCCGGCCGCCGAGGAACTCGTACCCCCGGCCGGGCTGTGGCGGGTCGGGGCGGTCAGCCCCGGCACCCTGGACGGCATCGGAATGGTGCCCGCCGCCGCCGTCGCCCTGGACGCGGGCCAGGTGCGCATCGCCGTGCGGGCGGCCGGGGTGAACTTCCGGG
>NZ_JBAKHV010000105.1:0-5833 GCF_036906775.1 Micromonospora sp. CPCC 205561 | reverse complement strand
GGCGGCGGTCGACGCGCTCGTCGCCGGGCTGCCGGGGCTGACCGCCGTCGTGCACACCGCCGGCGTGGTCGACGACGGCGTCCTCGACGGGCTCGACCTGACCCGGATGCAGACCGTCCTCGACGGCAAGGTCCGCGCAGCCCGGGTGCTGCACGAGGCCACCGCCGACCGCGACCTCGACGCGTTCGTGCTCTTCTCCTCCCTCGCCGGGGTCATCGGCAGCGCCGGGCAGGGCAACTACGCGGCGGCCAACGCCTACCTCGACGCCTTCGCGGCCTGGCGACGCGACCAGGGCCTGCCGGGCACCGCCATCGCCTGGGGCGCGTGGGCCGAGGACGGCATGGCCGCCGCGCTGACCGCCCGGCTCGCCCGGGGCGGGGTCAACGCGCTCCCCGTCGCCGAGGCGGTCACCGCCCTCGGCCGGCTGGTCAACACCGCCGAGCCGGCGGTCACCGTCGCCGACGTCGACTGGGGGCGCCTCGCCGCCTCCTGGGGCCGGCCGACGCCACTGATCGCCGCCCTGCCCGGGGTGCCCGCCGTGCCCACCGGCCCCGTCCGCGCCGTGGTGGTCGGCCGGTCCCTGCCGCAGCTCGCCGACCTCGTGCGCACCCAGGCCGCGGTCGTGCTCGGCTACCCCGCCGGCCAGCCGCTGCCCGACCGCACCTTCCGCGACCTCGGCTTCGACTCGCTCACCGCCGTCGAGCTGCGCAACCGGCTGACCGCCGAGACCGGCATGACCCTGCCCGCCACGCTGGTCTTCGACCACCCCACGGTCGCCGAACTCGCCGCCCACCTGCACGGCCTCACCGCCGGGCACACCGTCGGAGAGGTGGTCGCCGACGGTACGGGCCGAGACCGCGAGCCGATCGCCATCGTCGCGATGAGCTGCCGCTTCCCCGGCGGCGTAGCCTCGCCCGAGCAGCTCTGGGACCTCGTCGCCACCGGCACCGACGCGATGAGCCTGATGCCCGGCGAGCGCGGCTGGAACCTCGCCGAGCTGTACCACCCCGACCCCGAGCACCTCGGCACCAGCTACGTCCGGGAGGGCGGCTTCGTCGCCGGAGCCGGCGAGTTCGACCCGGCGTTCTTCGGCATCAGCCCCCGCGAGGCGCTCGCCATGGACCCGCAGCAGCGGCTGCTGCTGGAGACCACCTGGGAGGCGTTCGAGCGGGCCCGGATCGACCCGACCGCGCTGCGCGGCAGCCGCACCGGCGTCTACGTCGGCACCAACGGCCAGGACTACGGCTCGCTGCTGATGGCCGCCGGGGACGTCGACGAGAACTACCTCGCCACCGGCACCTCCGCCAGCGTCATCTCCGGCCGGCTGGCGTACACCTTCGGGCTGCACGGCCCGGCGGTCACCGTCGACACGGCCTGCTCGTCGTCGCTGGTCGCGATGCACCTGGCCGCGCAGGCCCTCCAGGCGGGGGAGTGTGACCTCGCCCTGGCCGGCGGCGCCACCGTCATGGCCACCCCCGGCATCTTCGTCGGCTTCTCCCGCCAGCGCGGCCTCGCCGCGGACGGCCGGTGCAAGCCGTTCGCCGGGGCCGCCGACGGCACCGGCTGGGGTGAGGGCGTCGGCCTGCTGGTGCTCCAGCGGCTCTCCGACGCGCGCCGCGACGGCAACCCGGTCCTCGCCGTGCTACGCGGCAGCGCCGTCAACCAGGACGGCGCCTCCAACGGACTCACCGCCCCCAACGGCCCCGCCCAGCAGCGGGTGATCCGGCAGGCACTGGCCAACGCGGGGTTGACCGCCGGGCAGGTGGACGTGGTGGAGGCGCACGGTACGGGCACCACGCTCGGTGATCCGATCGAGGCGCAGGCGCTGTTGGCCACCTATGGCCGGGAGCGTCCCGCCGACCGTCCGCTCTGGCTCGGCTCGATCAAGTCGAACATCGGGCACACCCAGGCGGCGGCCGGCGTCGCCGGGGTGATGAAGATGGTCCTCGCGATGCGGCACGGGGTGCTGCCGCCCACCCTGCACGTGGACGAGCCCACCCCGCACGTCGACTGGAGCGCCGGCAGCGTCGAGCTGCTCACCTCCGCCCGCCCGTGGGAGCCGACCGACGGCGTACGCCGCGCCGCCGTCTCCTCGTTCGGCATCAGCGGCACCAACGTGCACACCATCCTCGAACAGGCGCCCGCCGACGAACCCGAACCCGAGCCCGTGGCGACGGTCGACGGGCCGACCGGGGAACTGCCCTGGGTGCTCTCCGGACGCACCGTCGACGCCCTCACCGCCCGCACCCGGGACCTGCTCGACCACCTCGACACCGTCGACGACAGCGGACTCGCCGACGTCAGCTGGTCGCTGGCCGCCACCCGCGCGTCCCACGACCACCGGGCCGTCGTCTTCGCCGCCGACCGGGACGAACTGGCCGCCGCCCTCGACGCGCTCGTCGCCGGCCGACCCACCCCGCAGACCGTCACCCGCGTCCCCGGTACGCCGGGCGAGGTCGCCTTCGTCTTCCCCGGCCAGGGCTCCCAGTGGGTCGGCATGGCCGCGGAACTCCTCGACACCGCCCCGGTCTTCGCGGAGAGGTTCGCCGCCTGCGCGGAGGCCCTGCGCCCGTACGTCGACTGGTCTCCGACCGACGTGGTGCGTGGCGCGCCGGACGCCCCGTCGCTGGAACGGGTCGACGTCGTGCAGCCCACCCTGTTCGCGGTCAGCGTCTCGCTCGCCGCGCTCTGGGAGTCGTACGGGGTTCGCCCCTCCGCCGTCGTCGGTCACTCGCAGGGTGAGATCGCCGCCGCGTACGTCGCCGGCGGCCTCACCCTGGACGACGCGGCGGCCGTGGTCGCGCTGCGCAGCCGGATCATCGCCGGCATCGCCGGGGACGGCGGCATGGTCTCGGTCGCCACCACCGCCGACGAGGCCACGGAGACGATCACCCGCTGGGCCGGCCGGATCGCCCTGGCCGCCGTCAACGGACCCACCTCCGTCGTGGTCTCCGGCGACAGCGCCGCCCTCGACGAACTGGTCGCCCACTACGAGTCCCGCGAGGTGCGGGTGCGCCGCGTCCCGGTCGACTACGCCTCCCACTCCGCCCACGTCGAGCAGCTGCGCGAGCAGCTGCTGGAACTGCTCGCCGGGCTGCGGCCCCGCACCGGCGAGATCCGGTTCCGCTCCACCGTCGAGGGCGACTGGCTCGACACCACCGCCCTCGACGCCGACTACTGGTACCGCAACCTGCGGCAGACCGTCCGCTTCGACGACGCGGTGCGCAGCCTCGTCGCCGCCGGCTACCAGACCTTCGTCGAGGTCAGCGCCCACCCCGTGCTGACCATGGCCGTGCAGGAGAGCGTCGAGCTGGCCGCCGCCGACCCGGAGGCGGTCACCGTCACCGGCAGCCTCCGGCGTGGCGAGGGTGGCCTCGGCCGTTTCCTGCGCGCCCTGGCCGAGGTCTGGACCGGGGGTACGCCGGTGGACTGGCGGCCCGCGTTCACCGGCCTCGCCGGACGTCGCCGCGAGCTGCCCACGTACCCCTTCCAGCGGCAGCTCTACTGGCCGCAGCCGTCCGCCACGCCCGACCCGGCCGCCGGCGTCGCCGGTCCCGTGGCGGACGACGAGGTCGACGCAAGGTTCTGGGCGGCCGTCGAGGCGGAGGACCTCGCGGCGCTCACCGCCGAACTCGCCGGCACGCCCGAGTCGGGCCCCGTGCCGGACACGGCGTTCGCCGACGTGCTGCCGGTCCTCGCCGCCTGGCGCCGCCGGCACCGCGACCAGGCCACCGTGGACTCCTGGCGGTACCGGGACAGCTGGACGCCGGTCGCCCCCGACGCCGCCGGCGAGCCGGCCGTCACCGGCACCTGGTGGCTGCTCACCGGCCCCGACGACACGGGCGCGGCCGAGGCCGCCTTCTGCCGCGAGGCGTTGCGGCGGCACGGCGGCAGCGTCGTACCGCTGGCGCTTGACGCCGACCGCACGGACCGCGAGGCGCTCGGCGCCCGGCTGCGCGACCTCGCCGCCAATGGCGCGCCTGCCGGGATCGTGTCGCTGCTGCCGCTCGACGAGGCGCCCGCCCCGGCGCACCCGTCGGTGCCGGTCGGCTTCGCCAGCACCGTGACCCTCGTGCAGGCGCTCGGTGACGCCGGCGTCCGCGCGCCGCTGTGGTGCCTCACCCGGGGCGCCGTCGCCACCGGCCCGGCCGACCCGCTGCCGCACCCGCTCCAGCAGCTCACCTGGGGATTCGGTCGGGTCGCCGCGCTCGAGCACCCCGACCGCTGGGGCGGCCTCGTGGACCTCCCCGACGAGCTCGACGACGCGTCCGGCCGCCGGCTGGTCCGCGTCCTCGCCGGCACCGACGGGGAGGACCAGGTCGCACTGCGGTGGGCCGGCGCGTTCGGCCGTCGACTGCTGCACGCCCCGCTCGGCGACACGCCCGCCCCGCGCACCTGGCGACCCTCCGGCACCGCCCTGGTCACCGGGGGCACCGGCGCGCTCGGCGGACACATGGCCCGTTGGCTCGCCGCCAACGGCGCCGCGCACCTGGTGCTGGTCAGCCGACGTGGCCGACAGGCCGAGGGCATCGGCGACCTCGAGGCCGAGCTGGTCGCACTGGGTGCCCGGGTGACCGTCGCCGCCTGCGACGCCGCCGACCGGTCGGCGCTCGCCGCCGTCCTCGCCGACCTGCCGCCCGAGTACCCGCTGACCACCGTCGTGCACACCGCCGCCGTCCTCGACGACTCGGTGATCAACTCGCTGACCCTGGACCAGGTCGACTACGCGCTCAGCGCGAAGGTCACCGCCGCGCTGAACCTGCACGAGCTGACCCGGGACCTGGACCTCGACGCGTTCATCCTGTTCTCCTCGATGGCCGGCACCGTCGGCAGCTCCGGCGTGGGCAACTACGCCCCCGGCAACGCGTTCCTCAACGCCCTCGCCGAGCACCGGCGTGCCCTCGGCCTGCCGGCAACCTCGATCGGTTGGGGCGCCTGGGGAGGCGGCGGCATGGCCGACGGCGAGTTCGGCCGGATGCTGCACCGCCACGGCGCGCCCGAGATGCCGCCTCGGCTCGCCGTCGCGGCCCTGCACCAGGCCGTCGAGCACGACGAGACGTTCCTGACCATCTCGAACATCGCCTGGGACCGGTTCTTCGTCGCCTTCACCGCCACCCGGCCCGGCCCGCTGATCTCGGAGATCCCCGAGGCGCAGCGGTTGCAGGCCACCAAGGGCCTGGCCGAGACGAAGGAGACCGACGAGGCCGGGCCGGCCGGCGCGTTCACCCGGATGAGCGCCGCCGAGCGCCAGCAGGCGCTGCTCGACCTGGTCCGCGACCAGGCGGCCACGGTCCTCAAGTACGCCGACGGCCAGGCCGTCGACCCGCACCACGCGTTCCGCGACCTGGGGTTCGACTCGGTGACCGCGGTCGAACTGCGCAACCGGCTCGCCACCGCCACGGCGCTGCGGCTGCCGGTGACCCTGGTCTTCGACTACCCGTCGCCGACCGCGCTCGCCCGGCACCTGCACGAGGAACTGGGCGGCGAGGCCGCCGTCGCGGCGGAGACCGCCCCGGTGACGCTCGGCGACGACGAGCCGGTGGCCATCGTCGCCATGTCCTGCCGCTTCCCCGGCGGGGCCAACGACCCCGAGCGGTTCTGGCAGATGCTGCACGCCGGCCGCGACGCCGTGTCCGACCTACCCGGCGATCGGGGGTGGGACGTCGAGCGGCTCTACGACCCCGACCCCTATTCCACCGGCACCTCCTACGTCCGCAGCGGCGCCTTCCTCTACGAGGCGGCGGAGTTTGATGCCGGTTTCTTCGGTATTTCGCCGCGCGAGGCGTTGGCGATGGATCCGCAGCAGCGGTTGTTGCTGGAGGTTTCGTGGGAG
>NZ_JBAKHV010000104.1:0-5885 GCF_036906775.1 Micromonospora sp. CPCC 205561 | reverse complement strand
GTCGGGGGACGGGCCCGCGCGCCGGCCGGCCCCTTCCTCCACGCCCGCCACCCCCGGCGGCCCCGGGCACCGCGGGCCCGTCCCCCGACCGCCGGTGCACGGCGGACGGCGGCGCGACGACCGGGCGGACGCGTCCCCGCGCTCCGCCGGGTGCCGGTGCGGAGCGCGGGGACCCCCGTCCCGGCTACTGCAGGAACGCCCCGAGGGGCGACAGCAGCAGCCGGCCGAGCGCCGCGGCCGTGTCGTCCAGCCGCGCGCGCTCACACTCGTGGGCGGCCGGGTCGTACCGGCACCGCCAAATCTTCTGCGCGTTGCGCCAGGCGACGTCGCGGGTGTATTCGACCAGTTCCCCCTGGTACCAGTCGTCGATGTCGCCGTTGAGCATGTCGATGAGCAGCTGCCACCGCTCCAGGTAGCCGCGCCGCAGGCCGGGGATCCTGTCCGCGAAGATGTTGTTGATCTCCAGGTAGTCGCGGTGCTGGTCGGTGCCGTCCACGGGCTCCGACTCGAGGCTGTCGAACGTGGTCACCAGCGCGAACGGCAGGTCGAAGTTGATGTGCGCGTTCACCCCGGCGGCCGCGGACGGCAGCGGGCGCGCGTCCGGGCCACGCATCCGCTCGAACAGGCAGGCCCACGCCTTCGGCGTGCCGGGGCTGGAGTCGGTCCACAGCCGCATCGCGTCGAAGTAGCGGGCGGCGAACTCCACGTCCAGGCGGGACAGGAACACCGGGTCGGCGAAGCGGTCGTCGTAGAGCCCGTTCAGCACGTTCTCGGTGATCGTCAGGTACAGCCCGTTGAAGTCGGCCAGCGGGCAGCTCGCCGCCAGCGGGGGCAGCCGGACGAGCATGTCCTGGAGCTTGGTGAGGTGGTCGACCACCGCCGGCACGTCCGCGGGGTGGTCGGCGAGCAGGTCGACGATGTCCCGATGCACGGGCCCCCACACCGGTTCCGTCATTGCTCCTCCAGAGGTTCCCGGCAACCCGGGCCGTCCGCGACGCAGCCCAGACTGCCAGCCGTCGACGGTCGGCCGGATCAGTAGAACGACGTATCCGTACCGCGCGTCAGCCGGGGTGGTTGCGTAGGAAGATCGCGCTGGCCTGCACGCGGGTGCGGACCTGGAGCTTGTCGAAGATGTGCGAGACGTGCACGCCGATGGTGCGCTCGCTGATGAACAGCCGCTGGCCGATCTCCCGGTTGGTCAGTCCCTCGGCGACCGAGGCGAGCACCTCGCGCTCGCGGGCCGTCAGCGCGGCCAGCTCGTCCCCGTCCGGCCCGGCGACCGGGCCGCCGCCGACCCGGCGTTCCTCCAGTGGCACCCGGGCCCGCCCCGCGAGGGTACGGATCTCCGAGGTCAGCGGCACCGCGCCGAGGCCCTGCGCCATCTCGTACGCCTGCCGCAGCAGCTTGGCCGCCGTGGCGCTGCGGCTGCGCCGGGCCAGCAGCGCCTCCGCCTGCCGCAGCCGGGAGTAGGCCGCCGGGTAGGGGTGGTGGCGGCGGTCCCACTGCGTTACCGAACGGGCCCACAGCTCGGGATCGCTGCCGTCGAGGCGACTCACCTCGGCGGCGCAGAGCCCCAGGAACCCGTCGACCACCTCGCGCACCGGGCGGGCCGCGTCGGCGCTCTTTCGGGCGACCCGGTCGGTGACCTCCCGCAGCCGCCGCACGGCGGTCCGGTCGACGGCGACGGTGCGGCTGGCGTGCGCCTCGGCCTCGGCCCGCAGGCCGTGCCACACCAGCGTGGCGAGCAGACCCACGTCGTCGGAGCGGCTCTCGGTCAGGCCGCGCTGCACCGCCTGGCGGGCCAGGTCGTGCCGGCCCTGCCACATCGCCAGCCCCGCCCGCAGGGTCAGCAGCGGCAACACGTGCCGCCCCCCGCCGCCGGCGAGCACCGTGGCCACCGCGTCGAGATCGCGCGCGGCGGCCTCGACGTCGCCGTACCCCACCGACAGCCGGCAGCGCGCCAGCAGCAGCTCCACCGCGTCCGCGCCGGAGGGGCGGTGCCGCAGGGCCGCCGCGACGACCTTCTCCGCCTCGGCCCACTGGCCGACCCGGAACAGCCCGTTGGTGGCGATGGCCAGCAGCCGGGTCTCGTACGTGCGGCCCAGGCCGAGCTGGGCCACCCGCTCGGCGCCCCGACGGGCCACCACGACCCCCTCCTCCAGGACGTTCAGCGGGCCGGTCAGCAACTCGGCCAGGTGCAGGTACGCGCACGCCACGTCCTCCGGGCGACCGGAGCGCTCGGCGGTCTCCAGCGCCCGGCGCATCACCGCCAGCCCGGCGTCGGGATCCTCCAGGTACGCCTCGGAGAAGCCGAGCGCCGCGCTGGCCAGCACCACCTCCGACGCGGATCCCGGCGCGTCGGCGGAGAGCTCCAGTGCCTCGCGGGCCCGCCGGCCGGCGTCGGCGTACCTCCCGAGGTGCAGCAGCAGCTCGGCCAGGTGCGCGGCGGCGGTGGCCCGTTCCCGGGGCGTGCAGTCGGCGGCCTCCAGGGCCCGCCGGTACTCCGCCTCCGCCGGCGCCGAGCGGCCCGCCGCCGCCAGGTAGCGGGCCCGCCGGATGCGCAGCGCACAGGCCGACGGGTCGACGCCGGCGCCGGCCAGCTCCTCCAGCAACGTCAGCGCGCGGGCGTGCTCGCCGCAGTGGTGGGCGGCCTCGGCGGCGTGCTCCAGCAGGGTGACCCGGTCCACCTCGGGCGCCGCCACGCCGGGGGAGCCGGCCAGCTGCAACGCGGCCGACCAGTGCCGGTGCGCCTCGGCGTAGCCGTGCAGCCGCTCGGCCTCGCGGGCCGCGGCCACCGCCGCCGGCAGCGCCCGGGCGGGCTCGCCGGCCAGCCGCCAGTGGTGGGCCAGGCGCGCCTGGTGCAGCTCCGCGGGGGCCGAGGTGAGCGCCTCGGCGTAGCGGCGGTGCAGGGCGGCGCGCTCGGCCGACAGCAGCTCGTGCTCCAGCACCTCGGCGACCAGCCGGTGCCGCAGCCGGTAGCCGTCGTCCGCGCTCACCAGCAGCCGATGCGCGACGGCCGCCCGGACCGCCTCGATCAGCTCCTCCTCGGGCAGCCGCACCACCCGCGCCAGCAGCCAGTGCCGCACCGGCTCGACCCCGGTCGCCATCGCGTGCACCACGGCGTGCGCGTGCCGGGGCAGCGCGTCCACCCGGGCCAGGAAGATCTCGCGCAGGGTGTCGGAGAGCCCGTCGCGGCCGTCACGAAGGTCGCGGGCGAGCTCCTCCACCACGAACGGGTTGCCGCCGCTGCGCCGCCACACGAGCTCGGCCGGCTCCGGGGCGAGCGGCCGGCCGACCACGGCGGCGGCGAGCCGGTCGGTGCCCGCCCGGTCCAGCGGCGCCAGGTCGAGCACCCGCACCGTACGCAGCCGGCGCAGCTCGGTGAGCACCCGGCGCAGCGGATGCGCACCCTGCAACGACTCCGCGCGCACCGCGGCGAGCACCGACAGTTGCAGGTCGCCGAGGCCCGCCAGCAGGTAGAGCAGCAGCTGCCGGGTGCTGCGGTCGGCCCACTGGAGGTCGTCGAGCACGAGCATCAGCGGGCGGCCCTCGGCGATCAGGTGCAGCCCGCGGGAGACCCGCTCCAGCAGCGCCCCGGCGCCGTCCGGGCCGGGCCTCTCGTCGGCGAACATCCGCAGCAGCCCGCGGACCGCCGAGGAGGTCCGGGCGGGCGGACCGGTCGCGTCGAGGCGACGCAGCGCCTGCAGCAGCGGGTGCAGCGGCGACGCGTCACCGATGTCCAGGCAGGAGCCGGTGAGCACCACGGCCCCCGCGACGCGCAACCGGGCGGCGACCTCGCCCAGCAGCCGGGTCTTGCCCACGCCACTCTCGCCGGTGAGGAAGACGGCGGCGGTCTGCCCCTGCGCGACGTCGTCGAGCAACGCCGCCCGCACCGCCGCCACCAGCTCGGCCCGACCCACGAGCGGTGCGGCGTGCACATCGCTGGCCATGGCACGCAGCCTAGTCACAGGTCCCGCGCCGCTCCACGGGTCTTTCGCGCCTGCGGTACTCCTCGCGTCCACATCACGACGCAAGGTTGCGCCCGGCCGACATACGTCGTTCTGCAGATCCCCCGTCGGCCCATCGGTGACAGTGTCCGAGGTGTCGTCAGCCCACGGGGGGAAAGGCAGGTGCGATGCCCATGCCCACCACCGTCTCCGCAGCGGACCGGGTCCCGTCGGCAGGCTGGCCCGTGCCGGAGGAGAGACGCCTGGTCACCGTGCTGTTCGCCGACATCGTCGGGTCGACCGCGCTCGTCGACCGGCTCGACCCGGAGGACGTGCGGGCCCTGCAACGGGCGTACTTCGACACGGTCGCCGGGGTGCTGCACCGGTGGCACGGGGTGGTCGAGAAGTACGTCGGCGACGCGGTCATGGCACTCTTCGGCGCCCGCCGCTCCGACGGGTTCGACGCGTACCGGGCCGTGCGGGCGGCGCTGGAGATCCAGCGGGCCCTGGACCGTCGGACGCTGCCCGGCGCGCCGCGCCTGCGGGTCCGGGTCGGGGTGGCCACCGGCGAGGCGCTGGTGGAACTCGCCGGGGCGCGCGACGGCGGGCACGGCGCGGCCAGCGGCGCCGTGATCACCACCGCCGCCCGGTTGCAGGAGTACGCCCCGCCCGGCGGGGTGGCGATCTGCGCGGCCACCCACCGGGCCACCGTCGGGCTGGTCGACCAGCGGCGCGTGCCGCCGGTGGCCCTGGCCGGCAGGGCGCTGCCGGTCGACGTGTGGCACGCCACCGGCCCGGCCCGCCCGGGCCCGGCGCGGCACGACGGTCCGCTGATCGGGCGGCGCCGGGAACTGGCGACCGCGCGCGACCTGATCGTCCGGGCCGTCCGGGAGCGCGGCCCCCGCTGGCTCTCACTGGTCGGCCCCGCCGGCAGCGGGCGCAGCCGGCTGCTGCACGAACTGACCCGCGCGGTGGACACCGTGGACGGGGCGCCGGTGCGCTGGTGCGTCGCGCACTGTCCGCCGTTCCCGGAGCCGCTGGCCCCCGTGGCGGACCTGGTGCGCGGGGTCGCCGGCCTCCGCGCCGCCGAGGCACCCGCGGCGGTACGGCGACGGCTCACCGCTGCCCTCGCGGAGCTGCTGCCGCCCACCGGCCTGGCCGCGGCGGTGTACGCGCTGGAGGCGCTGCTCGCCGCTCCGGCCGGCCCCGGGGGCACGGCGCGGGGCGCCGAGGTGGCGCGGGAGACGCTCCTGGGGCTCGCCGCCCGGCAGCCGGTCGTGGTGGCGGTGGACGACCTCGACCGGTCCGCCGCGGCGCTGAGCCGCTTCCTGCACCTGCTCTTCGCGGCGGCCACCGCGCGGTCGCTGCCGCTGGTGGTGGTGGCCCTGCACAGCCCCGGGTGGGCGGACGTGCCACCCGGGTCGCCCGGCCGGCGGCACCGGCTGGCGGTGCCGCCGTTGCGCCCGGTGGAGACCGGCCGGCTGCTGCGCCACCTGCTCGGCCGGGCGGACCGGTCGGCGGCGACGGTCGCCCGGCTGCTGCCGCTCGTCGGCGGCAGCCCGGGACGGGCCGCCGCGTACGTGGCGTCGCTCGGCGCGGCGCAGCCCGTGCCCGAGTCGGTGCGCCGGGAGGTCGACGCCCGACTGGACCGCCTCGACGGGTCGCGGCGGGCCGTGCTGATGGCCGCCGCGACCGCCGGCGCGGGAGTCACCGCCGCGACGGTGGAGCGCCTGCTCGACTGGGCGCCCGGCGGGGCCGCGCCGGTGCTGCGCGCCCTGGCCTCGGCGGGACTGCTGCTGCGCCGCGCCGGCGGCCGGTACGCGGTGGCCGACGCGGTGGTCCGCGAGGTCGCGTACGCCCGGCTGCCGCGGGCGGCACGGGCCGCCTTCGCCCGGCGCGTCGCGGGGCCTCCGGAGGGCCGCGCCGACGTCCGGGCCC
>NZ_JBAKHV010000103.1:0-6374 GCF_036906775.1 Micromonospora sp. CPCC 205561 | reverse complement strand
TCGGTTCGTGCCGTCGTTCACGGCGTTGCGTCCGAGCCGCCTGTTCACCGACATCCCCGAAGCACAGTCCGGGCAGGGGGAGGAGGCACCGAGCCGCGAGGACCGGGGCGCGGCGACGGCGCTGCGCGAGCGACTGGCCGCCGCCTCCGGACCGGAGCGCGACCGCATCCTGCTCGACCTGGTCCGCAGCACCGCCGCGGCGGTGCTCGGGCACGCCACACCGAGCGGGATCAGGCCCGGCCGTGGCTTCCTCGAACTGGGCTTCGACTCGCTCACCGCCGTCGAGCTGCGCAACCGACTGACCGCCGGCACGGGCATCGGGCTGCCCGCCACCCTCGTCTTCGACCACCCCACCCCGAGCGCGCTCGCCGGCCACCTGCGGGCCGAACTGGCGCCCGAGCAGCCGTCGCTGCCGATCGTGGCGGAGATCGAGCGCCTCGACCAACTCCTCGGCGGCCTGCCCGGCGACCAGGTCGACGACGCGGTGATCGGCCGGCTGGAGGACCTGGTGGCCAGGTGGCGGGGACGACCCGCCGCCACCGCACCGGCCTCGGCGGCCGGTGCGGAGTTGGAGTCGGCGAGCCGGGAGGAGCTGTTCGACATCATCCAGCGCGAGTTCGGCAAGTCCTGACCGGACGGCAGGGAGTCCCTGACGGTGCGGGACGCGGTGATCTGACCGGCGTCGGCCAGGTCGCGGCCGCCTAGGGGTCCGCGCGGCCCGTCTAGGGGTGTGCCTGTGCGGCCCCGGCTCCGTAGGGTGAGAGCCCGTCAGGCCTCTCGCCATGCCCGACGGCGGCGAACGGTGCGGATGTGGGTGCGTGCGGTACCCCGGATGGACGGGAGGTCCGCATGGCCGGATCCGGCCTGCCTCAGTTGCTCGCCATCAGTGACCTGCACGTGGTCCACGCGGAGAACAAGGCCATCGTCGAGCGGATGCGGCCGGAACGGGACGGCGACTGGCTCATCGTCGCCGGTGACGTCGGCGAGTTCGTCGGCGACGTCGAGTGGGCGCTGGGACTGCTCAGCCGCCGGTTCGCCAAGGTGATCTGGGCCCCCGGCAACCACGAGCTGTGGACTCCCCGGGAGGACCCGATCCAGCTGCGCGGGGAGGCGCGCTACCAGCACCTGGTGCAACTGTGCCGCGGTCTCGGGGTGGTCACTCCGGAGGATCCGTACCCCGTCTGGGATCCGCAGGGCGACGACCCCGTCCTGATCGCGCCGCTGTTCCTGCTCTACGACTACACCTTCCGGCCGGCCGGGACGTACACCCGGGAGCAGGCCCTGGCCCGGGCGCACGAGGTCGGCGTGGTCTGCACCGACGAGATCCTGCTGCACCCGGACCCGTACCCGACGCGGGACGCCTGGTGCCGGGCGCGACTGGCTCTGACCGAACGCCGGCTCACCGCGGAACGCGGGGGGCTGCCCACCGTCCTGGTCAACCACTTCCCGCTCGTCCGCGAACCCACCCGGATCCTGCGGTACCCGGAGTTCGCGCAGTGGTGCGGCACCGAGGCGACGGCGGACTGGCACGTCCGCTTCGACGCCCGCGTCGCCGTCTACGGCCACCTGCACATCCCGCGCACCACCTGGTACGACGGGGTCCGGTTCGAAGAGGTCTCGGTGGGCTACCCACGGGAGTGGCGCCGCCGCTCGACGCCTCCGGGGCGACTGCGCCGCATCCTGCCGGCGGTCGCCGGACAGCCGGCCTGAGCGGCCGTCGCGTCGCTGGTCACCGCTTCGGCGGGGGCCGCCCGCGACGTCCTCGCGGGCCGGCCGATCAGGGGTTCTCTAGGGGTTGGGCGCGTGATGGGCGCTCAGTACCGTCCAGTCACGGTGGCGGGCATGTGTCGGCGGGACGGCCCGGCGTGGCGGGCGCCTGAGCAGGCACGACAAACCGGAATCAGGAACAGGTGTCGGGTTCGTGGGCCGAACGGCCATGTCTCCACCCACCTGTGCACGAAGCCGGTCCGTCGGCGGTGGTGTGGTCAACGAATCGACAGATTCCGATCGATAGCAAGCTCTGGGCGGGTGGGTCATGGCGGACGAAGACAAGCTCCTCGAACACCTGAAGTGGGTGACCTCCGAGCTCCGCCTGGCGCGCCGGCGCCTGACCGAGCTGGAGAACGAGGACGCCGAGCCGATCGCGATCGTCGGCATGGCCTGCCGGTTCCCCGGCGGGGTCGCCTCGCCGGAGGACCTCTGGGAGCTGGTCGCGGGCGGGGTGGACGCTACCGGCACGTTCCCCGACGACCGGGGCTGGGACCTCGACGGGCTCTACGACCCCGACCCGGACCACCCCGGCACCACCTACAGCAACCGGGGCGGCTTCCTGCGCGACGCCGGCCTGTTCGACCCGACCCTGTTCGGCATCTCGCCGCGCGAGGCGCTGGCCATGGATCCGCAGCAGCGGCTCCTGCTCGAGGTGACCTGGGAGGTCTTCGAGCGGGCCGGCATCGACGCCACGTCGGTGCGGGGCAGCCGTACCGGGGTGTTCGTCGGCACCGCGGGGCAGGACTACACGTCCGTGCTGCGGCAACTGCCCGAGGGCACGGAGGGCTACGTCCTCACCGGCACCGCCGCCAGCGTCATGTCCGGGCGGCTGGCGTACTCCTTCGGGCTGGAGGGGCCGGCCGTCACGATCGACACCGCCTGCTCCTCCTCCCTGGTCGCGCTGCACCTCGCCGGTCAGGCCCTGCGCGACGGCGAGTGCTCCCTCGCCGTGGCCGGTGGCGTCACCGTGCTGGCCACGCCCGGCGCCTTCGTCGAGTTCTCCCGCCAGCGGGGGCTCGCCTCCGACGGTCGGTGCAAGGCGTTCTCGGCCGACGCCGACGGGACCGGCTGGTCCGAGGGCGTCGCCATGCTGCTCGTCGAGAAGCTCTCCGACGCCCGGCGCAACGGCCACCGGGTCCTGGCCGTGATCCGGGGCAGCGCCGTCAACCAGGACGGCGCCAGCAGCGGCCTCACCGCCCCCAACGGTCCCTCGCAGCAGCGGGTGATCCGGCAGGCGCTGGAGAACGCCCGGCTCAGCCCGGCCGACGTGGACGCCGTCGAGGCGCACGGCACGGGCACCCGGCTCGGCGATCCGATCGAGGCGCAGGCGCTGCTGGCCACGTACGGCCAGGGACGGCCCGCCGAGCGGCCGCTGTGGCTGGGTTCGCTCAAGTCGAACATCGGTCACCCGCAGGCCGCCGCCGGCGCCGGCGGCGTCATCAAGATGGTGATGGCGATGCGGCACGGCGTGCTGCCGCCCACCCTGCACGTCGCCCGGCCGTCCCCGCACATCGACTGGTCGACGGGGGCCGTGTCCCTGCTGGAGGAGGCGCGCCCCTGGGCGGGTGGCGACCACGTCCGCAGGGCCGCCGTGTCGTCCTTCGGCATGAGCGGCACGAACGCCCACCTGATCCTGGAGCAGGCGCCGGCCCCCGACCCGGCCACCGAGGAGGCCGCCCCGCCCCGTCGGCTGACCGTCGCGCCGGTGCTGCTCTCCGCCGCGCAGCCGGCCGCGATGTCCGCGCAGGCCGACCGGTGGGCCCGCTGGCTCGGCGATGACGACGAGCCGCGTCCGCTCGACGTGGCCTGGTCGTCGGTGGTGTCCCGCTCGACGCTCGACCGGCGCGCCGTGGTGCTCGCCGAGGACCGCGCGGGTCTGTCTGCGGGCCTCGATGCCCTGGCGGCGGGAGAGCCGTCGGGCACGGTCGTCACGGGCCAGGCCGGGGACCGGGGCCCGCTGGCGGTGCTCTTCTCCGGCCAGGGCGCGCAGCGCGCCGGCATGGGCCGGGAGCTGTACGTCGAGTTCCCCGTCTTCGCCGCCGCCCTCGACGAGGCCTGCGGGCACCTGGACCGGCTGCTGCCGCGCCCGCTCAAGGAGGTGCTGTTCGCGCCCGAGGGCTCCGCCGAGGCGGAGCTGCTGGACCAGACCGCGTTCACCCAGGCCGGGCTGTTCGCGGTCGAGGTGGCGCTGTTCCGGCTGGTGGAGTCGTTCGGCGTCGCGCCGGACTTCGTGGGCGGGCACTCGATCGGCGAGATCGCCGCGGCGCACGTGGCCGGGGTGCTGTCCCTCCAGGACGCCTGTCTGCTGGTGGCGGCGCGGGGACGGTTGATGCAGGCGCTGCCGGCCGGCGGGGGCATGCTCGCCGTGGCCGCCGACGAGGCCGCGGTGGCGGAGTCGATCGCCGGGCTGACCGACCGGGTGGGCGTCGCGGCCGTGAACGGCCCGACCGCCGTCGTCGTCTCCGGTGCCGTCGCGGCCCTGGACGAGGTCGAGCGGGTCTGGCGGGACCGGGGGGTGCGTACCCGCCGGCTGACGGTGAGCCACGCGTTCCACAGCCCGCTGATGGAGCCGGTGCTGGAGCGCTTCCGCGGCATCGTCGATCGGCTCACCTTCGCCGCGCCCGCGCTGCCGATCGTGTCGAACCTGACCGGGGCGCTCGCCGACACCGAGGAGATCCGCACCCCGGAGTACTGGGTGCGGCACGTCCGCGAGGCGGTGCGCCACGCCGACGGGCTCGCCGCGCTGCGCGCCGCCGGGGTCGACACGTTCCTGGAGATCGGCCCGCAGAGCGTGCTGACCGCGATGGCGGCCGACGTCCTGCCCGACGACGACGTGCTGGCCGTCGCCGTCCAGCGCCGGGACCGGCCGGAGGCGCAGGCGCTGCTGGCGGCGCTGGCCGAGCTGCACGTGCACGGGGTGCCGGTCACCTGGCAGGAGTGGTTCACCGACACCGCCGCGCGCCGGGTCGACCTGCCCACGTACGCCTTCCAGCGGGAGCGGTTCTGGCCCGAGGTGCTGCCGTGGCGGGTCGGCGACGTGTCGGGTGCCGGACTGGGCGTGGCGGGGCACCCGCTGCTCGGCGCGGCGGTGCGTCTCGCCGGCGACGACGAGGTGGTGCTGACCGGCCGGCTGTCGGTGTCGACGCACCCGTGGCTGGTGGACCACGTGGTCGGCGGCGCCGTGGTGGTGCCGGGCACCGCGCTGGTGGAGCTGGCGGTGCGCGCCGGCGACGAGGTGGGCGCGTCGCGGGTACGGGAGCTGACCGTGGCGGCGCCGCTGGTGCTGCCGGAGTCCGGTGCGGTACGCGTGCAGGTGCGCGTCGGCGCGGCAGACGGCTCCGCCGTCCGCTCGGTGTCCGTGTACTCCCAGCAAGAGGAGGACGACGACACCGAGTGGACGCGGCACGCCGACGGCCTGCTCGAACCGGTGTCGGCCGACGATCCGGGCGTCGGCGCGTGGCCGCCGCCGGGTGCCAGCGAGGTGGACCTGACCGGGTGGTACCCGGCGTTGGCGGAGCACGGCCTGTCGTACGGGCCGGTGTTCCAGGGCGTGCGGCGTGCCTGGACGGCCGGCGGTGAGGCGTTCGCCGAGGTGGCGCTGCCGGACGGGGCGGCCGGAGACGCGAGCGCGTTCGGGGTGCACCCGGCGCTGCTGGACGCCGCGCTGCACCCCGTGGCGCTGCTGCTGGCGGCGGAGGCGACGGGCGGGCCGCGCGTGCCGTTCGCGTTCGAGGGTGTGCAGGTGCACGCCTCGGGAGCCAGGGCGCTGCGGGTGCGGTTGACGCGGGACGGGTCCGGGGTGCGGCTGGTTGCCTGCGACGGTACGGGCGCGCCGGTCGTGTCGGTGGACTCCCTGGTGCTGCGGGAGATGACCGGGACGGCGAGCCGGGGCGCCCCCGCCCGCTCGCTGTTCGAGGTGGCCTGGCAGCCCGACGAGATCGCGGGCGTCGACGACCTTCCGGGGTGGGCCGCGCTGGGCCGGCCGGCCACGGAGGCGCTGCCGCAGGTGCCGGTCTTCGCGGACGTGGCGGCGCTGGCGGCGGGCGGGGCGACGGCCCGGCAGGTGCTGCTGACGGTGCCGGCCGGCGAGCCCGGCGCCACCGTGCCGGAGGCCGTGCGAGCGGTCACCAACTCCGTCCTGGACGTGCTGCGGGCCTGGCTCGCCGCCGAGCCGCTGGCGGACACGAAGCTCGTGGTGGTGACCCGGGGCGCGGTGGCCGCCGGCGACGACGACCAGGTCACCGACCTGGCAGCCGCGGCGGTCTGGGGCCTGCTGCGCTCGGCGCAGTCGGAGCACCCGGGCCGGATCGTCCTCGCCGACGTCGACGGCGGGCTGACCCCCGCGACCCTCGCCGTGCTGGCCGGCGCCGCCGTCGACCCGTCGGCCTCCGGCGGCCAGCTCGCCGTGCGGGGCGAGCGGACCCTCGTGCCGAGGCTGGTGCGGCCGGTGGGTGACGAGCTGGCCCCGCCGCCCGGGCCGTGGCACCTCGCCCCCGTCACTCCCGGCACCCTGGACGGGATCGGGCCGGTTCGTGCCACGCCCGTCGCCCTGGACGCGGGCCAGGTGCGCATCGCCGTGCGGGCGGCCGGGGTGAACTTCCGGG
>NZ_JBAKHV010000102.1:0-6572 GCF_036906775.1 Micromonospora sp. CPCC 205561 | reverse complement strand
CGCCCCCACCCCCCACCCCCGCCCCCCACCCCCTTCCCGCCCCTCCCGCCCCTCCCGCCCCGCCCCCGCGATCTTGCACTTACCGCCCCGGGAATCCGGACGAAAGCGGCGGACCGAGGGCGCAAAGTGCAAGATCGCGGGCGGCGGCCGGGGCAGGGGCGGCGGCTGCGGCCGGGGCGGCGCGAAGGGCGGGGTGGTGGTCAGCCGGCGATGGCCTTGGCCACGGCGCAGCCGGCGGTGGCGGCGGCGAGGCCGGCGGCCACGCTGACCAGCACGTTGGCCAGGGCGCGCGAGGGGCTGCCCCGACGCGCCAGCCGCAGCGTCTCGTGGCCGAAGGTGGAGTACGTGCTCAGCGCGCCGCAGAAGCCGGTGCCGAGCAGCGCGTCGGCGGCGGGGCCGACGGGCAGGCCGATCAGCAGGCCCAGCAGCAGCGACCCGGCCACGTTGACGGTCAGCGTTCCCCACGGGAAGGCGCCGCCGAGCCGGGCCTGCACCGCCCGGTCCGTGAGGTAGCGCAGGGGCGCGCCGACGGCCGCGCCGAGCGCGATCAGCAGGACGGTCACCGGCCGGCCCCGTGCTCCGGCCGACCGGCGCCCGGGCCGTCGGCATCCGGCGCGCCGGCCGCGGGGGCGCGGTGGTCCCGGCTGCGGTCCCCGGGCGCGGACCGCACGGCGGGCGGGGACGCCGTACGGTCGAGCAGCCGGCCGGCGAGGGCGTCGCCGAGCCAGACCGCGACCAGCGCGCCGAGCAGCGTCGCGGCCAGATGGCCCAGGGCCACCTCCGGTGCGCCGGCGTCGAGGGCCAGCCGGACGTCCACCGCGTACGTGGCGAAGGTGGTGTAGCCGCCGAGCACCCCCACGCCGAGGAACGGGCGCAGCAGCGGCCACCGGCCGCCGGACCGGTCCAGTGCCGCCATCAGGACGCCGATCAGGAGGCACCCCGTCAGGTTGACGACGAAGGTCGCCCACGGGAAGCCCGCCGGGCCGTACGGGAAGGCGTGCTGTAGACCGGCCCGGGCCAGGGCGCCCAGCGCCCCGCCGGCGGCGACCGCCCCGAGCACGGCGCCCGGGCGGGCGGCCAGCTCGCCCCGGTCGGCGGGTACGCGCAGGTCGACGTCGGGATCGACGCGCAGGTCGACGTCGGGATCGACCCGCCGGTCCGGTCCTGTCACCGCTCCTCCCCACCGGTGCCACGGGCGGGACCTCGGTGCGCGGTGCCCAGCCTAACGCCGGTCGCGGCGGCGGTCCGGTCGTCGCGGCGGACCCGTCAGCGCACCCCGGCGACCGCCGCGTCGGCGCCGCCCCGCCACACCGTGCCGACCTCGGCGAATCCGGCGGCGGTCAGCGCGGACAGGTGCCAGGAGACCGGGGGGTTCCACTCCGGACTGTGCCCGCCCGGGTAGATGGCGCGCCGTCGCGCGACGAGCGGGGCCAGGGCCGGGTCGGCCTCCGCCCGCTGCCACCAGTCCGCCCAGGAGAGCGCGGCGCCGGCGGCGTACCGGGCCGTCCGCCGGTCCCGGGCCCGGTCGAGCAGGCGCTTGCTGAGTTTCGGCAGCGTGTCGTCCTGCATGTGGTCGGCGTTGACCAGGATCCCGCCGGGTCGCAGCAGTTCGCGCAGCTCGGCGTAGAGCCGTTCCAGCCGCTCGGCCGGCAGCCAGTGCAGCGCGGTGGCGGTGAGGACGGCGTCGTAATCGCGGTGGGGGAGCGCGGCGTGCCAGTCGGGCCGGCACAGGTCGGCGGTGACGATGGTGACGCGGTCGCCGAGCGAGGCGTGGGCGAGGGCGAGCAGCGCCGGATCGAGGTCCACCAGGGTGATCTCCGCGTGCGGGAAGCGGCGCAGCGCCCGGTCGGAGATGGTGCCCGTGCCGCCCGCCAGGTCGAGCAGCCGGAGCCGGTCGTCGTCGTGGACCGCGTCCACCGCGTCCAGCATGGCGGCGAGGCGGTGCTCGCGGTCGGGCAGGTACGCCTCCTGTTGACGGTCCCAGCTCTCCTGCCAGGCGGCGGCGTCGGCGATGTAAGGACTCATGCGGATCAAACTAGTTACGTCAGCTCGGCGGCGTCCAGAGCTGCTGCCACAAATTTGCAACAGCTGGACATTGGCGGAAGCGGTGGGCCGCGCCCGCCACGCCGGGCCGTCGTTTCATCCCTATTGTCCCTGGGCACAGCCGTGCCCAGGGCTTCGTCGAGAAGGGAATCGTCATGGCCGACACCACCACGACTTCCGCCGCGCGTCCGTCCGGCTCCACGCCTGCCGGCGGGCGCTCGCGCCGTCGGGCCGAGGGGCCGCCGTTGCGCAAGCCGAGATGGCCACGGGCGTACGCCTTCGGTCTGGTCACCGGGGCGCTGTTCCTGGTCTCCTGGATCGGGCAGTTCGTCTTCCAGGCCCTGGCGCAGCGCAACGAGGCGAGCCAGCACGGCGAGCCCTTCGCGTGGGGCGACTTCCTGCCCCAGTTCCTCGCCTCCACGTTCGAGAACTGGCAGTCCGAGTTCCTCCAGCTGATCTGGCAGGCGGCGGGCCTGGCCCTCTTCTACTACTGGGGCTCCTCGCAGTCCCGGGAGTCCGACGAGCGGATCGAGGCCAAGCTCGACGCCCTGCTGCGCGAACGCGACCTGGACCCGCAGAACCCGTGAGTCGCCGCCGCGCCCCCGGCCCGGCGCCGGCCGCACTGCCACGCCGCCACGCCGCCATGCCGCCACGCCGCCGCACGGGCGCACGGGCGCCTACGGTGCCGCTGCCGGGCCGGCGTACGGTACCGGGACCGGTGGGCGGAACGGCTCCGCTCGGCATGGTCCGGCGTCGGGTGCTGGTGGGATGCGGCGTCGCGCCGTGGTTGGGGCCGCGCCGCGTGCCGGCCGGTCCGGTCGGGAACACGAGCGGGGTGAGCGTGGCGGTCGAGGTGGGCGGTCCCGGCGGGACGGGCGGCCGACGGGCGGGCCCGGGCGGATCGCCGAGCAGCGGCGCGGCGGCCGAGGTGGGCGGGCGCAACGCGGCGTACGACATGTTCGCCGCCGACGTCGCCTCCCGGGGGCTCGGCATCGAGCTGGTGGACGCCGCCGACGGCGCGGCGGTGGCCCGGATGCGGGTGACCGGGGCGATGGTCAACGGCCACGCCATCGCCCACGGCGGCTTCGTCTTCCTGCTCGCCGACACCGCCTTCGCGCTGGCCTGCAACAGCCACGGCCCGGCCACCGTCGCCGCCGGAGGAGACATCACCTTCGTGCGTCCCGCCCGCGAGGGCGACCTGCTCACCGCCCGCGCCACCGAGCGCACCCGGTACGGCCGCAGCGGCATCTACGACGTCACCGTCACCCGCGACGACGGCGAGGTGGTGGCCGAGTTCCGCGGCCGCAGCCGGACCCTACCCCCGACCGCCGGTCGAGGCGCGCCGCCGGCCGGTTCCGCGACCGGCGGCCCCCACGGGGAAGCTGGCGGCGGCTAGCATCGGCACCGTGCGAGTGCTGGTGGTCTCCGCGCCGTTGACCGGGCACGTCCTGCCGCTGCTGCCGCTGGCCGGCGCGCTGCGCGAGGCGGGGCACGAGGTGCTCGTCGCCACCGCCGCCGACGCCCTGCGGGCGGTGCGGTCGGGGCTGCCGGTGCGCGACGTCGCGCCGGCGTTCGACTTCGGACGGATCGCCCGCGGCGTCATGCTGCGGCACCCGCTGGTCGCCCGCTCCGAGCTTGCCGGCACCGCCGGCACCCGGGGCGCCGGGCTGCTCTTCGGCGCGGTCAACGACCAGCTCGCCGACGGGGTGCTGGCGGTGGGCCGCGAATGGCGGCCCGACCTGGTGATCCACGAACCGTTCGCGGTGGCCGGGGCGCTCGCCGCCGCGATCCTCGGGGTGCCCGCCGTACGCCAGGAGAACGCCCTCTTCGACGGCCGCGAGCTGGCCCGCGCCACCCTGGCCCGGCTGGGTCCCGCCCTGCGCCGGCACGGCCTGACCGACCTGCCGCCCCCGGCCGCCGCGATCGCCGTCGCCCCGCCCAGCGTGCTGAGCCAGGACGGCTGGCCCATGCGCTACGGCACCGACTTGGGCGACGGCGGGCTGCCGGACTGGCTGCGCGAACCGGGGGAGCGGCCTCGGGTGCTGGTCAGCCGCAGCACCGTCGCCGGCCCCGGCAGTGCCGGGCCGATGCCGGCGGTGGTCGCCGTCGCCGACCGGGTCGACGCCGAGTTCGTCCTGGTCCGGCCGACCGCCCGGCTGGCGCGCCGCGGGTTGCCCGGCAACGTGCGTACCGTCGACTGGATCCCGATCCCGGCGGCCCTGGCGGCGAGCGCGGCGCTGGTGCACCACGGCGGCGCGGGCAGTGTCTACGCCGCGCTCACGGCCGGGGTGCCGCAGCTGGCGACGGTCGGGGCGGGCGACCGGCGGCACAACGCCGAGCTGGTGGCCGCCTGCGGGGCCGGCATCGCCCTGCGGGCCCGCGACGTCACCGCCGACGCCCTGACCCGGCTCGTCACCGACGTCGCGTTGCGCGACGCGGCGCGCCGCGTCGGCGCCGAGATCGCCGCGATGCCGGGGCCGGCGGAACTGGTGCGCCGGCTGGAGTCGCTGCGCTGACCGGCGCCACCCGGTGCCGATCGGCGCCGCGCCCGCCGGGCCCGGGACTGTCACCCGCGTCGGGCAGGATGCCGGCATGGGACACGTCGTGCTGTTTCATTCCGTCTACGGGCTGCGACCCGCCGTGCTGGCCGCCGCCGACCGGCTGCGCGCCGCCGGCCACCACGTCGTCACCCCCGACCTCTACGACGCGCCGGCCGTGGAGACGATCGAGGAGGGCTTCGCACTGCTCGACCGGGTCGGTGAGGCGGCCGTGACGGGCCGGGCCCGGGCCGCGTTGCGCGCGGCGCCGCCCGACGCGGTGCTGGCCGGGTTCTCCCTGGGCGCCGGGGTGGCGGGCGCGCTGCTGGCCGAGCGCCCCGAGGCCGCCGCGCTGCTGCTGTTGCACGGCGCCGGCGGCGCACCGGAGGCGGTCCGTCCGGGCCTGCCGGTGCAACTGCACATGGCCGACCCGGACGACTATCCCCCGGAGCCCGAGTTCGGCCGGTGGCGGCGGGCGATGACCGCGGCCGGGGCCGAAATGAGCGTCCACCGCTATCCCGGGGTCGGCCACCTCTACACCGATCCGGAGCTGCCCGACCACGATCCGGTGGCCGCCGCGCAGACCTGGCGGCGGGCGCTCGCCTTCCTCGCCGGCCGTTGAGCCGGCGCCGGTGCGGCCCGGCGTCCGGCGGGCCGTCCCCCGTCGGGCCGGGCGGGCCCGCCCGTCAACCGAGGCGGGCCAGCTCGTCGGGGGAGAGCCGGATCGCGCCCGCCGCCACGTTCTGCGCCAGGTGCTCCGGGTCGCCGGTGCCGGGGATGGCCAGCACGTGCGGCCCCCGGTGCAGCGTCCAGGCCAGGCGGATCTGGTGCGGGGTCGCGCCGTGGGCGCGCGCCACCGCCCGCACGGCGTCGTCGTGGTCGCCGTTCGCACCGGCCTCCCGCCCGGCGCCCGCGATGGCGAAGAACGGCACGAACGCGATCCCACGCTCGCCGCAGACCCGCAGCAACTCGTCGGCCCAGCGGTTCACCTCCAGGGCGTACGCGTTCTGCACGCAGACCACCGGCGCGACGTCCCGCGCCTCGTCCAGGTGGTCCACCCGTACGTTGGACAGGCCGAGGTGCCGGATCATCCCGGCGTCACGCAGCTCGGCCAGCGCGGCGAGGCGCTCCACCACCGAGTCCCGCCCCGGGCGCCGGACGATCCGCAGGTTCACCACGTCCAGGTGGTCCCGGCCCAGCCGGCGCAGGTTCTCCTCCACCTCCCGGCGCAGTTCCGCCGGGGTCAGTTCCCGGTGCCGGGTCGCCTCGTCGAACGACGGCCCGACCTTCGTGGCGACGACGAGGTCCTCCGGGTACGGCGCGAGCGCCTCGCGGATCAGTTCGGTGGCGTACCGGGGCGATCCGGTGCCGACGCCGAGCGGCCCGCCCGGCGACACGTAGAAGGCGGCGGTGTCGATGTGGTTCACGCCGAGCTCCACCGCCCGGCGCAGGACGCGGATCGCGCGCCCCCGGTCCGGATCGACGGTGAGCCGCATGGAACCGAACCCCATCCGGCGCACCACGCGGTCGCCGAGCATCCAGGTACCGGCGGCGGAGGCGGTCACTTCTTCGACTGGCATCGGGCGAACCTAGTCAGCCACCACCGGCCGGCGCACTCGGTCGGGCGCCCGATACCGGCCGCGACCGGCGGCTGTTAGCTTGGATCGTGGGAGAGGTCCGCCCCGGCCCCCCGCACGCCGTGGCCAACGCCCGGCGCGCGCACGCCGTGGCCGGCGTCCCGCGCGGCGGTCTCCGGACCGGCTCCGCCCGTGCCGCCTCGGCCGCCCGACGGGTCCGGCCGCCGCTCCGACCCGCCCGAGCGGCCCGACCCGCCCGCGCGGCGACCGGCCCCACGCGGTCGGTGGCCTGTCCCGGCCCGGGCCCGCCCCGAGCGCGACGGCCGACGGCGAGGGGCCCCAGCACCGCGACCGCACCGGCGCGCCAGCAGGAACGCGCCGGGCGCCGACGAGCCGGGCAGCGACGCGCCGGGTG
>NZ_JBAKHV010000101.1:0-7116 GCF_036906775.1 Micromonospora sp. CPCC 205561 | reverse complement strand
CAGTCCTGGTGGGGGCGCCGGGGCCCCCCGACGGGGCGGGCGGGGAGCCCCGGGCCGGCGACGCCGCCCGCTGACCCCGCTCAGGGCGCCGCGTCGCCGGCGGCCAGCCGGCGGGCCAGCAGCGTGCGCAGCGGGATGGACTCGCCGTCCCGGCCACCCGCGCCGACCACGAGCGGCGGCGGACCGGGCTGCGGCTCGGCCCCGAACAGCCGGGCGCGCACGCCGCCCGCCACCGTCAGCAGGTGGAACCGCCCGTCGACGTCGACGGCCCGGGTGCGCGCCCGGTCGACGTACCAGCCGCGCAACCTCGTCCGGTAGCTCCCGCGTCCGTCGACGCCCCGGGCGGTCAACCGCTCCGGCGGCAGCCCGCGCCGCGTCGCCTCGGCGACGAACCAGGCGACGAGCTCCGCCGCCTCGGTTTGCTCGGCGGCCCGCCGCCGCTCGTCGGCGGCCGCGTGCGCCCGCACCGCCCGCCGCTGCCGCTCCCGCCACTCCAGGCCGTCGCCCTCATCCACGACCGCGACGCTACGCCCCGCCGCCCGCTGCCCGCCGCCCGACCACTCGCGGTCGGCGGGATGAGCACCAGGCCGAGCCCCCGTCCGGTTCCGGGTCGTCCACCGGCGTCGCGGCGCGGCGCGAGGTGGCCGTGCTGGCGCTCGCCGGGCAGGCGGGCGCGCGACGCTGTCGAGCCGAGTCGTCTGCGACATCGGCGGTGGCCCGAGTCGTCTGCGACATCAGCTCGACAGCGTCCCGCGGGGTGCCTGCCGGGACCCGCCGGCACGTGTCCGAACCGGCTCGCGGACCGGCGTGACGTCAGGCCAGTCCGGCCCGGCGCAGCGCCTCCGCCATGGCGTCGTTCGCCGGCGCGGGCCCTGACCCGCCACGGCCCTGCCGCTGCGCGCCACCCCGCCCGCCGCTGCGGCCGTCGCCCTGGGCACCCCGGTCGCCGCGTCCGCCGCCCTGGCCGCCCTGACCAACCTGGCCGCCCTGGCCGCCGCGACCGCCCCTACCGGCCTGGCCCGCGGGGGCGCCGCGCTCGCGGCGACCGCCGTCCGGGCCGCCGCGTCCGGCACCCGGCTCCGCCTCGTCCTCGAGCCGCAGGGTGAGCGAGATCCGCTTGCGGGGCACGTCGACGTCGAGCACCTTGACCCGGACCACGTCGCCGGACTTGACCACCTCGCGCGGGTCCTTGACGAAGTTGCGGGACATGGCCGAGACGTGCACGAGCCCGTCCTGGTGCACGCCGACGTCCACGAAGGCGCCGAACGCGGCCACGTTGGTCACCACGCCCTCCAGCACCATGCCGGGCACCAGGTCGCCGATCTTCTCCACCCCCTCGACGAAGGTGGCGGTGCGGAACTCCGGCCGCGGGTCGCGGCCCGGCTTCTCCAGCTCGGCGAGGATGTCGGTGACGGTGGGCAGGCCGAAGGTGTCGTCGACGAAGTCGGTGGCCCGCAGCCCCCGCAGGATGGCACTCCTGCCGATCAGCGACCGCAGGTCCTGCCCGGTGGTGGACAGGATCCGACGCACCACCGGGTACGCCTCGGGGTGCACGCTGGAGGAGTCCAGCGGGTCGTCGCCGCCGGGGATGCGCAGGAAGCCCGCGCACTGCTCGAAGGCCTTCGGCCCGAGCCGGGCGACCTTCTTCAGCTCCGCGCGGGTGCGGAACGGGCCGTTGGCGTCGCGGTGCAGCACGATGTTCTCCGCCAGCCCGGCGCCGATGCCCGAGACCCGGGTCAGCAGCGGCGCGGAGGCGGTGTTGACGTCGACGCCGACCGCGTTGACGCAGTCCTCCACGACCGCGTCCAGCGACCGGGAGAGTTTCACCTCCGACAGGTCGTGCTGGTACTGGCCGACCCCGATCGAGCGCGGATCGATCTTGACCAGCTCGGCGAGCGGGTCCTGGAGGCGGCGGGCGATGGAGACCGCGCCGCGCAGCGAGACGTCCAGCCCGGGCAGCTCCTGGGAGGCGTACGCGGAGGCGGAGTAGACCGACGCGCCGGCCTCGGAGACCACCACCTTCGTGAGGTCGAGCTGCGGGTGGCGCTTCATCAGCTCGCCGGCGAGCCGGTCGGTCTCCCGGCTGGCGGTGCCGTTGCCGATGGCGACCAGTTCGACGCCGTGCGCCCCGGCCAGCCGGGCGAGGGTCTCGATCGAGGCGTCCCACTGCCGGCGCGGCTCGTGCGGGTAGATCGTGTCGGTGGCGACCACCTTTCCGGTGGCGTCCACGACGGCGACCTTCACCCCGGTACGCAGGCCCGGGTCCAGGCCCATGGTGGGCCGGGTGCCGGCCGGCGCGGCGAGCAGCAGGTCCCGCAGGTTGGTGGCGAAGACCCGCACCGCCTCCTCCTCGGCCGCCTGCCACAGGCGCATCCGCAGGTCCGCCCCGAGGTGGATGAGGATCCGGGTGCGCCAGGCCCAGCGCACCGTGTCGGCCAGCCACCGGTCCGCCGGCCGGCCCTTGTCGGTGACGCCGAACCGCCCGGCGATCACCGCCTCGTAGCGGCTCGGCCCGGTCGGCACCGCGTCGGCCTCGCCGGCCTCCTCGGGCTCCATGGTCAGGTCGAGCACGCCCTCCTTCTCGCCCCGGAACATGGCCAGGATCCGGTGCGAGGGCAGCTTCGGGTACGGCTCGGCGAAGTCGAAGTAGTCGGCGAACTTCGCGCCGGCCGACTCCTGCCCGTCGCGTACGCGCGAGACCAGCCGGCCCCGCGACCACATCTGCTCGCGCAGCGTGCCGATCAGGTCGGCGTCCTCGGCGAAGCGCTCGATGAGGATCGCGCGGGCGCCCTCCAGCGCGGCGGCGGCATCGGCCACGCCCTTCTCCGCGTCCACGTAGCCGGCGGCGGCCTGGCGCGGGTCCTGACCCGGGTCGGCCAGCAGCGACTCGGCGAGCGGCTCCAGCCCGGCCTCGCGGGCGATCTGGGCCCGGGTCCGGCGCTTGGGCTTGTAGGGCAGGTAGATGTCCTCCAGGCGGGACTTCGAGTCGGCCGCCATGATCTGCGCTTCCAGGGCCTCGTCGAGCTTGCCCTGGCCGCGGATCGACTCCAGCACCGCCGCGCGCCGCTCGTCCAGCTCGCGCAGGTAGCGCAGCCGCTCCTCCAGGGTGCGCAGCTGGGAGTCGTCGAGCAGGCCGGTGGCCTCCTTGCGGTAGCGGGCGATGAACGGCACGGTGGCGCCGCCGTCGAGCAGCTCGACGGCCGCCCGTACCTGACGCTCGGCGACGCCGAGCTCCTCGGCGATCCGCTGATGAACAGTGAGGGTCACGATCTCGATCCGCCTTCGGTGTGGGTTCCGCCCTGCATTGTGCCGGCCCGCGCCGACGGCCGTCGCCGCCCCCGGCCCGGCGTGCCGGCGGTGACCGTCGGCGGCCCGGGCCGCCCTGCGCTAGCGTGGCGATCATGGAAACTCCCGCGGACCCGCGGGCCCGGCGGCTCTTCGGCGGCAGCGCCCGGGCCCTCGGCGACCTCGCCGTCAGCCCGTTCCGGGCCGACCGGGACCGGATCGTGTCCTCGCCGTTCTTCGCCCGGCTCAACGGGGTGACCCAGGTGGTCAGCCCCGGCGGCTCCGGTCTGCTGGTGCACAACCGGCTGACCCACAGCCTCAAGGTCGCCCAGGTGGCGCGGGCCATCGCCGAGCGGCTCGCCGCCGACGAGGCGCACCGCGACCTGCTGGAGAAGCTGGGCGGCTGCGACCCGGACGTGGTGGAGGCCGCCGCGCTCGCGCACGACCTGGGCCACCCGCCGTTCGGGCACCTGGGGGAGCGGGTGCTGGACCGGCTGGCCCGGCAGCGGCTCGGGCTGACCGACGGCTTCGAGGGCAACGCCCAGTCGTACCGGATCGTCACCAGCACCGAGATCCGCGGCGCCGCGACCACCGGCCTGGACCTCACGGCGGCGGTGCGGGCGGCCCTGCTGAAGTACCCGTGGACGCGGTTGGACCATCCCGACCCGCACCCCCGGCTGATGGATCCGCCCCCGCGCGGCGCCACCCCGCCCCCGGACGACCCGGGCAGCGGCTCGTCGAAGTTCGGGGCGTACCGGACCGAGATCGACGACCTGCGGCAGGCCCGGGAGCCGTTCGTGGGTCGTATCCCGGACTGGCAGCAGACCGTCGAGGCGTCGGTGATGGACACGGCCGACGACATCGCGTACGCGATCCACGACGTGGAGGACTTCTACCGCGTCGGGGTGCTCCAGCAGGGCGCCGTCGCCGCCGAGCTGATGGCCTGGCAGCGCGAGAGCGGCCACTTCCGGGCCATCACCGACGCGGCACTGGGCGCCGCCGCCCGCCGGCCCGGCTCGGCCATCGAGCGACTGCGCCGGCAGCTGCACCGCAAGGACGCCTGGGTCGCCGACGACGAGGCGTTCGCCGCCGCCGTCGAGCACGTACGCGAGGAACTGGTGGAGGGGCTGCTGGCACTGCCCTTCGACGGCTCCATCGAGGCGGAGCAGTACGTGGCCCGGTTCTCCGCCCGCTGGACGACCCGCTTCGTCGACTCGATCACGGTGGTCGAGCAGCCGGCGGTGCGCTCCGGGCACGTGCTGCTCGCCCCGGCGCAGTGGCACGAGGTGCAGGTGCTCAAGTTCGTCCACCACCGGTTCGTGCTGGCCCGGCCGGACCTGGCCCTGCACCAGCGCGGTCAGGCGCGGCTGCTGGGCACCCTGGTCGAGGCGCTGCTGGACTGGCTGCTCGACCCCGAGGAGGAGTCCCGGCTGCCGCGCCGCCTGCACGACCTGGTGGAGCTGGCCGAGGCGGAGCTGCACCCGCGTACGGCGGACCGGATCGGCAAGGCCCGCGGCCGGGCGATCATCGACTTCGTCGCCCAGCTCACCGACGGCCAGGCGGTCGCCATGCTGGACGCCCTGTCGGGGCGCTCCGGGGCGCTCTGGACCGACGCCTTCGTCCTCTGAGAAAGCTGCTCAGGCGACGGCCTGCCACCAGCCGTCGACGGCCGGCGGGTCGTCCACCACCACCCGCTCCCCGGGGCGGGGTACGGCCAGCCGCACGTCCCGGGCCTTCGCCTCGGCCCAGATCCGGTCCACGGGCTCGGACCAGTCGTGCAGGGCGAGGTTGAACGTCGCCCAGTGCACCGGTACGAGCAGCCCGCCCCGCAGGTCGAGGTGGGCGGCGACGGCCTCCTCGGGAAACATGTGGATGCTCGGCCAGGCCCGGTCGTACGCCCCGATCTGCACGAGCGTGACGTCGAACGGCCCGTGCTCGGCGCCGATCTCGGCGTACCCGTCGAAATAGCCGGAGTCGCCGGTGTAGAAGACCTTCCGGCGGGCGCCCGTGATCATCCAGGAGCTCCAGAGCGTGCCGTCGCGGCGCAGCCCCCGGCCGGAGAAGTGCTGTGCGGCCGTGGCGGTGATCTCCAGCCCCGCCACCCGGTGGCTCTCCGACCAGTCCAGCTCGACGATCCGCTGCGCCGGCACGCCCCAGCGCTCCAGGTGCGCGCCCACCCCCAGCGGCACCAGGAAGGGCGCCGACTGGGCGGTCAGCAGCGCCCGGACGGTCGCCATGTCGAGGTGGTCGTAGTGGTCGTGCGAGATCAGGATCGCGTCGAGGTCGGGCAGTTCGTCGAGGCGTACCGGCGGCTCGTGCAGGCGGCGCGGGCCGACCAGCGCCGACGGCGAGCAGCGGTCGCTCCACACCGGGTCGAGCAGCACCTTGCGGCCCTCGATCTCGACCAGGGCGGAGGCGTGGCCGTACCAGACGACGTTCAGCTCCCGCTCGACGTCGGCGGCCGGCGCGGCGCCCGGGCGCAGCAGCGGCACGGCGGCGCTCGGCCGGCGCCTCTGCTTGCCGAAGATCAGCTCACGGACGAGGTTGCGGTCGGGGGCGCCGGCCGTCGAGCGGGCGCCACCCGGATTGTGGAAGGTGCCGTCGCGGAACCGTGGCGAACTCGCGGCCCGCTGCGCCCGCGCGCCGGTGAGCCGGCCGCCGAGCGCCGCCGGCACGTCCCGGGCCACCCACGCCAGCCCGGCCAGCGCGGCCAGCCCGGCGGCTCCGCGCAGTCGGCGCCCGAGCGTCCGGTCTCCTCCGGTGCCGTCCCCCTGTGCGCCCATCGCAATCCCTCCCGCCGTGCCCCGTCGTACACGGTAGCCCGGCCGCCGCCGGCACCGCCGCAATGTCCGTCGGGGGCGCGCCGCGACGGCGTGCCCCCGACGTGCGGCCGCGCCCGGCTCAGCCGCCGTTGCTGGGCCGCTGCACGGCCGGGCGGTGGGTGAGACCGGTGCCGACGAGACCGTCGACCGAGGCGAGGAAGCTCCGGCCCATCCGGGCCCGGGCCTCGACGGCGGGGTGCGTCGCGCCGAAGTTCTCCGCGCCGGCCTGCCCGTCCGCGAAGAGGGCGTACGTCAGCACGGGCGCGCCGGCCTTGTCGAACATCACCCCGGCCTCGTGCCGGGCGTCGCCGAACCAGCCCGCCTTCGTGGCCACCCGGGCCCGCTCGGCCGAGGACATGACCCGCCGCACCCCGTCGGTGTGGGCGACCGGCGCGCGCAGCAGCCGGAGCACGAACGCGGTGGAGGCCGGCGTGAGCAGTGTGCCGCCGACCAGCTTGCGCAGCAGGTCGTGGGTCTCCCGGGGGGTGCTGGTGCCGAGGAAGAACCGGTTGGGGTTGGCCACCGGCTGGACCTGGGTGTTCGGGAAGCCCTTGCCGCGCAGGATCTCGTTGAGTTCGGCGGCCGGGCAGACCAGCCCGCACAGCCGTACCGCCGTGTCGTCGGAGACGGTCAGCAGGTTCGCCAGCGCGTGGCCGAGCGTCACCGAGCTCGGGTAAGCCCCGTCCAGGCTGAAGATCCCGTCCCCGCCGGGCACCACGATCGCGGCGGTCACCTCGACCCGCTGGTCCAGGGTGAGCAGCCCGCGGTCGACCTTGTCGAGCACCGCCGCCGCCACCGCGATCTTGTTGACGCTGTACGCCTCGATCCGCCGGTCCGGCTCGTCGGCGACCGCCTCCAGGAGCGTGCCGGCCGGGTCCACGACGCTGACGTACGCCTGCCAGTTGCCGCCCGCGTGCCCGCTCTCGCGCAGATAGCTGGTGGCCACCCGCCGGGCGGCCTGCCGGGGCGTCGCCGGAGCCGGGCCGGCGACGCCGGCGGCCCCCGGGGC
>NZ_JBAKHV010000100.1:0-7444 GCF_036906775.1 Micromonospora sp. CPCC 205561 | reverse complement strand
GGCAGCCTGCGCAGGGGTGACGACGACGCGACGCGGCTGCTGACCAACCTCGCCACCGCCCACGCGGTCGGCCTGCCCGTCGACCTGACGGCCGTCCTGACTCGGACCGACACCGTCGCACTGCCCACGTACGCCTTCGAAAGGGGACGTCACTGGCTGGACGCGCCCGGACACCGCGTACGCGACGTCGGCTCCGCCGGCCTCCAGGACACCGACCACCCGCTGCTCAGCGCGGCCGTACCCGTCGCCGACGACGGGACGGTGGTGCTGACCGGGCGGCTGTCCGTGCGTACCCACCCGTGGCTGGCCGACCACGCCGTCGGCGGGACGGTGATCGTCCCGGGCACCGGCGTGGTCGACATGGTGGTCCGGGCCGGCGACGAGGTCGACGCCGGACAGGTGGGCGACCTGACGCTGATCAACCCGCTGGTGCTCCCGCCGGCCGGCGCGGTGCAGGTTCAGGTGCGGGTGGGCCCGCCCGGCGACACCGGCGAGCGGAGCGTCACCGTGCACTCCCGCCCCGAGGAGGACGCCGACGCGGAGTGGACCCGGCACGCCGAGGGCCTGCTGCTGGCGCACCCGCCCGCCCCCACGGCCGTACCGGCGCAGTGGCCGCCGGTCGACGCCGTCGAGGTCGACGCCGACCTGGACGCCTGGTACGCGCGGATGGCCGAGGGCGGCCTCGGCTACGGGCCCGCCTTCCGGGGCCTGCGCCGGGTGTGGCGTGGCGACGGCGAGGTCTACGCCGAGGTGGCCCTCCCCGACGAGGCGACCGCCGACGCGTCCCGGTTCGGGTTGCACCCGGCCCTGTTCGACGCGGCCCTCCAGGCCAGCGGGGTCACCGACCTGCTCGGCGACCCGACGGACACCTCCGGTGCGGGCTGGATGCCGTTCGCCTTCCGCTCGGTCGCCCTGCACGCCCACGGCGCCACCCGGCTGCGGGCGCGGCTGCGCCCGCTCGGCCCGGACACCGTCGCGGTCACCCTCGCCGACACCGCCGGCCAGCCCGTCGCGACCGTCGAGTCGCTGACGTTCCGCCCGGTCGCCGCGGGCCGGGCCGACGAGGCCGCCGCCCTGCGCCGCACCTCGGTGTTCCACCTGGACTGGACGCCGCTGCCGGGCACCGACGCGGTGGCGGGGGAGACCCGCTGGGCGCTGCTCGGCGACGACACCCTCGGCCTCGCCGGGGCGCTCACCGCCGCCGGGCACCCGGTGCGGGCCCACGCCGACCTGGCGGCACTCGTCGCCGAGGCCGGGGAGTCCGGGGACGTACCCGATGTGGTGCTGGACCTGCGCGCCGGCGCGGAGTCGGACCCGCAGCGGGCCGGCGCCGCCGCGCACGACGCGGCCCGCGACGGGCTGGCGCTGGTGCGGCGGTGGCTGGGCGAGCCCCGCCTGGAGCGGTCCCGGCTGGTCCTGCACACCCGCGGCGCGGTCGGCGCCGCCCCGGGTGAGGCCCCCCGGGACCTGGCCCGGGCGAGCCTGTGGGGGCTGGTGCGCTCCGCGCAGTCCGAGCATCCCGGCCGGTTCACGCTGCTCGACACCGACGACGCCGCCGCCTCCCTGGCCGCCGTACCGGCGGCCGTCGCCTCCGGCGAGCCGCAGCTCGCGGTCCGCGACGGCGTGCCGCTGGTGCCCCGACTGGCCCGCGCGCGCGACGCCGGGGCGCTGCCGCTGCCCGTCGACGAGGTGCCGTGGCGCCTCGACGTCACCGAGAAGGGCACGCTGGAGAACCTGGCCCTGCTGCCCGGCCCGCGGGCGGCCGGGGAACTGCCGCCGGGCCACGTCCTGGTCGGGATGCGTGCCTCCGGCCTGAACTTCCGCGACGTGGTGCTGGCCCTCGGCATGGTCCCCGACCAGGAGGTGCTCGGCAACGAGGGCGCCGGCGTCGTGCTCGGCGTGGGACCGGGGGTCACCGATCTCGCTCCCGGCGACCGGGTGATGGGCATCTTCTCCGGCTCGTTCTCGTCGGCCGCGGTCACCGACCGCCGGCTGCTCACCCGCATCCCCGACGGCTGGTCCTACACCGACGCCGCCGCCGTGCCCGTGGTCTTCCTGACCGCCTGGTACGGCCTGGTGGAGCTGGCCCGGCTGCGCGCCGGGGAGTCCGCGCTCGTCCACGCGGCGGCCGGCGGCGTCGGCATGGCCGCCGTGCAGATCGCCCGCCACCTCGGCGCGGAGGTGTACGGCACGGCCAGCCCCGGCAAGTGGCCGGCGCTGCGCGCCACCGGCTTCGACGACGCGCACCTCGCCTCCTCCCGCAGCCTCGACTTCGTCGAGGAGTTCGCCGGCCGCACCGGCGGGCGGGGCGTCGACGTGGTCCTCAACGCGCTCAGCGGCGAGTTCGTCGACGCGTCGCTTCGGCTGCTCGCCGACGGCGGCCGGTTCGTCGAGATGGGCAAGACCGACAAGCGGGACCCGGAGCGGGTCACCGCCGACCACCCCGGCGTGAGCTACCAGGTCTTCGACCTCATCGAGGCCGGCCCGGACAGGATCGCCGCGATGCTGGGCGAGCTGATGGCGCTCTTCGCCAGCGGCGCGCTGCGGCCGCTGCCCAGGCGTACGTGGGACGTCCGGCGCGCCCCGGAGGCGTTCCGCTTCCTCAGCCAGGCCCGGCACGTCGGCAAGCTCGCCCTGAGCATCCCGCAGGTGCCCCGCCTCGACGGCACGGTCCTGGTCTGCGGGGCGACCGGCACCCTGGGCGCGTTGCTCTGCCGGCACCTGGTCACCGCGCACGACGCCCGGCAGCTGCTCCTGGTCAGCCGGCGCGGCCCGGACGCCGAGGGCGCCGACGAGCTGCTCGCCGACCTCAAGGCGCTCGGCGCGGACGTGTCGATCGTCGCCGCCGACCTGGCCGACCCGGACGCCGTGGCGGACGTGCTCTCCATGGTGGACCCTCGGCACCCGCTGCGCGCCGTCGTGCACGCCGCCGGCGTCCTCGACGACGCCACCGTCGAGTCGCTCACCCCCGAGCGCCTCGACGCGGTGCTGCGGCCCAAGGTCGACGTGGCCTGGAACCTGCACCGGGCCACCCTCGACCACGACCTGACCGCGTTCGTGCTCTTCTCGGCCGCCGCCGGCGTGTTCGGCGGCCCAGGCCAGGGCAACTACGCCGCCGGCAACGCGTTCCTCGACGCCCTCGCCGAGCACCGGCGGGCCCTCGGCCTGCCGGCGGTAGCACTGGCCTGGGGCCGCTGGGCCCAGGCCAGCGGCATGACGGGGCACCTCGCCTCGGCCGACATCCGCCGTCTCGACCGGGGCGGCATGGCCGCACTGGCCGACGACGAGGGCCTCGCCCTCTTCGACGCCGTCTGGCGCTCGGAGCGTGCGGCGCTGATGCCCGCCAAGATCGTCACCGGGGTGGTCGCGCCCGGGGCGCCCGTCCACCCGCTGCTGGCGAATCTCGTGCGTCCCGCCGGCCGCCGGGCCGCGGCCGGCGAGGCCGCCGACGGGCAGGCGTACGCCGAGACGCTGCGCGCCCTGCCCGACGACAAGCGGCTACGCGCCCTGCGCGACCTGGTGCTGTCGCACGTGGCGGTCGTCCTCGGCCACGGCGACCCGGCCGGCATCGAGCCGACCCGCGCGTTCCGGGAACTCGGCTTCGACTCGCTCACCGCGGTCGAGCTGCGCAACCGGCTGGGCTCGGCCACCGGGCTGCGACTGCCGGCGACGCTGGTCTTCGACAACCCGACGCCCGAGGCGCTGGCCGTCCACCTGGCCGGGCAGTTCGCCCCGGCGGCGCCGGCGGGTGAGACGTCGACGGCGGCCCGGGAACTCGACCGGCTGGAGGCGGCGCTCGTCGGGCTCGACCCGGCCGACGACGAGTTCCGCCGGATCACCGACCGGCTGCACGGCCTGCTGGACCGGCTGACCGAGCGGCAGGCCGACGCGGACGGCGACGACGACCTGGAGTCGGCCACCGCCGAGAACATCTTCGACCTGATCGACCGCGAGCTGGAGACGTCGTGACCACCAGCCGCAACGACATCGGCATGCCGAGTGAGGTAGGTCCACGGTGAGCAACGAGGACGAGAAGTACGTCGAGTACCTGAAGCGTACGACCTCGGAGCTGCGGCGTACCCGGCGGCGGCTGCGCGAGCTGGAGGCCCGGGAGTCCGAGCCCATCGCGATCGTGGCGATGAGCTGCCGCTACCCGGGCGGGGTCGACAGCCCCGAGGCGCTGTGGCAGCTCGTGCGCGACGGCGGCGACGGGATCGGGCCGTTCCCCGGCGACCGGGGCTGGGACCTGGACCGCCTCTTCCACCCCGACCCCGACCACCCGGGCACCAGCTACGTCAACGAGGGCGGCTTCGTCTACGCCGCCGCCGACTTCGACGCCGACCTGTTCGGCATCTCGCCCCGCGAGGCCGTCGCCATGGACCCGCAGCAGCGGCTGCTGCTGGAGACCTCCTGGGAGGCGTTCGAGCGGGCCGGGCTGCCACTGCCGGCCGTACGGGGCAGCCGCACCGGCGTCTTCGTCGGGGCGTCGTCGCACGGCTACGACGGCATGATGGCGCAGGCCGAGAACGGTGAGGGTCACCTGCTCACCGGCAACGCCACCAGCGTCATCTCCGGCCGCGTCGCGTACACCCTCGGGCTGGAGGGGCCGGCGGTCACCGTCGACACCGCCTGCTCGTCCTCGCTGGTCGCCGTCCACCTGGCCGCGCAGGCCCTGCGCAACGGCGACTGCGAGCTGGCGCTGGCCGGCGGCGTGACGGTGATGCCCACCCCGGCGGTCTTCGTCGGCTTCAGCCGGCAGCGCGGCCTCGCCGCCGACGGCCGGTGCAAGGCGTTCGCCGCCGCCGCGGACGGCACCTCCTGGTCCGAGGGCATCGGCATGCTGCTGCTCACCCGCCTCTCCGACGCGCAGCGCCACGGCCACCCGGTGCTCGCCGTGGTGCGGGGCAGCGCCGTGAACCAGGACGGCGCGTCCAACGGGCTCAGCGCCCCGCACGGCCCCTCCCAGGTCCGCGTCATCCGTCAGGCACTGAGCAACGCCCGGCTCACCCCCGAGCAGGTGGACGTGGTCGAGGCGCACGGCACCGGCACCCGGCTCGGCGACCCGATCGAGGCGCAGGCCCTGCTCGCCACGTACGGGCAGGACCGCGAGGACGCCGCGCCGCTGCTGCTCGGGTCGGTCAAGTCGAACATCGGCCACACCCAGGCCGCCGCCGGTGTCGCCGGCGTGATCAAGATGGTGATGGCGATGCGGCACGGCGTCGTGCCGCCGACCCTGCACGTCGACGAGCCGTCCCCGCACATCGACTGGACCGCCGGGGCGGTCACCCTCGCCACCGCCGCCACCCCGTGGCCCACGGCGGACCGGCCGCGCCGGGCCGCGGTGTCGTCGTTCGGGGTGTCCGGCACCAACGCGCACACCATCATCGAGCAGGCCCCGGCCGAGGTCGAGGCCGAGGCCGAGCCGACCGCGCCGACGGAGCGCACGGTGGCCCCCGTGCTGCTCTCCGCCCGCTCCGACGCCGCGCTCGCCGCCCAGGCCGGCCGCTGGGCCGCCCGGTTCGCCGCCGACGACACCCTGCGTCCGCTCGACGTGGCCTTCTCGTCGGTCACCTCCCGCTCCGCCCTGGACCGCCGCGCCGTGCTGTCGGCGACCGGCCGCGACGATTTGCTCGCCGGGCTGCGTGCCCTCGCCGCCGGGGACCCGGCCGGCACCGTCGTGGTCGGCGCCGGGTCGCCGCGCGGCCAGCTCGCGATCCTCTTCTCCGGCCAGGGCGCGCAGCGCGCCGGCATGGGCCGGGAGCTGTACGCCGAGTTCCCCGTCTTCGCCGCAGCGCTCGACGAGGTGTGCGGCTACCTGGACCGGGCCCTGCCGCGCCCCCTGCGCGAGGTGCTCTTCGCCGCCGAGGGCTCGACCGACGCCGAACTGCTGGACCGGACGGTGTTCACGCAGGCCGGTCTGTTCGCCGTCGAGGTGGCGCTGTTCCGCCTGGTGGAGTCCTTCGGCATCGCCCCCGACATGGTCGCCGGCCACTCGATCGGCGAGGTCACCGCCGCGTACGTGGCCGGGGTGCTGTCCCTGGAGCACGCCAGCGCGCTGGTCGCGGCGCGGGGCCGGCTGATGCAGGCGCTGCCGTCCGGCGGCGGGATGCTGGCGGTCGCGGCCGCCGAGGCGGACGTGCTGGCCACGCTGGACGGGCTGGCCGACGTGGGGATCGCCGCGGTCAACGGGCCGTCGGCGGTGGTGGTCTCCGGTGCCGTCGACGCGCTCGACGAGGTGGAGCGGGTCTGGCGCGACCGGGGCGTGCGTACGCGCCGGCTCGCGGTCAGCCACGCGTTCCACAGCCCGCTGATGGAGCCGATGCTCGCCAGGTTCCGCGCGGTGCTCGACAGGCTGGAGTTCGCCGCGCCCTCGCTGCCCGTGGTGTCGAACGTGACCGGGGCGCTGGCCGACGCCGACGAGATCCGTACGGCCGACTACTGGGTGCGCCACGTCCGCGGGGCCGTCCGCTTCGCCGACGGCGTCGCCGCGCTGCGGGCCGCCGGGGCGGACACGTTCCTGGAGATCGGGCCGCGCAGCGTGCTGACCACGATGGTCGGCGACGCCCTGCCTGACGGGAACGGCGTGCTCGCCGTCCCGGCGCAGCGCGGGGACCGGCCCGAGGCGCACGGGCTGCTGGCCGGGCTGGCCGGGCTGCACGTGCACGGCGTGGCGGTGAACTGGCAGCCGTGGTTCGCCGAGACCGGCGCACGGCGGGTGGACCTGCCCACGTACGCCTTCCAGCACCAGCGCTACTGGCCCGAGGTCGGCGGCACCGCCGCACCGACCGCGTCGGGCGACACCGCCGAGGGGGACTTCTGGGCGGCCGTGGAGCGCGGCGACCTGACCGGCGTCGCCGCCCACCTGGCCGTGCAGGACGACCCCGCGGCGGTCGAGGCCCTCGCCCCGGCCGTACCGGTGCTGTCGTCGTGGCGGCGGGCCCGGCAACGCGACGCCGTGGTGGACGGCTGGTCGTACCGGATCGACTGGGAGCCGGTGCGCCCCGCCGCCGCGTCGGCGCTGACCGGCCGCTGGCTGGTCGTCACCGCCGCCGACGCCGACGACGCCGGGCTGACCGGGACGCTGACCGGCGCGGGCGCCCACGTCGACACCCTCACCGCCGCCCCCGGGGTCGGCCGCGCCGAGCTGACCGCGCTGCTGCGCCGCCACGGCGACCAGGGCTGGGCCGGGGTGCTCTGCGTGCCGCCCGCCCCCGACCGGGCGCTGCCGGACGCCCCGGCCGTCTCCGCCGGCGCCGCGCTGCTGCTCACCCTGACCCAGGCGCTCGGCGACGCCGGCCTGCCCGGCCGGCTCTGGTGCCTCACCCGGGGCGCGGTCCGCGTCGGCGCCGGTGAGACCCTCGCCGACCCGTTGGCCGCCCTGGCCTGGGGCCTGGGCCGGGTCGTCGCCCTCGAACAGCCGGACCGCTGGGGCGGCCTGGTCGAC
>NZ_JBAKHV010000099.1:0-8113 GCF_036906775.1 Micromonospora sp. CPCC 205561 | reverse complement strand
GGCGCGGCGGCGGTGCGGGCTCGGGCGGCCGGCGCGGCGGCACCGGCCGCCCGTCCCGTCGCGGCGCCGGACGCGGCGGAACCCCGCGCCGTCCGGCGCGGGGTTCCGGAACGCGACCGAGGTCAGGAGACCGTGATCGTGCCGTCTCCGGCCCGGACGCAGGCCACGGAACGCGCACCGGTGGTGGCGGCGCCCGTCAGGCACTGCCCGAGCACCTGGTGGCCGGCCGCGTTCGGGTGCCACGACTCCTGGCAGGTCTGGAAGTGGCTCACGCAGGTGTTCGCGATCCGCTGGATGGCGATCTTGTCCTTGCCGGCGAGACTGGTGACGAAAGCGCCGTTGGGCGGGTTGTCCTGCAACCGGATCGGGGTGGCCAGGGTTCCGGTCGGGCTGGACGCCGACTCGCAGAGCCGGGCGCCGTCGAAGGCCCGCTGCACGTTGAGGTAGACCAGGTCGGTGCCGGGGAACTCGGCGGCCAGGGTGTCCCGGGTGGACCTCACCAGGGTGCCCAGCCCCTGCGAGAAGCGGTGTCCGGGCAGCAGGCTGGCCCGGTGGATCGGGCAACCGGCCGCGTACCGCTCGGCGCCCAGCGCGCGGAACTTGTCCCGGGTGTCGTCCCGGCTGTCCTCCTCGTGGAAACCCGGCGCGAGGTCGAGCGGCAGCGGGTTGGTGTAGTCCTGCAGGACGATCCGGTGCTGGCCGTCGGCGTCGATCTCGCGCAGCGTGGCGAGGAGTTGGCGTACGGCCGAGGTGGTCTCCGCGGTCGCGGCGCTCCACTGCGCGGCGGTGGCCAGGTCGGCGTCGCTGCACGGCTTCTGCTCGACGGGTCCGCCCAGGTAGGCCCAGAACTCCCACCAGCCGGTCCAGGCGTCGGCGATGAACCGGTTGGCGCACTTCTCCGCGACATTGCCGAAGGTGAACGAGCTGTTGTTCGAGCCGAGCCCGAGCAGCACGAGGTCGATGTCGTGGGTGCGGCCGACCGCGCGGAGCTGGTCGAGCTGCGCGGCCACCTGGCGCCCCTTGGTCCGGGCGGCGGAGGCGGTGGCGATGTCGTGCGGCTGGCCGCCGGAGCAGGCGAGGTTGAACCGGTCCTGGATGCCGGGCAGGCTCGCCCGGTGCAGCGACGCGTTGGCCGAGCGGTGGCAGAAGAACGCGTTGTCGTTCGGGGCGGTCCACCCGGGGAAGCCCTGGGCGACGCCGTTGACGTCGGGCACCGGGGTGTACGCCCCGGCGCCCTCGCCGCTGATGAAGCTGTCACCGAGCGCCACCGCGGCGGTGGGCGGTGCCGCGGCGGCCGGCGCCGGCAGCCCCACGGCGGTCGACAGGGCAGCCGTGACGACGGCGAGCACCCCGGCGAGTGCGGTACGACGGAACCTGGACATGACGTCCCCCATCTGTCCATCGAAATGTGAAAGATCCTCTGAGAGCGAGATCACACCACTTCGGCGCGAGGGGCGTCAATGCCTCCTGACAAATTCGTTCCGTGGCGAGGAGGAGCTGCCGCCCGCGCCGTGCGGACCGGTCCGCGCCGGGCGGCAGCTCCTCCCCGCCGCCGAACGCGCCCGGGGCGACGGCGCGGCGACGGCGGACCCGGCAAAGGCCGTTAGGGCGCCTTGCCGCGGAGACCCGCGTGGGGCGCCACCCGGCGGGCGGGAAGGCCGGCCGCGGCGACGGTGTTGTCCAGGTGGACCGGCCCGCGCCCCGGACCGATCCACGAACCGGTCAGCCCGGTCCGGGGCGGGGCGGACGGGACGTTCCGCGCATGCCGCCGTCGGGTCGCGCCGCGACGTGGGGCGGCCCGCGCTGCGGGGTGCCGTCGTCCTGTCGCATCTCCCGGTTAGGCTCGCTGCGGCGCGCCGGCCGACCGATGCCGTCGGACGCGGCACCACACCGCCGAGACCTGGGAGTACGACCAGTTGACCGCAGAGCCTGAGACCCTGTACGGGGCCGACGACCTCACGCACCTCGAGGGGCTGGACGCCGTCCGCAAGCGGCCCGGCATGTACATCGGCTCCACCGACAGCCGTGGCGTGGGTCACCTCGTCAACGAGATCCTCGACAACTCGACCGACGAGGGCGTCGCCGGCTACGCCACCAGGGTCGAGGCCATCCTGCACCCCGACGGCTCGGTCCAGGTCGACGACGACGGGCGGGGCATCCCCACCGACGTGCACGCCAAGTCCGGCATCTCCGGCGTCGAGCTGGTGCTCACCCGGCTGCACGCGGGCGGCAAGTTCGGCGGCTCGGGCTACAAGACCTCCGGCGGGCTGCACGGCGTGGGCGCCTCGGCGGTCAACGCGCTCTCCCGCCGCTTCGACGTCACCGTCCGGCGCGGCGGCAAGGTCCACGCGATGTCGTTCCGGCACGGCGTGCCGGGCATCTTCGACGGCGACGGCCCGGACGCGCCGTTCACCCCGGGCCCGGGGCTCCAGATCGTCGGCGCGATGAAGCGCGGCCAGCGCACCGGCACCTCGATTCGCTGGTGGCGCGACGCGCGCTACTTCGAGACCGGCGCGACCCTGGACGTCGACGCCGTGCGGATGAAGCTGCGCAACACCGCGTTCCTGGTGCCGGGCGTGAGCTACCTGCTGCGCGACCTCACCGGCGAGGAGCCGACCGAGGAGGTCTTCCACTATCCCGACGGCCTGACCGACATGGTGGAGTTCCTCGCCCCGGCCGGCGACCGGCCGGTCTCCGGCATGCTGCTGGTCACCGGCGAGGGCACCTACCGGGAGAACGCCGCCGACGCCAACGGCGTCATGCAGTCCAACGTGCAACGCCGGGCCGAGGTCGAGGTGGCCTTCCGTTGGGGCACCGGCTACGAGCGCACCGTCGAGTGCTTCACCAACACCGTCCGCAACGCCCACGGCGGCACCCACCGCAAGGGCTTCGAGCGGGGTCTGGCGCGTACCCTCGCCGACGCCGTGCGCAACACCCGGGGCCTGCTCAAGGCCAAGGAGGAGCCGCCCGCCCTGGACGACGTCCTGGAGGGCATGACCGCGGTCGTGCACGTGCGGATCCCGGAGCCGCAGTTCACCTCGCAGACCAAGGACGAGCTCTCCACCGCCGGCATCACCAAGGTGATCCAGGGGCTGGTCGAGCAGCACCTGAAGGCCTGGCTGGAGGATCGCCGGACCAGGGCCGAGGCGCGTACGGTCCTGCAGAAGATCGTCGACGCGGCCCGCGTCCGGCTGACCCAGAAGCAGCAGAAGGACGCCGCCCGGCGCAAGACCGCCCTGGAGGGCGCGTCGATGCCGCCGAAGCTGGTCGACTGCCGCGCGGCCGGCATCGACCGCAGCGAGCTCTTCATCGTGGAGGGCGACAGCGCGCTGGGCACGGGCCGGCTCGCCCGCTCCGCCGAGTACCAGGCGCTGCTGCCGATCCGGGGCAAGATCCTCAACGTGCAGAAGGCCAACCTCCAGCAGGTGCTGGACAACGCCGAGTGCGCCGCGATCGTGCAGGTGCTCGGCGCCGGCTCCGGCCGCACCTTCGACCTGTCGGCGATGCGCTACGGCCGGGTGCTGATCATGGCGGACGCCGACGTGGACGGCGCGCACATCCGCACCCTGCTGATCACGCTCTTCGCCCGCTACATGCGCCCGCTGATCGAGGCCGGTCGGCTCTACGCGGCGATGCCGCCCCTGCACAAGATCACCACCAGGGGGCGCAACCCGCAGACGCTCTACACGTACACCCAGGCCGAGATGGAGGCGACGGTCCGCAAGCTGGAGAAGGCCGGCAAGCAGATCGTCACCCCGATCCCGCGGTTCAAGGGCCTCGGCGAGATGGACGCCGACGAGCTCTGGGAGACCACGATGAACCCGGCCACCCGGGCGGTCCGCCGGATCACCCTCGACGACGTCGACGCCGCCGAGCGGATCCTCGAACTGCTGATGGGGGAGAAGGTCGAGCCGCGCCGCAACTGGCTGATCGACTCCGCCGACCGGGTCGACCGCGAGGCGATCGACGCATGAGCACCGCCCGCCGAGAGGGAAGCTGAACGATGGCACGCCGCAAGGACGACCGCGCCAAGGTGGACTTCTCCGCCTTCGACCAGGCCGGCGCGCGGGTCTTCGACAACCCGCTGGTCACCGAGGTCTCGGACTCCTACCTGGAGTACGCCTTCTCGGTGATCCACTCCCGGGCCCTGCCCGACGCCCGCGACGGCCTCAAGCCGGTGCACCGGCGCATCCTCTGGTCGATGTACGAGCAGGGCCACCGCCCCGACCGGGGGCACGTGAAGTCCGCCCGCATCGTCGGCGACGTGATGGGCAAGTACCACCCGCACGGCGACACGGCCATCTACGACGCGATGGTCCGCCTCGCCCAGGACTTCTCGCTCAACGCCCCCCTAGTCGACGGGCACGGCAACTTCGGCAGCCCGGACGACGGGCCCGCGGCCTCGCGCTACACCGAGGCCCGGATGTCGCGCGAGGCGATGCTGCTCGTCGGCGAGCTGGGCGAGGAGACGGTCGACGTCGAGCCCAACTACGACGGCTCGCTGACCCAGCCCACCGTGCTGCCCGCCGCGTTCCCCAACCTGCTGGTCAACGGCGCGTCGGGAATCGCGGTCGGCATGGCGACCAACATGATCCCGCACAACCTGGGCGAGGTCGTCTCCGCCGCCCGCTGGCTGATCAACCACCCGGACGCCACGCTCGACAAGCTCATGGAGTTCGTCCCCGGTCCCGATCTGCCCACCGGCGGCCTGCTGCTGGGGCTCGACGAGGTGCGCCGGGCCTACGAGACCGGGCGCGGGGTCGTCCGGATGCGCGGCAAGGTCGAGATCGGCCCGCTGGAGGGCAGCCGGGGCCGGCAGGCCATCACCGTCGTGGAACTGCCCTACGGCGTCGGCGCCGAGAAGGTCATCGCCGCCATCACCAACGAGGTCAACAAGACCAAGCGGCTCACCGGCATCGCCGACGTCAAGGACCTCACCGACCGGGAGAGCGGCACCCGCCTGGTCGTCGAGTGCAAGGTCGGGGTCAACCCGCAGGCGCTGCTGGCTGACCTCTACCGGCTCACCCCGCTGGAGCAGTCGTTCGGCGTCAACAACCTGGTGCTGGTCGACGGGCAGCCGCGGACCCTCGGGCTGAAGGCGCTGCTGGAGGTCTTCCTGGCGCACCGCTACGAGGTCGTGACCCGGCGCAGCTCCTACCGGCGCCGCAAGCGCCAGGAGCGGCTGCACCTGGTCGACGGCCTGCTGGTCGCCCTGCTCGACATCGACAGGGTGGTCAAGCTGATCCGGGGCAGCGACGACGCGCAGGCCGCCAAGGACGGCCTGATGCGCCAGTTCGGCCTCTCCGACATCCAGGCCACCTACATCCTGGACACCCCGCTGCGCCGGTTGACCAAGTACGACCGCATCGAGCTGGAGGCCGAGCAGGAGAAGCTCCGCAAGGAGATCGCCGAGCTCTCCACGATCCTCGACGACCCGAAGGTGCTGAAGAAGGTCGTCTCCGACGAGCTGGCGGCGGTGATCAAGCAGTTCGGCGCGCCGCGCCGCACCACGCTCGTCGACGGGGACCTCAAGGAGGTGCTGGCCGCGTCCGCGCCGGCCGGCCCGCTGGAGGTCGCCGACGACCCCTGCCAGGTGATCCTCTCCGCGACCGGGCTGGTCGCCCGGACGGCGGCCGAGTCGGAGGAATCCGCAGAGGGGCGCCGGCGGCACGGCCGGGTCAAGCACGACGCCGTACGCGCCGTCGTGCACTCCACCGCCCGGGGGCGGGTGCTGCTGGTGACCAGCGCGGGGCGGGCGTTCAAGGTCGACGTGCTGCCGCTGCCGGTCCTGCCCGAGCAGGCGGGGACGGTGTCGCTGCGTGGCGGGATGGCCGCCGCCGAGCTGGTGCCGCTGGAAGCGGGGGAGACGGTGGTCGGCCTGGCGCCGCTCGGCCCCGCGGCCGAGGGCTCCCCGGGCCTCGCCCTGGGCACCCGGCAGGGCGTGGTCAAGGTCTGCGCGCCGGAGTGGCCGGTCCGCTCCGACGAGTTCGAGGTGATCGGCCTGCGGGAGGGCGACGAGGTGGTCGGGGCGACCTGGCTCACCGACGGCGCGGAGACGCTCGCCTTCGTCACCTCGGAGGCGTCGCTGCTGCGGTTCGCCGCCGGACTGGTCCGGCCGCAGGGGACCAAGGGCGGCGGCATGTCGGGCATCAACCTGCCCGCCGGCGCCCGGGTGGTGTTCTTCGGGGCGGTCCGCACCGACGACCCGGGCCACGGCGAGCCGATGGTGGTCACCTCCACGGGCGCCACGGTCAAGGTCACGCCGTTCCAGGCGTACCCGGCGAAGGGGCGGGCGACCGGCGGGGTGCGCGCCCACCGCTTCCTCAAGGGTGAGACCGACGTGGCCGTCGCCTGGATCGGGCCGCGACCGGTGGCCGCCACCGCCACCGGCGAGCCGGTGGAACTGCCGGCGGCGGACCCGCGTCGCGACGGCTCCGGCTTCGCCGTGATGCTGGGCCCGACCGTCGTGGGTCACCAGATCGAACGCGACTGACCCGCGCGTCGAGGGGCCGGCCGCCCACGCGGCCGGCCCCTCGACGTCAGGCGCCGCCGGCCCGGTGGCCGATCGCCGCGCGGGTCACGGACGCGAGGGGGTCGCCTCCTGGTGGGTGGTGCCGCGCAGGCGGGCCACCAGGCGCATGCCGTGGTAGACGGCCAGGGCGGCGCCGGTGCCCAGGGCGATGCCGTTGAAGGAGAGGTCGCCGGCGGTGAGGGTGTAGTTGGCCGCGCCCACGATCACCGCGACCGCCGCGGTCATCAGGTTCACCGGGTCGTGGAAGTTCACCCGGTTCTCGATCCAGATCCGGGCACCGAGGACGGCGATCAGGCCGTAGAGGGCGGTGGTGGCCCCGCCGAGCACACCGGCCGGCACGGTGAGGATCAGCGCGCCGAACTTCGGGCTGAGGCCGAGCAGCACCGCCGTCAGGCCGGCCACCCAGTACGCGGCGGTGGAGTAGACGCGCGTCGCCGCCATCACGCCGATGTTCTCCGCGTACGTGGTGGTGCCGGACCCGCCGCCGGAGCCGGCGAGCACCGTGGCCAACCCGTCGCCCATGAACGCCCGTCCCATGTCCCGGTCGAGGTTGCGGCCGGTCATCGCGGCGACGGCCTTGACGTGGCCGGCGTTCTCGGCGACCAGCACCAGGATCACCGGGATCACCAGCACGACCGCGCGCAGGCTGAAGGTGGGCGTGTGGAACTCGGGCAGACCCAACCAGGCGGCGCCCCGCAGCGTGTCGACGGCCTTCGGGTCGAGCTCACCGAGCGCGGCGGCGAGAACCCAGCCGACCACCACCCCCAGCAGGATGGACAGTCGGGCCAGGAAGCCCTTGAAGGCCACCGTCGCCAGCAGGATCGCCGCCAGGGTCACCACCGCGATCAGCGGCTGCGCCCGCACCCCGGTGCCGCTTCCGTCACCGTCCCAGGCGACGGGGGCGAGGTTCAGGCCGATCAGCGCGACGATCGCGCCCGTGACGACCGGCGGCATCAGCGCGTCGATCCAGCGCGACCCGGCGAGCTGGACGACCAGCCCCACGGCGGCCAGGGCGACGCCGGCCACCACGATGCCGCCGAGCGCCGGCCCGATGTCGCCGCCGGCCTTGGCCGCCAGCACCGGCGCGATGAAGGCGAAGGACGAGCCGAGGTACGAGGGCAGCCGGTTGCCGGTGACCAGCAGGAACAGCAGGGTGCCGAGCCCGGAGAAGAAGAGCGTGGTCGCCGGCGGGAAGCCGGTGATCAGCGGCACCGTGAAGGTGGCGCCGAACATCGCCACGACGTGCTGCACGCCGATGCCGAGGGTGCGCGGCCAGGAGAGCCGTTCGCCGGGGTGCACCACGTCGCCCGGGCGGACGGACCGGCCGTCGCCGTGGACCGACCAGGCGGACCAGCGGGAGCGGGGCTCGGTGGGGGACTGGGTCATGGCACGCCCTTCGCGTCGTCGAGAGGTGACGGGGGCGCCGATGAACCCAGAAGTCGTTTCTAGCAGACCCCCCACCCCCACCCCCGCCCCCGCCCCCCACCCTCACCCCTCCCGCGATCTTGCGGTTTGCGCCCCTCGCCGGAGCGCTATGACCGAGCTGCGGGGGCAAAAAGTGCAAGATCGCCGCGTGCGGGG
>NZ_JBAKHV010000098.1:0-10327 GCF_036906775.1 Micromonospora sp. CPCC 205561 | reverse complement strand
CCGGCCCACCCGGGGGCGGCCCGGTGGCCCGGCCCACCGGGCCGCCCCCGGGTGGGCCGGCGCCCGGTCGGTCGCCCGGGGCGCCGGGTGGGCCGGTGCGCCCGGGGTCGCCGGCCAGCACCCGGTCGCAGTAGCCGGCCACCTCGTCCCGGCCGCCGGCGGCCTCGGCCAGTTCCTCGGGGACCGGGTCGCCCGGGGACCGGCCCGGGTCGGCGCCGGAGCGGTACGCCCGGCACAGCCGCAGCACCGACTCGTCCGGCGCGGGTCGGCCGTCCACCCCGTCCGTCGGGGCGGGCGGTCGGTCGGAAGGCGCCGCGGGGGAGGCGTCGGTGGCGGTGGCGGGCGCGTCGGTGGCGGTGGGGGCCGGCGGGCGCGGCGAGGGCTGCGGCACCCCTCCGGTGGCGGCGAGGGCCACGCCGCCGGTCAGCGCGAGGGCGCCGCCGGCCAGCGCGGCGCGTACGCCGAGGCGCGCGAGCGCGGGGCGGCGGCGCGGGCCCGGCACGGGCAGGGGCGTCCCCGCCCGCGCCAGCCGGTACGCCCGCACGGCGGCGTCCTCCCCGGTCAACTCCTCGGCGCGGGGCGCGGCGCGGGCGGCCGTCAGCACCGCCGCGACGGGATGTGAACCGTCGCGCGGCTCGACGACGAGACCGCCGAGCAACCGCTCGACGGTCCGGTGGTCCATCCGGTGCGCTGTCATCTCGTGTCCCTCAGCGCCACCGGCAGCCGGGACGTCACACCCACCCCGGACGCGACGCCGGGCCTCGGCCGCCCGACGAGGCATCGCTGAGCGGTTTCCGCCAGCGGTTGCCGATTCGTCCGGTCCGCGGTGCACTGAACCACATGGGTGTGATCAAGGTGGGCACGTCGTCCTGGGCGGACCAGATGCTGCTGCGCTCCGGCTGGTATCCGCGCGCGGCGAGAACCCCGGCGGGCCGGCTCGACTTCTACGCCGGGCGTTTCCCCATGGTGGAGGTGGACACCTCCTACTACGCGGTGCCGGTGCCCGAGACGACGCAGGGCTGGGTCGACGCCACGCCCGAGGGCTTCACCTTCGACGTCAAGGCGTTCAGCCTCTTCACCGGGCACCCGACGCCGGTGGCGGTGCTCCCGCGTGACCTGCGGCCGGCGGGTGGCCCGAGCCGGATCCGCCGCCGCGACCTGCCGGCCGCCGCGTACGACGAGCTGTGGGACCGGTTCCGGGCGGCGTTGCAGCCGATCGCGGCGGCCGACCGGCTCGGCGCGGTCCTGCTCCAGTTCCCGCCGTGGCTGGCCCGTGGGGCGGCCGCGGAACGACGCATCGTCGAGCTGGCCGAACGGTGCCGGCCGTGGCGGGTCGCCGTCGAGCTGCGCCACGGTTCCTGGTTCGAGGAGACCGCAGCGGTGGACACGCTGGCGTTCCTGCGGGAGCACGGGTTGTCGTTCGTCTGCGTCGACATGCCGCAGGGGCACCCCTCGTCGGTGCCGCCCATCCTGTACGCCACGGCGGAGCTGGCGGTCGTCCGCTTCCACGGGCACAGCACCGCCTGGGAGACCGGCGACAAGCAGGAGAAGTTCCGCTACGCGTACGGCGACGAGGAGCTGCGCCGCTGGTCGGAGCTGCTGGCCGAGCTGGCCGGGCAGGCCGGGGAACTGCACGTGCTGTTCAACAACTGCTGCGGCGACCAGGCCCAGCGCGACGCGGCCCGGCTGGCGGAGCTGCTGGGGGTGCGGCCGGTGGGGCGCGACCCCGCGCGGGCGGGAGCCGGCTCGGCCCCGTGACCGTCGGGTGCGCGGCGACCGCCCCGTGTCAGGTCGCGCTCGCCGTGGGCGGGAGGGTTTTCCCGCCCACGGCCGGGGTACCGCTCCCGGCGACGACGGAGGGGGCGGCAATGGGTGAGCAGCGGCAGGAGCGTTCCGCGACCGGCACGCCGGACGTACCGCGGGACGAGGCGGCGCGGGAGACCCGGGAGGCGCAGGACGCGCACGGCGGCAGCATGGCACCCGGGCTGGTGGACGACACCGGGCACCCGGTGGTGTCGGACCCCTCCGAGGCGGCCGCGGAGGACGGCGTCGCCGGTTGACGGCGGCCGGGCCGAAACCCGGTCGACCGGGGCTCGGCCTGGGGCGATGATGCCCCGGTGTCCTCATCCTCCCGGGCCCTGCTGCGCTGGCAGTTCGACCTGACGTGGTCGCTGTTCGAATACCACCTCGAACGACTCGACGTCGCCGACTTCCTCTGGGAGCCGGCGGCGAACTGCTGGACGCTGCGGCGCGGCCCCGACGGTGCCTGGACGCCCGACTGGGCCGACACCGAACCCGACCCGGTCCCCGTCCCGACCGTCGGCTGGCTGACGTGGCACGTGGGCTGGTGGTGGACGGTGGCCGCGGACCACCTCGCGGGGCGGGCGGCGCGGGCGCGTACCGACGTCGGGTGGCCGGGCGCGGGCGAGCCGTGCGTCGCCTGGCTCCGGCGGCTGCGCACCGAGTGGCTCGGGCTGCTCGAACGGCTCACCGACGCCGACCTCGACGGCCCCGCGCCGTTCCCGTGGCAGGACGACCCCGCGTACACCGTGGCGCACACGATCGGCTGGGTGAACGCCGAACTGATGAAGAACGTGGCCGAGATCGGTCAGCTCCGGCTGCTGCGTGCCGCGGACCGGGCCTGACACGTCCGGACGCGGGCCCGTCGGACCCGCGTCCGGACGCGGACCCGCCGAGCGGCGCCCCGCCGCCGAGGAGCCGGCGGGACGCCGCCCGACGCTGCGCCGGTCAGCGGCAGCCGGACCTGGCCATCCGCTTCCGCTGGGCCGTGCCCATCGCCATGAGCGCGCCCATCCCCTTCGGCGCCTTGCGCGTCCTGCCGACGCGCCCGAGCATGCCCCGGAACACCTCCCCGGGCTTCTGCTGCTCACCCATGTACGCGGTCATCACGATGAGCGCCCCGGTCATCGCCGGAACCGCCCACTGGAGCAGCCGCATCTGCCGCTGGCAGGACGCCACGTTCGACGGCGTCTGCGAGTTCGGCTCGGTGACCCCCTCGACCTGTGGGTTGCCGGCCTTCTCCAGCTTCATGCCGAGCAGCCGGCTGTAGCCGGTCACGGCGAGCGCGCCGACCGTCAGTGCGGTCTTCAGCGTGCTCGCCCGGGCGACCCCGGCCTGGGCGGCCACCCGGGGACTCTCGGTCACCAGTTCCCCGACGGCCCCCGCCAGGTGCGCGCCGATCGCCGCGGCGTTCACCGGGGTCCACCGGGCCCAGCCGGCCGACGCCATCGGCAACCGCTGGGACGAATCGTTCATCTGTGCCGCCGCGCCGTTGACGCCGAACGCTCCCATCAGGGAGCCCCCGAACCAGGCCGCCAGGCCCAGGTCGTGCATCGAGCGCAGTGCGGTGTGCCGTTCGGACATCTGATCCCCTTCCACCGTGTCGGGCGGTGCGGCATACCCATCGCCCGGTCGGCTAATCCCGCCCGTCACCTGCTGATACGCCGCAACGGCGCGGATACCCGGAGGGACCGGGAACCGGTGGCGTCACCGGTGCCGACGATCCGTACGGGCCGACAGGAGTCGGCGGGGCCGGTGGCGGGTAGATCGCCGGACGGACCAGTCGACCGATAGGGGGAGCGGATGTCGCAGCCCGAGGAGAGCCGGGAGAAGACCGCGTCGACCGACGCGGTGCTGATGCACCCGGACAACGATCCGCACAAGAGCACCGCGCAGGTGCCGCCGCCGGCCGAGCGCGGCGAGACGCGGGTGGAGCGGGACGGCGAGATGGTGCCCGTGGAGACGGACGAGTGAGCACCCCTCCCGGGCGGCGCAACCGCCGCCCGGGAGGACGTACGGGCGGCGGCGAGGTCGGGAGCGGCGGGGCATGGGTGACGGGCGGGACCCGGTGGCGACACGGGCGACGGTGGACCACGCGCGGCTCTTCGACGCCGCGCCGTCGCCGTACCTGGTGCTCACCCCGGATCTCATGATCGTCGACGCCAACGAGGCGTACCTGCGGGTCACCGCGCGCGGCCGGCAGGAGCTGATCGGGCGGGAGCTGTTCGCCGTGTTCCCGGCGAACCCGGACGACCCGGAGGGCACCGGGGTGCCCAACCTGCGGGCGTCCCTGCTGCGGGCCCGGGACACGGGACGCCCGGACACGATGGCGTTGCAGCGCTACGACATCCCCGACGGCGTCGGCGGATTCGCGCGGCGGTACTGGAGCCCGGTGAACGTGCCGATCGTCGACGAGTACGGTCGGGTCGTGCTGCTGCTGCACCGCTCCGAGGACGTCACGGACTTCGTCCAGCAACGGCAGCGGACCAGGGACGAGCGGGCCCGCGGCGAGGCGTTCCGGCGACGCGTGGAGGAGGCCGAGGCCGACCTGTACGCCCGGGCGCGGGAGCTGCGCGGCGCGCTGGAGGCCCAGGCGGTGGCGAACCGTCGTCTCGCGACGCTGGTCGACCTGGCGGCCGACCTGGCCGGCTGCGAGAGCGTCGCCCAGCTGACCGAGGTGGTCGTCGAACGCGGCCTCGGCGCGCTCGGCGCCGACGGCGGCGCCGTGGCCGTCCGGGACGAGGGCGACCTGCCGCGGCTCACCGTCACCCACGGCCCCGCCGGCGGCACCCGCGCCCGCCATGCCGAGCTGCCGCTGACCGGCCCGCTGCCCCCGAGCGTCTCTGCGTGCGCCGGCGAGACGGTCTTCCTGCCGGACCGAGCCGCCGCCCTGGACTTCGCCGCCGAGATGGCCGAGGTCGTCGCGACGACCGGACTGCAGGCGTGGGCCTCGCTGCCGCTGCGGGTGGGGGAGCGCCTGCTGGGCGCGCTGACCGTCGGCTGGCGCGCGCCGCACCCGTTCGAGTCGCGCGAGGTCGAGGTGCTGGGCGCCTTCGCGGCGCAGTGCGCGCAGACGCTCGACCGGATCCGGGTGCACCGGGAGCAGCGGCGGACCTCGGAGACGCTGCAACGCAGCCTGCTCTCCGACCCGCCATCGGTGGCCGGCCTCGACATCGCGGTGCGCTACCACCCGGCGGTGGCGCACGAGCAGGTCGGCGGGGACTGGTACGACGCCTTCCGCGCCGCCGACGGCGCCACCACGGTGGTGATCGGCGACGTCACGGGGCACGACCGCGCCGCCCTCGCCGCGATGGCCCAGATCCGCAGCACCCTGCGCGGCGTCGCGTACGTGCTGGGGGAGCCGCCGGCGGCGATCCTCGCCGGGTTGGAGCGGACCCTGCACGGGCTGGGCGTGTCCACGTTCGCCTCGGCCGTGGTCGGGCACGTCCGGCTCCCCGACGCCTCCGGCGACCCGCGGCGGGCTCGGCTGACCTGGTGCAACGCCGGCCATCCGCCGCCGGTGCTGGTGCAGCCGGACGGTACGGCGCGGCTGCTCGCCACCGAACCCGATCCGTTGCTCGGCGTCGGGCCGCTGCCGCGCGCCGACCACGACCAGCTCCTCGATCCGGGGGCGACCCTGGTGCTCTACACCGACGGGCTGGTCGAGCGCCGGGACGCTCCGATCGACGTGGGCATCGGCCGGCTGCGGGAGGCCGCGGGGCGGCTGTTCCACCTGCCGTTGGAGGCGTTCTGCGACGCGCTCCTCGCCGAGCTGACCACCGAGCCGGACGACGACATCGCCCTGCTGGCGCTGCGGATCGGCTGAGCGGGGGTCAGCGGGCCGGCAGTTCCGCGGCGAAGCGCGCCACCCGGGCCGCCAGCGGCGTGCTGGCGCGTACCCAGGTGAAGTGGTCCATCCGGGCGCCGGCCCGCGCCGCGGTGTAACGCTCGCGCGCGACGGGCGCCGCGGCCAGCTTCGCGCAGAGGTGGTCGACCGTGGGGTGCGGGGTGTACTGGTCGTCGTCGACGCTGACCGCCAGCACCGGCGTGCGCAGCGTCCGCACGGCAGCCTCGGCGTCCGCCCCGTAAAGGCGCGGGAAGCGCCCGGTCCGCGCGGTGTGGGCCCAGTCCCGGATGACTCCGCGCGACTGCCGGCCGCCGAAGCCCCAGCCCGGCCAGACGCCGAGCAGCCGGGCCGTGGCGGCGATCCCCTGGGTGTACGGCAGCACGCCGTACCCGCGCAGGCCCGGGTAGCTGCGCCACCACGGCACGCCGACGGCGACCAGCGCGAGCCCGTCGACGTCGTGTTCGCCGTGCAGGGCGAGGTGCAGCAGCGCGACCTGCCCGCCGAGGGAGTGCCCGAGCAGCACCGTCCTGCGCCCGTCCCGCCGGGCCTTCAGCGCCGCCAGCACGGCGCCCACGTCGGCGGCCAGTTCCGGGTAGCCGTACCGGCAGGCGCGGCTCGGCTTCGGGGTGCTCTCCCCGGTGCCGCGCAGGTCGGCCACCGCCACGGCCAGGCCGGCGCCGCGCAGCGCGGCGGCGAACGGCCGGTAGTAGCGTGCCCGGACCCCCATGGCGGGCGTGATCAGCACCAGCGGCGCGTCGGCGACGCCGTCGGGATCCGGGTACACCTGGAGCCCGAGCCGGGCCCCGTCGACCTCGACGAACTCCTGCTGAGGGTCCCCCGTCGCGTTCACCGCCCCAGGCTACGGCCCAAGCTACCGACGGGTAACCAAAGGGTGGCGCGCGTCACGCCGGAGGCGTCACGCCACCGCCGAGGCGTGTCGGCCGGCCGTGCTGACCGCGGCGTAGACCATGCTCAGCTGCTCGGCGCAGCGCTTCCACGAGTACCGGTTGCGGATCCGGTCCAGCGCCGCGGTCGCGTACGCGAAACGCCGGACCCGGTCGGCGAGCAGCCGGCGGACCGCGGTGCCGAGGGCCCGGGGGTCCCGGGGCGGCACGAGGTCCCCGGTCAGCCCCTCGACCACGGTGTCGGCGATGCCGCCGACGTTCGTGCCGACCACCGGCACCCCGCACGCCATGCCCTCCAGCGCGGTGAGCCCGAACGGCTCGTACCAGGGCGCCGCCACCAGCACGTCCGAGGAGCGGTACCAGCTGGCGAGTTCCTCCCGGGGCAGCGCGCCGAGCAGTTTCACCCGGTCGGCGACCCCGCAGGACTCGGCGAGGGCGCGCAGCCGGCGGGCGAAGCCGTCCGCCGGAAGCAGTTCCGCCGGCGGACCGCCGACGACCACGCACTCCGCCTCCGGCACCGCCGGCATGGCCCGGATCACGTCCTGGAGGCCCTTGCGCTCGACCATCCGGCCCACGGTGATGATCCGGGGACGGGCCGGATCGCGCGGGGCGACCGGGCCGTCGGGGCGGAACAACCGCTCGTTGACGCCCCCCGGGACCAGCGTCAGCCGGGACCTGGGCACGCCGAGGCGGACCAGTTCACCGATCTCCTCCTGGGACTGCGCGATGACCCGGTCGGCCCCCCGGCCCAGGGCCCGCTCGTAGCCGATCCGGCCCGGCGGGCTGGTGTCCGGGGCGCCCGTGCCCTGCTGCCGCCGCTTCGTGCTCCCCAGCGTGTGGTACGTCAGCACCACCGGCACACCCGCGCGCCGGCCGGCGTGCATGGTGGCCAGCCCGCTCAGCCAGAAGTGGGCGTGCGCCACGTCCGGTGTCCACTCCCCGTCGCGCCACTGGCCGGCCAGCCAGCGCCCGAACTCGCCCATGTGTGGCAGCAACTCGTCCCGGGGCACCCGCAGCGCGGGACCGGCCGGGACGTGGCACACCTGGTACCCGTCCGGTGTGGACACGGAGTCGGGCTGCGCGTCGGAGTCCCGGCGGGTGTAGACGCGCACGTCGTGCCCCTCGCCGACCAGCGCGGTGGCCAGCTCCGCCACGTGCGTGTGCTGACCGCCGATCTCCCCCACCCCTCCGACGGCGAGCGGACTGGCGTGCTCCGAGATCATCGCGATACGCATGTGCTTCCTCCATCGGCCGGCCCGGGCGGCGGGTACCGGTCGAGCCCCCGGGCGCCTCCCGCCGCCTCCGGACCCCGCCGCAGGAGTCCCTACCCCGGGCCCTGCCTCCTAACCGCCCTCGCCGGGGTTGTCGGGACGGGACGGCTGGCCGCCGGCGCGGGCGCGGGCGGTCGGTGGGGCGCGCCGTCCCACCGGCCGTGACGCGTCGATGACGAGGAGTCAGGCGGGTTCGTCGCGGAGCATGCCCGGGCCGAAGACCTCGTAGGCGATCCGCTCCGCCGGCACCCCCCGCCGCAGCAGGCCGCCGCGGACCGAGCTCATGAACGGCAGCGGTCCGCAGAGGTGCACGTGGGCGCCGGGGGAGAGCGGGATGAGCGCCGGGTCGACCCGGCCGGCGGCCACCTCGGCCGCCACCCCGGCCAGTTCGCCGTCGGTGAGGTCCTCGTACCAGAGCGCGGTGCGCAGGTTGGGCAGCGCGGCGTGCAGGCGGGGCAGCTCGCCGCGGAACGGGTGCGCCGCGCCCGCCCGGTCGGCGTGCACCAGCACCACCGGGCGCCGCGGCTCGGTGGCGGCCAGGTGCTCCAGCGCGGCCATCGCCGGGGTGAGGCCGATGCCCGCGCTGACCAGCAGCAGCGGGCCCTCCCCGGCCACCACGCTGACCTCGCCGAAGGGCGGGCTGAGCCGGAGCACGTCGCCGACGGCTACCCGCTCGTGCAGGAAGGTGGAGACCACGCCGTCGGGTGCGCCGCCGGTGCCGCGTACCCGCTTGACCGTGATCCGCCAGTGGTCGGCCCCCGGGCGGCCGGAGAGGCTGTACTGGCGGATCTGCTGGCCGCGACCGCCGCCCAGGTCGACGGCGACCGAGGTGTACCGCCCCGGGACGAAGGTGGGCACCTCGCCGCGGTCGGCCGGGACCAGGGTGTACGACACGACGTCCACCGCCTCCGTGGTCCGGCCGGTGACGCGCCAGTCCCGCCACCCGGACTCGCCCTCGGCCAGCCCGGCGGCGGTGTAGAGGCGCGCCTCCCGGGCGATCAGCTCGCAGGCCAGCAGCCAGTAGACCTCGTCCCAGGCCGCGGCGACCTCGCCGGTGACGGCGTCGCCGAGGACCTCGCCGACGGCGGCGAGCAGGTGGCGCCCGACGGTCGTGTACTGCGTGGCGGCGATGCCGAGGGAGGCGTGCTTGTGCGCGATCCGGTCCAGGATCGGGCCCCACGGCGCACCGTCGCCGCCGGTCAGGTGCCCGGCGTACGCGACCACGGCGGCGGCCAGCGCGGCCTTCTGGGTGCCGGTCGCCTGGTTGCTGCGGTTGAAGATGTCGAGCAGTTCCGGGTGCGCGTCGAACATCCGCCGGTAGAACCGGCCGGTGATCGCCTCGCCGTGCGCCCGCACGGCGGGCAGCGTCGCCGTCACCACTGCTGCTGAGGACTCCGAGAGCACGACTGTCTCCTCCTGGGCCGGACCGTTCCTGTCCGGACAGCAGAACAGGCGCCCGAGACACCTTCTCAGGGTCGAAGGTCCCGGTTCGGGGGTCGTCCGGATCACACCCCGCGCCCGCGGACCGAGGTGGGCGCTCGACGGCGTTGGCTAGGGTCGGGGCGTGACACCCAACCGGTCGACCGACACGACGCGGTCGACGGACCGTGCCCGATCCGGTCGGAGGAGCGACGATGTCTGACGGTGCGGTCTCCCACCCGGTGTTCGCCCGGGTGTTCCAGCGGGCGAGCGTGGCGATGGACCGGGCCGGCGCGACCGCCCACCGGCACCGGCTCGTCGCCGGCCTCGCGGGCCGGGTGGTCGAGGTCGGCGCCGGCAACGGCCGCACCTTCGCGCACTATCCGCCCACCGTGGAGCGGGTGCTCGCGGTGGAGCCGGAACCCCGGCTCCGGGCGGCGGCCCGCGAGGCGGCGGCCGGGGCGCCCGTGCCGGTGGAGGTGACCGACGGCCTGGCCGAGGCGCTGCCGGTGCCCGAAGCCGATGCCGACGCCGTGGTGCTCTCCCTGGTGCTCTGCTCGGTGGCCGACCAGGCCGCCGCGCTGCGCGAGGCCCACCGGGTGCTGCGGCCCGGCGGGCAGCTGCGCTTCTTCGAGCACGTACGGGCGCGCACGCCCGGCCTGCGCCGCGCGCAGCGGCTGGTCGACGCCACCCTCTGGCCGCTGCTCTGCGGAGGCTGCCATACGGGCCGCGACACGGTGGCCGCGATCCGGGCCGGCGGCTTCACCGTCGCCGAACTGGACCACTTCCGCTTCCCCGAGACCGCGCTGCCCGGCCCGGCCGCTCCGCACGTGCTCGGCGTGGCCACCCGCGACTGACCCCGCGAGCGCCCCTCCGGGGCCCGCCGTTCGACCTGCCGTGACCGGCCCGTCCCATCCCGCCGGCCCGCCACGGTGGGCGGCTTCCGCCGGCCGGCGCGGCGGCGGTGCGGGCTCGGGCGGCCGGCGCGGCGGCACCGGCCGCCCGTCCCGTCCCGGCGGCGGACGCGGCGGGACCCCGGGCCGTCCGGCCCGGGGTTCCGGGACGCGGCCGCGGTCAGGCGACCG
>NZ_JBAKHV010000097.1:0-10639 GCF_036906775.1 Micromonospora sp. CPCC 205561 | reverse complement strand
GGCGGCCGCCGGCGGCCGGCAGGGGCCGGCCGGCCGCGTCTGGTCGAGCCCGCCCGCGGGCCGGCCGGCCTCGGGGCGCAGCGCGGACGCGCGCGGGCGGGACGCCGATGGCTGACCGGCGGACCCAGCTGGTCACCCGGGTGCGGGGCATGCTCGGCGAGGCCCTCGGCACGACCCGGACCCGCCTCTCCACGGCACAGGCCGAGCTGACCACGGCCCGGGAGCGGATGGCGAAGGTGCGCCGGGCCGCGGCGGTCGTGCCGGAGCGGGTGGGCGCGCAACGTGACCGCCGGCTGGCCGAGATCGACGATCGGCACGCCGCGCGGATCGCGGAGCTGGCGCGCCGCGCGGCGGACGCGGCGCGGCGGGAGGCGCCGGGGGCCGCCTCCACGGACTGGTCGCGGTGGCGTCCCACCCCGGCCCGCCGGGCGGAACCGCCGGGCGCCCTGCGCATCGGCACGGTACGCATCCCGGGCGCGGAACCGGTGCCGGCGCTGGTCCCGCTGCTCGACGCCGGACACGTCGAGCTGACGGGGGACGACCGGGAGGGCTGCGAGGCGGTGGTGTCGGCGCTGCTGCTGCGCGGCGTCGGCCGCGCCGACCCGGGAGCCGTCCGCTTGGTCGGCTACGACCCGGAGCACCTCGGCGGGGGCCTGGCCGGCTTCGCCCCGCTCGGCACCGCCGGGCTGCTCACCTTCGTCGGCCCGGGCGGGCTGGCCCGGCTGCTCGACGACCTGGTGGAGCAGATCCGCCGGATCAACGAGACGGTGCTCGCCGGTGAGCACACGTCGCTGCGCGAGCTGGCCGCCTCGACCGGGCGCCGTCCCGAGCCGTGGCGGGTGGCGGTGCTGCTGGGCGGGGACGAGCTGTCCCGGCACGAGCGCGGCCAGCTCGACCGGGTGGTCCGCACCGGTGCGGCCTGCGGCGTGCACCTGGTGGTGCGCGGGGTGGACCTGCCGGAGGACCCCACGGTGACCAGGGTGGGCGCGCACACCGACGGCGCCCACATCGGCGGGCCGGCCGGCCTGCCCGTACGCCTCGATCCGCCGCCCCCACCGGCCCTGGTGACCCAGACCTGCCGGGAGGTGGCGGCGCGGGTGAACGCCGGCCCCGCCCCGACCCCGTTCACCGACCTGCTGCCGCCACCGGAACAGATGTGGCGGGAGGACTCGGCCACCGGGCTGTCCGCGCCGATCGGCGAGGGCCCGCACGGCCGGCCGGTGCTGCTCACGCTGGGCGACTATCCGCCGCACGCGCTGATCGGCGGTCCGTCGGGCACCGGCAAGACCAACCTGATCTTCGCCTGGATCGGCGCGCTCGCCGCCCGCTACTCCCCCGCCGAGCTGGAGTTCTATCTGCTGGACTTCAAGGAGGGGGTGTCCTTCGCCCGGTTCGCCCAGGGCCGGCGGGACCCGAGCTGGCTGCCGCACATGCGGCTGGTCGGCATCAACGTCAACACCGACCGGGAGTTCGGCCTGGCGCTGCTGCGCTTCCTGGCCGAGGAGCTGCGTCGACGGGCCGACGCCGCGAAGAAGCACGAGGTCACCAAGCTCGCCGAGCTGCGCGCCGTCGACCCGGGCGGGCACTGGCCGCGCATCGTCGCGGTGGTCGACGAGTTCCAGATGCTGCTGGCCGGGCGGGACGTGGTCGCCCGGGAGGCCGCCGACCTGCTGGAGGACCTGGCCCGCCGCGGCCGGTCCCAGGGAATCCACCTGGTGCTCGCCTCGCAGGACGTGCGCGGCATCGAGGCGTTGTGGGGCCGCCCGGCGCTCGTCGCGCAGTTCACGCTGCGCATCGCGCTGCCCAAGGCGCTACGCATCCTCGCCGAGCGCAACGACGCCGCCCAGTCGCTGCCGCGCCACCACGCGGTGGTCAACGCGGAGTCGGGCATGGCGGAGGGCAACCAGGTGGCCCGGATCCCGTCGGCCAGCGACTGGGAGACCTGGAGCGAGTTGCAGCACCGGCTGTGGCGGATGCGCCCGCAGGACGCCGCCCCGGCCCGGCTCTTCGACGGCGACGCGATCCCCCGGCTCGCCGAGGCGCCGGACTTCCGGGCGCTCACCGCCCCGGAGACGGGGCACCCCCGGGCACCGGTCGCGCTGCTCGGCGAGATCATCGACGTGCAGGCCCGCTCGGCGGCGCTGCGGCTGCCCCGGGCCCCCGGCCGGAACCTGGCGGTGCTCGGCACCCGGGTGGACGAGGCGTGTGCGGTGCTCGACGCGGCGGCCCGCTCGCTGGCCCGGCAGCACCGTCCCGGCACGGCCCGGTTCTCCATCGCCTGTCTGGACCCGGACGCCGACCCCGCCGCCCGGTCCCTCTACGAGGACCTCGCCGACGACGCCGCCTGGTACGACGAGGAGACCGTCGGCGAGCTGATGGCCGAGACCGCCGAAGGCCTGGGCGCGCCGGGCACGCCGCACTACCTGCTGCTGTTCGCCGTGGACGCGGCGGCCGGGGCGCTGGCGGCCCGGCTCGGGCGGCGTACCGGGCTTGAGGAGCTGCGCCGGATCCTGCACGACGGGCCGGAGCGGCACACCCACGTGCTGGCGTGGTGGCGGGGCGTCGCGCGGATGCGCGCCGACCTGGGCGGGCCGGCGGCCCGGACGGACCAGATCGGCGCCTGGGTGGCGCTGGACGCCCACGGCGGCGAGCTGGGCTCGTCGCTGTATCCCGGCACGGGCGGCCCCGACTGGTATCCCCGGCCCTGGCGGGGGCTGTTCTTCGACCGGGCGGTGCACCGCACCGGCCAGGTGATCATCCCCTACGGGCCCGCGCGATGAACGAGCCGGTGACCAGCGAGTCGTACGCGGCCCAGATCCGACGGCTGGCGGAACTGAGCGCGCGGGTGCGCGCCCAGCGGGCCGAGGCGCACGACTGGCACGCCCAGCAGTGCGCCGCCGCCGAACGGGCGGTCGCCGAGGCGGAGGCCGAGCTGCGGCGCGCCGAGCGGGAGCTGGTGGACGCCCGGGAGGAACAGGAACGGGTGGACGCCGAGGTGGCCGACCTGTGGCAGCTGCTGCGTGGCCGGCTCGGCGGGGCGGGGCGCCGGGCGGGCGGGCCGCCGGCCCCGGTGGCCGGCGCGACGGGCGACCCGGGGCCGCTGCTGGCCGGGGTGCGCGACCTGCTCAACCGCACCCGCCAGCCCGGTGACCTGCCGGGCTCGGTCAACCCGCTGCTGGCGTTGTGCGGGGTGGCGGGCGCGGTGCTCGCGTACGCCCTCGGCGGTGCCGCCCGGGCGGCCGGCGACCGCTACGGCGGCGATCTCGGGGTCGGGCTGCCGGTGCTGGCCCTGGTCGTGACGCTGCTGGGCCCGCTCGTCGGCCTGGTGCCGGCGAAGGTGCTGGCCGACCGGCGGCACGCGGTGCTGGGCCCCCGGCCGATGACGGTCGTGCTCGTCGCCGGCCTGGTGACCACCGTCGCGCTGCTGATTGCCGGCCGCTGATCCGCCGTCGCGCCGCCGGCCACCGTCGCCGGGGCTCCCCGCCCGGTGCGGGCGAAGGTCGCCGCAGCGCGTCGTCGATCCGCCGGCCCGCCGTTCGTGTAGAGGGAGGAGGCCGGACGACGCCGGCCCCACCCGACGACAGGGAGCGTACGATGCGGAACTTCGTGCTCAACGTGATCCAGCCCGACGGGGACGCCCCGCCCCCGCCGGAGTTCCTCGAGCCGATCATGCGGGACGTCGAGGCCGTCAACCAGGAGATGCGCCGCTGCGGCGTCTGGGTCTTCGGCGCCGGGCTGGAACTGGCGCACACCGCCCGGGTGGTCCGGGTCCGCGACGACGAGACGTTGCTGACGGACGGCCCGTTCGCCGAGGGCAAGGAGCACGTCGGCGGCTTCACCGTGATCGCCGTGCCGGATCTCGACGCGGCCCTGGACTGGGCGGGGAAGCTGTCCCGGGCGACCACCCTGCCGATCGAGGTCCGCCCGGTCGCGGCGGTCGAGCGCGCCTGAGGCGGCCCTCTCCGGTACGTTCGCCGGGCCGTGCCGCGGTAGGCACGGCCCGGCCCGGAGTCCCCGGGTGCCCCCGGAGTCCCCGGGTGCCACTCAGGCCGGGACCAGCACCGCCTCGCGCAGGAGGCGGCGGGCCAGCGTGAGCCGGTCGGCGTCGTCGTCCAGGCCCGGCAGGTCGCCGACCCGGACGCCGTCGGCGTCGAGCAGGGCCCGCACCGCCGGCGCGCACGACGCCGGCAGGGTGATCGTGCGGTCGAAGAGCACCAGCGCGACCGAATCCCCCTTCGCCACGAGCCGCCAGCGCAGGCCGGGTCGCGGGGCGAGCCGGCTGTCGGCGTCCAACACCGCCAGCGCGGCGGCCTGCGCCAGCGGCCGGATGGGCGCGGGCCGGGCGGCCGGCCAGGCCCGCTGGCGCAGCCGGGCGGCCACGGCGGCCGGGTCGGCCCGCAGCAGCCAGTCCCGCAGCGCCTCCACCGTCTCGGTCAGCTCCGGCTCGATCGCGTCCGGGTCGGCCACGTCGGTGCCGAACGGCAGGGTGGCCCGCAGCCGCTGGTCCTCGACGGCGAGGGCGAGCAGCTCCTCGACCATCGCGTAGCGGGTCAGCGCCCGCACGCCGACGGTCAGGTGCAGCGAGCTGGAATCCTGCGCCTGCGCGCTGTGCAGCCAGCCGCGCGGCAGGTACAGCGCGTCGCCGGGGGCGAGGACCACGTCCAGCGCGGCGGGCCCGTCGGCGGTGGCGGCGACCTCGTCGGCCCGGCCGCCCCACGCCTGCCTCTCCAGCGGGTCGGGCAGCACCGGCGGGTGGATGCGCCAGTGCTTGCGGCCGTCCACCTGGAGGACGAAGACGTCGTGGGTGTCGTAGTGGGTGGCGAAACCCTGGTTGCCCGGCGGGGTCAGGTAGGCGTTGACCTGCAACGGCTGCCCGACGGCCGTGCCCAGGTCGCGGGCGAAGTCGATCAGGGCGGGCCAGGTGCGGTGCAGCCCCTGGAGCACGAGGGTGGCCCCGCCGGCGTACAGCTCCAGCACCCGCTCGTCGAGGACCTGGTCGCCGATCTCGGCCCCGGCGCCGCCGCCGCCGGTGAACCGGGCCGCCGGGACGAGCTGCCCCTCCTTGGCGACGCGCAGGAACGGGCTGCGCAGGCCGCGCCGGCTGAGCAGCTCGTCGGCGTCGGCGGGGCTGAGCAGGTCGGTGAAGCCGGCCGGGTCGGGCAGCTCGGCGGCGCGGGAGAGCAGCGGCGTGCGCCCCCAGTGGGCGGCGGCGAACTTCGCCGGCTCGACCGCCACGCAGCGGGCCAGCGCGGCGGCGGCCGGAGACGGAACCGCCGGGCGGCCGTGGCCGCCCGGCGGGTCGAGGTGTGTCATGGCGGATCCGTCAGGACGCGCTGCCGTCGGCACCGCCGTCGTGCTGGCCGGGGGTGGCACCGCCGTCGGCGGGACCCTCCGCGCCGCCGTCCGCGCCGCCGTCCTGCTGGCCCGGGGTGGCACCGCCGTCGGCGGGACCCTCCGCGCCGCCGTCCGCGCCGCCGTCCTGCTGGCCCGGGGTGGCACCGCCGTCGGCGGGACCCTCCGCGCCGCCGTCCGCGCCGCCGTCCTGCTGGCCCGCGGTCGCTCCGCCGTCGGCCGGGCCCTCGAGGCCGCCGCCGCTGGTGGTCTGCATGTCGTCGTCGTTGAGTGCCATCGGTGCTCCCTATGTGCCGCCCCGCCGTGCGCCGGGGTCCGTCGTGCAGCGGGTGGTACCCCACGCGCGATCTTCTCTAACCCCACCGTAGACGTCCTTTCCGGTCCGCACGGGTGGTTCGCCGTGGCGCGCCGCCGACCGGCGGAGGGGCACCGGCGGTGCCAGGATGGTCCTTCCGTAGCAGACCGCGGGTTTCGCCGGACGAGGAGGTGACGGCCCGGATGATCCTGATCGGGACCTCGGGATGGCAGTACCGGGACTGGCGGGGGCCCTTCTACCCCGCCGGGCTGCCGCAGCGGCTCTGGCTGGAGCACTTCGCCGCCCGGTTCGCCACGGTGGAGGTGAACAACGCCTTCTACCGGCTGCCCGAGCGCGACACCTTCGCCGCCTGGCGGGCGCGCACCCCCGACGACTTCTGCCTGGCGGTGAAGATGAGCCGCTACCTCACCCACATCAAGCGCCTGCGCGAGCCGGCCGAGCCGGTGGCCCGCTTCCTGGCTCGGGCCACGGCCCTCGGCGACCGGCTCGGTCCGGTGCTCCTGCAACTGCCGCCCAACCTGCCGGCCGACCCGGCGGCGCTGGACGCCACGCTGCGGCTCTTCCCCGCCGACGTGCGGGTGGCGGTCGAGCCGCGGCACCCGTCCTGGTGGACCGACGCCACCCGGGCCGTGCTGGAGCGGCGGCGGGCCGCGCTGGTCTGGGCCGACCGGCTCGGCCGGCCCGTCGCGCCCCGCTGGCGCACCACCGACTTCGGCTACCTGCGCCTGCACGAGGGGCGGGCCAGGCCCTGGCCCCGCTACGGCCGCGCCGCGCTGGCCTCCTGGGTGCACCGGCTCGCCGAGGGGTTCGGCGCGCACGAGCCGGCGTACGTCTACTTCAACAACGACCCCGGCGGCGCCGCCATCGTCGACGCGACCGCTTTCGCCGCGCTCGCCCGCCGGGCCGGCCGGCCGGTCAGCCGCGTGCCCGGGACGCCCCCGGCGCCCGAAGAGGGGTCCGCCGGGGCGGGCGCGGCCCGCCCCACCGCGGGTGGGGCGGGCCGCACGTGACGTGCCGGCGTCAGGGGATGATGCGGGCCATGTCCCGGGGCATCGTGGCCTTCACGTCCTCCCACTCGCCCTGGGTCACGTGCCGGCGCAGCGTGTCCAGCACCACCTGCACCACGCGCTCCGGGCCTCCCTCGGCGTCGTACGGGAAGCCCTGCCGGACCTCCAGCAGGAAGTCGTCCCGGTTGAGCTTGATCGGCACGTCCATCGGCTTCCAGCCGTCGAAGTAGATCCCGCGCACCAGCACCGGCAGCTGCGCCGCGAACTGCACGCTCTCCTGCACCGGCATCCGGTCCCGTAGCAGGTGCAGCACCGTACGCAGCGCGCAGTAGGACTGGTTGCGTCGTTCCTTGGGCCAGCCGTAGGCCTGCTCGATGTCCTTGAGTATCAGGTTGGTCTTGTCCATCGAGGACTCGAACGCGGAATGCAGCTGCTCAGCCATCTGCCCACCCCCGTAGGTCGGTCTCCCACCGCAGGTCGTCGTCGCGGCGTGGCGGCCCCACCGGGCCACGCGGCTGCCGGGTCGGACCGACCCGGGCGGGGCGCGGCGCCCCCCGCGCGTCGCCGGGCGCGCCGACGACGTGCAGCACGGCGCCGGGGCGTCGACGTGGAACCACCCGAAGCGTCATCTGCCGCCACCTCCGTGGTGTCGCCCGTGCGCGGTCACGGTGACCGCACGCACCGTCCATGCTGCGCGGCGACGGGGTGAGCGGCCCTCACCCGCAGCGGGTGAAGGACCCCGGCTCAGCCGGCGTCGAGCAGCCCGGCGAGGGTCGCGGCGTTGGTCTGCGCGAAATCCCGGTAGCAGTTGTTTAGCAAAACGTGGGTCTCCCCGGTGGAGTCGGCCAGCTCGCGCAGCTTCGGCGCCCAGTCGCGCAGCTCCCGGTCGGAGTAGCGGTAGCCGAACTTCTCGTGGATGTCGCGGCTGGTCCACTTGTCGCTGTGCCCGTGGAAGCGCACCACCGCGAGGTCCGCGGTGGCGGCCAGCACCGGCGGCACCGACGAGCGGTGCCCCTGGGGCATGTCCACGCAGACGTACGCCAACCGGTGCTCGCGCAGGAAGGCGAGGGTCTCGTCGGCGTTGGCCCCGTCGAACCAGGAGGCGTGCCGGAACTCGTAGACCGGGCGCAGCGGCGCGCAGCGCTTCGCGACCTCCAGCAGGTACTGCTTGTTGTCCCGCCTGATGGTGAACCAGGGCGGGAACTGGAACAGCAGCGCGCCGAGCTTGCCCGCCTCGACCAGCGGGTCCAGCGCGGCGAGGAAGCGGGTCCAGACCTCCTCGTACGCCTGCGGCGGCAGGTCGTCGGGGTAGAGGTTCTTCTTGTCCGTGTCCGGCCGGAGGTCCTTGTAGAGCGCGCCCGGGCGGGTCGGGTGCCCGGTGAGCAGGCTGAAGGCCTTGACGTTGAACGTGAAGCCGGCCGGGGTGCGCTCGGCCCACAGCCTCGCCGTCCGTTCCGCGGGCGGCGAGTAGTAGGTGGCGTCGACCTCGACCAGCGGAAACTGGCGGGCGTAGTACGCCAGGCGTTTCTCCGGCGTGTCCGCGGTCTGCGGATACCAGCCGGAGTCGAGCAGCGTACGGTCGGTCCAGGAGGCGGTGCCGACCCTGATCTCACCCACGGGTGGATCTCACCGCGTCCCGGACCGACCGGCGACCGACGGCACGGTTCAGGCCGCCCGGCGCTCCCGGTTCTGCTTGCACCGCACGCAGGTGGTGGCCGAGGGGAAGATCTCGAGCCGCTCGACGGGGATCGCCGAGGTGCAGCCCTCGCAGAAGCCGTAGGTGCCCTCCTCCAACCGGGCGAGGGCGTGCTCGTACTGGGCGCGCCGGTCGAGGATGGTGCGCAGCAGGGACTGGGCGGTGTCGCGCTCCGCCGTCTTGGTGCCGCTGTCGGCCTGGTCGTCGCCGGCGGTGTCGCCCACCTCCACCAGCCGCAGTACCTGGCTCTGCAGCACCGCCTGCTCGTACTCCGCGGACAGCTCGTCGTAGCGGGCCTGCAGGGAGCGCCGGATCTGGTCGATCTCCGCCTGGGATCGGCCCGTACCGACCGTGTCGTGGACGAGCATCGCTGCCTGCCTTTCTGGCCTCGTGGTTCCGGCAGGGCGCCGGGTGCGTGGGCCCGGGCCGTGGTGGTCTCGGCACGGGTGGATCACCGCGCCTTGTGAGCCGGGCGAGTACCCCCGCGCGACGGCGGTCAAACCAGCGAATTTTCGGACTCCGGTGTCAGTACGGCGGCGGGGACTCCACCAGGGCCGGATGACGGGGATCGTCGGCGCGGACCACGACGTCGGCGAAGGAGGCGGGGGCGACCTCGTCGGCGTACCGGGCGAAGGCGGGCAGCGTCCAGCGCAGCGCCGCGTCGGTGCGGCGGGCCAGGGCGGCCGGGGAGAGCACCAGGTGCACGGTGAGGTCGAAGGGCAGGCTCCCGCCGAGCAGCAGTGCCCCGCTGACCAGCAGGACGCCGCCGGGCGGCAGTTCGACGTACGGGACACGGCTGGCGCGGTCGGCGCGGGCGTCCCAGAGGGAGGGCAGCACCCGCCCGGTGCCGCCGGGGCCGGCGGGATCGAGCACCTCCCGGCGTAACCCCGGCTCGTCGACCCAGCTCTCGTAGTACGCGTCGGGGTTGTTCCGGCCGTGTTCCAGGCGCAGCGAGGCGGGCCGGAGGAAGTCGGCGGCGCGTACGTGCAGCGCGGGCCGGCCGAGCGCGCGCAGCGGATCCACCAGCGCGGCGGCCAGCTCGTCCGGGCCCGCCGCCGGAGCGCCGTCGACGGCCACCCGGGGGCGGCCGGCGGGGTCGGTGCCGGCGAGGCGCTCGGCCAGCTCGGCGACGAGCCGTTGCGGGGAGATGGGGCGGATGCGCATCAGACCATCGTGCCCGGCCGGCCGGGGGGCGGCCCCGGCGGTCGGGGCCGGGGCCACGGCGTCGTCGGGGTCAGCCGCTGCGGTCGATGGTGACGCGGGCGTCGTCGGCGAGCCGGTAGCCGACGCCGTAGACAGTGGTGACCAGCGGTACGTCCACGCCGACCTTGCCGCGCAGCCGGCGGACGTGCACGTCGACGGTGCGTACGCCGGCGTGCTCGTAGCCCCAGACCGCGTTGAGCAGCTGCAACCGGGTGAACACCCGGCGGGGGTGGGCGACCAGGTGCAGCAGCAGGTCGAACTCCAGCCGGGTCAGCGGCAGGGGCTCGCCGTCGCGCAGCACCGATCGCGACGACGCGAGGATGTGCAGGGCGGGCACGGTGACGGCGACCGGGCGGGACGGCGCGCGGCCGGCCGGCACCGGATCGGGGCGGCGCTCGACGGTGGCCGCGGTGATGGTGCCCTCGCCGCCTTCGAGCATCTCCCGGGCGGCCTCCAGCAGCCGCCGGGCGGGCGCGGTCAGCGACTCCTCGGACGCCAGGGGGATGTTCAGGGTCACCGTGAGCATCGGGGCGACCGCGTTGGCGGGGCGGCGCTGGCCGCCCGGAGGTCGACCCGGGACGGCGGGCTGGGACGTATGCCATCCGGCGCGCGACGAGGCGGGGCTGACCGACATGGTCCTCCTTGGCTGGTCCGGGTAATCCCCACGGCCCGGGACGCCGCTTCATCGATGCTTCCCGGCGCCCGCGCGAGGGTCAAGGGGCGGATGCGTTGCATGACTGTGACAATTGACGAACGCATCGGAGCCGGATGCTCGCTCTGCGTACGAGGCCTGATGATTACAGCAGAGCCGCCGAGTTGACCCGATACGGGGGGTGCCCACCGGTTCGCCGTGGTCGGCGGCGGGGCCGGCAACGGGCGGGCCGAGCCGCACCGGCGCGGCGGGCGGCGGGCGCGGGTGCCCCCGGGGGCGGTACGCGGCGTACCGGCCACGGGACGCCCGGCGCGCGCGGCGGCGCGGCGCACCCCGAGGGCGGGGGCGCCGCGCGCGGCGGGGCCGGCGCCGGGGTCAGGGCCCCCGGGCGGTCTCGCCCCCCGGCTCGGCGG
>NZ_JBAKHV010000096.1:0-10979 GCF_036906775.1 Micromonospora sp. CPCC 205561 | reverse complement strand
GATGGTTACAACGACCCGGGCCCCCGACCCATGCCGGCCGGGCCGGTGGCGCCCGCCACCACAGACCCCCACATACCGGACACCGTGGCGTGATCCCCGCGGATCCCCGGCGGCGGCGGGGGGTGGGCCCTGCTGCCCCTTTCGAGCTGATGTCACAGACGATTCAGACACCCCGACGACGTCGCCACGTCGCAAACCCACCACACCAGCCGGTCGTTGACCCATGCCGCAAAACGCCTCAAGGCCCAGCCCGAGGGCACCAGGGCTCGCGGACAGATCAGAAACCAGCCGAGGGACGCCCAGCCGTGGCCGGGCTGTCCGACGCGGACCCGGCCGGCCGTGATGACGCAAACGACTCAGCTCGACAGGGCCGGGGCGGTCCACCCGTCGACGACGCGACCGGCGTCGCGCGTGGCAGGCACCGTCGGCAGGCGTCAGCGACGGTCGGGCAGGCGTCAGCGGCGGGAGGCACGCCACCGGGCACCGGGATTTCCGCCACGGAAGAGGGCGACGGCCCGGTGGCTGGTGCCACCGGGCCGCCGCCCTTCGTGTTCTTCGGCCCTACTCGTCCGCGCCCGCGGCGGCGGTGCCGCCGAGGTCCGCCGGGACGGCGTCCGGCACGGTGGCCGGCCGATCCGCGCCCTTGAAGACGAGCTTGGACTTGTCGATGTCGTTCGGGTCGCCCTCGCAGTCCACCACCACGATCTGACCCGGGGTCAGCTCGTTGAAGAGGATCCGCTCGGAGAGGTTGTCCTCGATGTCGCGCTGGATCGTGCGACGCAGCGGACGCGCACCGAGCACCGGGTCGAAGCCCTTGGCCGCCAGGTACTTCTTGGCGTTGTCCGTCAGCTCCAGGCCCATGTCCTTGTTGCGCAGCTGGCCTTCGATCCGGGCGATCATGATGTCGACGATCGACAGGATCTCCAGCTGGCGCAGCTGGTGGAAGACGATGGTGTCGTCGATCCGGTTCAGGAACTCAGGCCGGAAGTGCTGCTTGAGCTCGTCGTTGACCTTCTGCTTCATCCGGTCGTAGTTGGAGTCGGAGTCCTCCGACGCCTGGAAACCGAGCGAGACCGCCTTGGCGACGTCGCGCGTGCCCAGGTTGGTGGTCAGGATGATGACCGTGTTCTTGAAGTCAACGATCCGGCCCTGGCCGTCGGTGAGCCGCCCGTCCTCCAGGATCTGGAGCAGCGTGTTGAACACGTCCGGGTGGGCCTTCTCGATCTCGTCGAAGAGGACCACCGAGAACGGCCGACGCCGCACCTTCTCGGTCAGCTGCCCGCCCTCGTCGTAGCCGACGTAGCCGGGAGGGGCACCCACGAGCCGGGAGACGGTGTAGCGGTCGTGGAACTCGGACATGTCCAGCTGGATGAGGGCGTCCTCGCTGCCGAACAGGAACTCCGCGAGCGCCTTGGAGAGCTCGGTCTTACCGACGCCGGACGGGCCGGCGAAGATGAACGAGCCCGACGGGCGCTTCGGGTCCTTCAGGCCGGCCCGGGTGCGCCGGATCGCCTTCGAGACCGCCTTGACCGCGTCCTCCTGGCCGATGACGCGCTTGTGCAGCTCGTCCTCCATGCGCAGCAGGCGCGAGGTCTCCTCCTCGGTCAGCTTGTAGACCGGGATGCCGGTCCAGTTGCCGAGCACCTCGGCGATCTGCTCGTCGTCGACCTCGCTGACGACGTCCAGGTCACCGGCCTTCCACTCCTTCTCGCGCTGCGCCTTCTGGCCGAGCAGCTGCTTCTCCTTGTCGCGCAGCTGGGCGGCGCGCTCGAAGTCCTGCGCGTCGATCGCGGACTCCTTGTCGCGACGCACCTGGGCGATGCGCTCGTCGAAGTCACGCAGGTCCGGCGGCGCGGTCATCCGGCGGATCCGCATCCGGGCGCCGGCCTCGTCGATCAGGTCGATCGCCTTGTCCGGCAGGAAGCGGTCGGAGATGTAGCGGTCGGCCAGCGTCGCGGCGGCCACGAGGGCCGCGTCCGTGATCGAGACGCGGTGGTGCGCCTCGTAACGGTCCCGCAGGCCCTTGAGGATCTCGATCGTGTGGGCCAGCGACGGCTCACCCACCTGGATCGGCTGGAAGCGGCGCTCGAGGGCGGCGTCCTTCTCCAGGTGCTTGCGGTATTCGTCGAGCGTCGTCGCGCCGATGGTCTGCAGCTCGCCGCGGGCCAGCATCGGCTTGAGGATGCTCGCCGCGTCGATCGCGCCCTCGGCGGCGCCGGCACCGACCAGAGTGTGGATCTCGTCGATGAAGAGGATGATGTCGCCGCGGGTGCGGATCTCCTTGAGCACCTTCTTCAGGCGCTCCTCGAAGTCACCGCGGTAGCGGGAACCGGCGACCAGGGCACCGAGGTCGAGGGTGTAGAGCTGCTTGTCCTTCAGCGTCTCGGGCACCTCGCCCTTGATGATCTTCTGGGACAGCCCCTCCACCACGGCGGTCTTGCCGACGCCGGGCTCACCGATCAGGACCGGGTTGTTCTTGGTGCGGCGGGAGAGCACCTGCATGACCCGCTCGATTTCCTTCTCGCGCCCGATGACCGGGTCGAGCTTGCCCTCGCGGGCGGCCTGGGTCAGGTTCCGGCCGAACTGGTCCAGCACGAGGCTGGTGGACGGCGCGGCCTCGCCCGGCGCGGCGCCCGCCGCGGCCGGCTCCTTGCCCTGGTAGCCCGAGAGCAGCTGGATCACCTGCTGGCGGACCCGGTTGAGATCGGCGCCGAGCTTGACCAGCACCTGGGCGGCGACGCCCTCGCCCTCACGGATCAGCCCGAGCAGGATGTGCTCCGTGCCGATGTAGTTGTGGCCGAGCTGAAGCGCCTCGCGCAGCGACAGCTCAAGCACCTTCTTGGCCCGCGGCGTGAACGGGATGTGCCCGCTCGGCGCCTGCTGGCCCTGGCCGATGATCTCCTCAACCTGCTGCCGCACACCCTCCAGGGAGATGCCGAGGCTCTCCAGAGCCTTGGCGGCGACGCCCTCACCCTCGTGGATCAGGCCCAGCAGGATGTGCTCCGTACCGATGTAGTTGTGGTTGAGCATCCGGGCCTCTTCTTGGGCCAGGACGACAACCCGTCGCGCTCGGTCGGTGAACCGCTCGAACATGCCCTCGTGCTCCTCACGTGCCGTGCGCACTCGATCTTGATGGTCAAGAAGTCGTGGCGGGGCCGGTGCGCGGACGACCGGGACGGGCGTCCGTGCCTCCTTACTCTATCGCCGCGAGCCGACTCCGCTGAGGTCGTGTGTCCCCGTCGGGAGCGGTGTACGCGTCGTTCTACACAACCGTCCGCGCTCAGGGCGTGTTCCGGTACCCCTGCCTGTACGCGCAGAGCGAAATTCGACCACCGCCACGGAACCCGTCCCGCGGGTCGCGACGGCGGCGACGCGGCCCCCACGAGGGCCGGACCGGAGTCGTCCACAGGCTGTGGACAGAGTCTCCACCGGCTGTGGACAACGTCCGTCGGGACGAGATTCTTCCCGCTGCGGCGCGGTCGCGGGCGGATACGGCGACGCCGGCCCGGAGTGGTGCTCCGGTCCGGCGTCGGTGTCGCCCGTCGCGGTCGCGGTCAGTGGCCGGCCTTGGCGTGGTACTCGTCGACGATCTCCTGCGGGATCCGACCCCGGTCGGAGATGTCCTTGCCGGCCTTCTTGGCCCAGGACCGGATCGCCTTGTTCTGCTCCCGGTCGGCGGTCGCCCCGCCCCGACCGCGCGCGGCCCGGCCGCCCACGACCACGCCGCCCCGGCCCACCTTGGTGCCGTGGGCGATGTACTGGGCGAATACCTCACGCAATTTCTCGGCGTTCGGGCTCGACAGGTCGATCTCGTACTGCACGCCGTCGAGCGCGAACTTGACGGTCTCGTCAGCGTCCCCGCCGTCCAGGTCATCGACCAGCTTATGAATGATCTGCTTGGCCACGTCCCACATTCCTTTCGAGCAGGGTGCTCCTGCAATCCAAGAGCACAATAACCCGCGCGCCGCTTGTCACGTCAATAGGATGCGGTAACGACCCGGTCGAGATGCGCCGACTACTCGGGGCGAACCAGGGGGAAGAGGATGGTTTCCCGAATTCCGAGGCCGGTGAGCGCCATCAGGAGCCGGTCGATTCCCATTCCCATACCCCCGGCCGGCGGCATTCCGTACTCCATCGCCCGGAGAAAGTCCTCGTCCAGCCGCATGGCCTCGTCGTCGCCGCGGGCGGCGAGCTGCGCCTGGGCCACCAGCCGCTCCCGCTGCACCACCGGGTCCACCAGCTCGGAGTACGCGGTCCCCAGCTCGAAGCCGAGCACGTAGAGGTCCCACTTCTCGGCCAGCCCGGGCTCGCTGCGGTGCGCCCGGGTGAGCGGGCTCGTCTCCTCCGGGTAGTCGCGGACGAAGGTGGGCGCCTGGAGGCTCGGCACGACCAGTTCCTCGAACAGTTCCTCCGCCAGCTTGCCGGGGCCCCACTTCGGGTCGACCGCCAGGCCGACCTTGTCGGCGTACTCGGCCAGGCGGGCGCGCTCGGTGCGCACCGTGACCTCCTCGCCGAGCGCCTCGGAAAGCACCCCGAAGAGGGTCACCGAGCGCCACTCGCCGCCGAGATCGAACTCCCGGCCGTCGGCGTGCGTCACCACGGTCGAGCCGCTGACGGCCATCGCCGCCCGCTGCACCAGATTGCGGGTCAGCTCCGCCATGGTGTCGTAGTCGCCGTACGCCTCGTATGCCTCGAGCATCGCGAACTCGGGCGAGTGCGAAGAGTCGACACCCTCATTACGGAAGTTGCGGTTGATCTCGAAGACCCGGTCGACGCCGCCGACGACCGCCCGCTTGAGAAACAGTTCCGGTGCGATTCGCAGATACAGATCGGTGCTCAACGCATTGCTGTGGGTCACGAATGGCCGGGCCGCCGCGCCGCCGTGCAGCAGCTGGAGCATCGGGGTCTCCACCTCGACGAAGTCCCGCTCGTGCAGCGCGTCGCGCAGGCTGCGCACGGTCGCCGCCCGGGTGCGCACCATCTGGCGGGCCTGCGGCCGGACGATCAGGTCCACGTAGCGCTGCCGGACCCGTGCCTCCTCGCTCAGCGGCTTGTGCGCCACCGGGAGCGGGCGCAGCGCCTTCGCGGTGACGGCCCACCGCTCGGCCAGCACGGAGAGCTCGCCGCGCCGGCTGGTGATCACCTCGCCGGTCACCCCGACCAGGTCGCCGAGGTCGACCAGGCGCTTCCAGTCGTTGAGCCGCTCGGCGCCGACCCGGTCGAGGGAGAGCATGGCCTGCAACTCCGTGCCGTCGCCGTCGCGCAGGGTGGCGAAGCAGAGCTTGCCGGTGTTGCGTACGAAGATCACCCGGCCGGTGACCGAGACCTGGTCGCCCGTGGCGGTGTCGGTGGGCAGCTCGGCGTACTTCTCGCGGATCGCGGCCAGCGTGCTGGTGCGGGGGAACCCGATCGGGTACGGCTCGACTCCCTCGGCGAGCATCCGGTCCCGCTTCTCCCGGCGGACCTTCATCTGCTCGGGAAGGTCGTCGGCGGGATCGACTGGCACGGGGTTCTGCTCGGTCACGGCACGCTTCCTCAGAAGGAGATTTCGGGCGGGGTCAGGCCCGAGCGTACTCAAGGCACCGCGGAGGCGTTACGGGATAACCTGCCCGCCATGACCGACCCCACTCACGCCCTCTCCTTCGGCGCCGCCGCCGGCGACTACGACCGCTTCCGGCCGCGCTACCCGGAGGCGGCCGTCCGGTGGGCCCTCGACGGGCTGGACGCGCCCGCCCGCGTCGTCGACCTGGGCGCCGGCACCGGCATCCTGACCCGCGGCGTGCTCGCCCTCGGCCACCACGTGGTGCCGGTCGAGCCGGACCCGGGGATGCGGGCCCAGCTGGAGACCGCCACCCCGGGCACCCCGGCCCTCGCCGGCAGCGCCGAGTCGGTGCCGCTGCCGGACGGCGCGGCCGACGCGGTCCTCGCCGGACAGGCGTACCACTGGTTCGACCCGGAGCGCGCGCACGCCGAGATCGCCCGGCTGCTGCGGCCCGGTGGCCTCCTCGCGCCGATCTGGAACCTGCGCGACGAGCGGACCGCCTGGGTGGCGGAGCTGGCCAGGATCGCCCGGTTGGGGGACAGCCCCGACGACCTGGCCGGCCGGTTCGGCGACTTCGGGCCGGCGTTCGAGCCGGCCGAGCAGGCCTGGTTCGCGCACCGGCCCACGCTGACCCCCGACGAGCTGGTCGGCATGGTCCGGACCCGCTCGTACTACCTCACCGCCGACCCGGGGCGGCGCCGGGACGTCGACCGGGAGCTTCGCGAGCTGCTGGACACCCATCCGGAGCTGGCCGGGCGGGAGCGCTTCGAGCTGCCGTACCGCACGCTCGTCTGCCGCGCCCGGCGACGCTGAGGCCCGGACGGCGCCTGGCCCCGGCGGGGTCAGAGGTTGCGCTCGTAGACCATCCGCAGGCCGATCAGGGTGATCATCGGCTCGTGGTGGGTGATCGTGCGGCACTCGTTGATCACCAGCGAGGCCAGCCCGCCGGTGGCGATCACCGCGCTCACCTCACCCAGCTCCTCGATCATCCGCTCGACGATCCGGTCCACCTGCCCGGCGAAGCCGAAGTAGAGACCGGACTGGAGGCACTCGACGGTGTTCTTGCCGATCACCGACCGGGGCTTCGTCGCCTCCACCTTGCGCAGCTGGGCGGCCCGGGCGGCGAGCGCGTCGAAGGAGATCTCGATGCCCGGCGCGAAGGCGCCGCCGAGGAACTCCCCCCGGCCGCTGATCACGTCGAAGTTGGTGGTGGTGCCGAAGTCCACGACGATCGACGGCCCGCCGAAGAGGGTGTACGCGGCCAGGGTGTTGACCACCCGGTCGGCGCCCACCTCCTTCGGGTTGTCGATGGCGAGCTGCACGCCGGTGCGCACCCCGGGCTCGACGATCACGCTCGGCAGGTCGGCGTAGTAGCGGGACAGCATCGTACGCAGCGAGCGCAGCGCGGCCGGCACCGTCGAGCAGGCCGCGACCCCGGTGATCTCGACGGCGTCCCCGGCGAGCAGGCCCCGGAACTTCAGGCCCAGCTCGTCGGCCGTCGACCGCGCATCGGTCTTGATCCGCCAGGAGTGCACCAGCTTGTCGCCGTCGAAGGTCGCCAGCACGGTGTTGGTGTTTCCGATGTCGATGCAGAGCAGCACGCACGCAGCCTAGACAACGGGCGGGCGCCGGTTCACCCGGTGCGCAGGTCCATCGCGATGTCGAGGATGGGCGAGGAGTGCGTCAGCGCCCCGACCGAGAGGAAGTCGACGCCGGTCGCCGCGTACCGCGCCGCCACGTCGAGGGTCAGCCCGCCGGTCGCCTCCAGCTCCGCCCGGTCCCCCACCGAGGCGACCACCTCGGTGAGCATCTCCGGGGTCATGTTGTCCAGCAGCAGGAAGTCCGCCCCGGCCTCGACCGCCTCCACCGCCTCGGCGACCGTGTCCACCTCCACCTGCACCGGCACGTCGGGGAACGTCTCCCGGACCCGGCGGAACGCCGCCGTGATGCCGCCCGCCGCCAGCTTGTGGTTGTCCTTGATCATCGCGACGTCGTGCAGGCCCATGCGCTTGTTCGTGCCGCCGCCGGCCCGCACCGCGTACTTCTCCAGGGCGCGCAGGCCAGGGGTGGTCTTGCGGGTGTCGAGCACCATCGCCTTCGTGCCCTCCAGCGCGTCCGCCCAGGCCCGGGTGTGGGTGGCCACCCCGGAGAGCCGGCAGAGCAGGTTGAGCGCCGTCCGCTCGGCGGTGAGCAGCAGCCGCGTCGGGCCGGTCACCGTGGCCAGCACGTCGCCGCGCGCCACCCGCGCGCCGTCGTGGGCCACCACCGACACCTCGACCGTACGGCCACCGCCGGCCACCTCGCCGACCAGCTCGAACACGGCCGCCGCCACGGCCAGCCCGGCCACCACGCCGTCGGCGCGGGCCACCAGGTCGGCCGTGTCGACCTGCCCGGCCGGAACGGTGGCGACGCTGGTGACGTCCAGGAAGTCCGGCCCCAGGTCCTCGGCGAGCGCGTCGGAGATCACCCGCCGCACCCCCGCCGGGTCCAGGCCGGCCTCCCGCAGTGCCCGTTCCGTCGACTCCGTCATCGGGTCCCCTCCCACGCTTGCGTCAGCCGGCCCTGCGCCCCGACCGCGCCGACGAGATGGCCGTGCCACCGCTCGTCGGCCGTCGGGAAGTCCTCCCGCCAGTGGCAGCCCCGGGTCTCCCGGCGGGCGTACGCGGCGGCGACCAGCGTCGACGCCACGGTGATCAGGTTCGTCGCCTCCCAGTCGGCCGTCCGGGGCCGGCCCCGGCCCGCGCCGAGCCCGGTCAGCACGCCGGCGGTCCCGGCCAGTGTCTCCGCCGAGCGGAGCACGCCCGCGCCCCGGGTCATCGCCCGTTGCAGCGTCGGCGTCGCCTCGGCCGGCAGCACCCAGCCCTCGCCGCCCACCCAGGCGCCCGTCGACGCCGGCTGGGCCTGCTCGGGCAGCCCGGCCGCGACGTCCTCGGCGATCCGGCGGGAGAAGACGAGCCCCTCCAGCAGCGAGTTGCTGGCCAACCGGTTCGCGCCGTGCACACCGGTGCAGGCGACCTCGCCGCAGGCGTACAGCCCGGGGATGGAGGTGCGGCCGCGCAGATCGGTGCGGACGCCGCCGGAGGCGTAGTGCGCGGCCGGGGCAACCGGGATCAGGTCGGTCGCCGGGTCGACCCCGATGGCCAGGCAGGAGGCGACGATGGTCGGGAAGCGCCGGGCCAGGAAGTCCCCGCCCAGGTGCCGGGCGTCGAGGAAGACGTGGTCCGCGCCGGTGGCCAGCAGTACCCGGTGGATGCCCTTGGCCACCACGTCCCGGGGGGCCAGCTCGGCCAGCTCGTGCTGCCCGACCATGAACCGCTTGCCGTCGCCGTCGACCAGGTGGGCGCCCTCGCCGCGCAACGCCTCGGAGACGAGCGGCTGCTGGGCGTGCCCGGCGCCGGGCACGCCGGCACCGGCCGGGGTGATCAGCGCGGTCGGGTGGAACTGGACGAACTCCACGTCGGTGACCGCCGCGCCGGCCCGCATCGCGAGGGCCACCCCGTCCCCGGTCGACACCGCCGGGTTGGTGGTGGCCGCGTAGATCTGGCCCATTCCGCCGGTGGCCAGGACGACCGCGCGGGCCAGGATGGCGCCCACGCCGTCCTCGCTGCCCTCGCCGAGCACGTGCAGGGTGATGCCGCAGGCCGCGCCGAGCCCGCCGGGGCCGTCCCCGGGGGCACGCAGCAGGTCCAGCACCAGGGCGTGCTCGACCAGCCGGATCCACGGGTCGCGGCGGACGGCGGCGTGCAGCGCGCGCTGCACCTCGGCCCCGGTGGCGTCGCCGCCCGCGTGCACGATCCGGTCCGCCCGGTGTCCGCCCTCCCGGGTGAGCATCAGCGAACCGTCCGGGTTGCGGTCGAACTCCGCCCCGATCCGCATCAGCTCGCGCAGCCGCGTCGGGCCCTCCCCGGCGAGCACCCGTACCGCCGCCGGGTCGCAGAGCCCCACGCCGGCGATCTCGGTGTCCGAGGCGTGCGCCGTCGGGGTGTCGTGCGGATCGAGCACGGCGGCGATGCCACCCTGCGCCCAGCGGGTCGACCCGTCGTCGATATTGACCTTGGTGACCACCGTGACGTGCAGCCCCGCCTCGCGCAGGTGCAGCGCGGCGGTGAGCCCCGCCACCCCGGAGCCGACGACGATCACGTCGGTGGTCTCCACCCAGCCGGGCGCGGGGGCGGCCAGCAGTCTGGGCAGCGCCGGCAGGTCGACGGTCGGAAGGTCCATCCCCACAGTCAACCCGAAGGACCCTCACGGGGGGCGGCGGGGGCGGGACGAGTGGTTTGGGCCATCGCGTCCGCCCGTCGTCCGCGGGCGTCGCGGCCGGGCCGGACGGGCCGCTACCTAGTGCGGACGGGGAGGGCCGCGGGCCCCGCCCCCCGCAGGGAGCCGGTCACCGTACGGTCGTCGAGCCAGAGATAGCAGCGGACGCCCCGGTCGCCGACGCGCCACCGGCCCACGCCCGGCGGGCGGACCACCACGCCGCTGCGGAAGCGCAGGTCGGCGTCGTCGGGCACGCCCACGTAGCGGCCGAGCGTCGAGCGGCAGCCGGCGTACAGCGGGGCCCAGTCGGCGGGTCGGGTCGGGTACGGGCGGTCGGGCGCCCGCCACACCCCGACGAACTCGGCGTCGTGCCGGGTGGCGCAGTCGACCGGGCGGAGCGTACGCACGGAACCGCCGGCGGAACGGGCCTCCTGGCAGCCCAGTCGCAGCGGCGACGGCCCCCGCAGCGCGTCGCGGAGGCTGCCGGTGCGCAGCACCACCTTGGCGGCGGCCTCGACGGTGTCCACCTCGCTCAGGTCGCACCGGTACCAGCGGGCGCCGGCCGCCCAGCCCGGCCCGGAGGGCAGCGCCACCGCCAGCCGGAGCCGCCCGGAGCGCCACTCGGCACCCACGTACCCGGTCGCCCTGGTGTCGCAGTCGGCGAAGGCGCCCCGCAGCTCGGCGGAACCGCCCGGCGGCGGGGCGGGCCGCCCGGCCGGGAAGGCGCCGACGTGCACGGTCTCGACGCGGTGCGGGGCGGCGCACTCCACCGGCGCGTACGCCGCCAGGGTCAGCACGTCGGTGAAGTCGGCGACCTGGCACACCCCGGCGGCCGGGGTGAAGGGCCCGGGCGCGGAGAGGGCGGCCCAGTCGTCGACCAGGTCACCGTCCAGCCCGCCGGAGTCGGCGCAGCCGGCCAGGAGGGCGGCCGTGGTGACGGCCGCGAGCAGGGTGGTCATCGCACGGCGCATCGCGGCCTCCCCCAGCCACCCGCGTCTCTCGACGGGCACCCAGACTACCCACCGCCAACCCTCCGGTGACAGACCGCATCGACGCCCACTTACCCCTCACCCGCGCGATCTTGCAGTTGCCGCCCGGGGACAAACAGCGCGAAGAGGGCGGAAAGCCGCGCAACGCGGGCCCGAAGTGCAAGATCGCGGAAGAAAGGGGGCGGGGGGGT
>NZ_JBAKHV010000095.1:0-13248 GCF_036906775.1 Micromonospora sp. CPCC 205561 | reverse complement strand
CGCCCACCGGCGCCGCCGCCCGCGCCGGCCCGCCCACCGGCGCCACCGCCGGCGCCGCCGAGGCAGCGGCGGGCGAAGAACCCGCCGGCCGCGCCGCCGCCCGGCTTCCAGGCCCCGAAGGGCTACGTGCCGGTGCCCGTCCGCAAGCGTCGCCGCTGGCCGTGGGTGCTGCTGCTCACGCTCGCCTGTTGCTGCGGCTGCCCGGCCTACTACGGGGTGCCGATGGCGGACCAGTACCCGGCGCACGCCAGCCTGCCGGCCGAGGTCGCCGACCTGCGACTGCGCGACGACAGCCGCAGCAAGGCGACCGCCAGGCAACTGGAGTCGGAGGTACGCAAGTCGCACTGGCTGGCCGAGGAGACCTTCGCCGGCGTCTACAGCACGTCCGCCGGCAAGCGGGTGACGGTCTTCGGCGGCACCGGTTTCCGATTCACCCCGGAGTCGGACGCGGAGGACGAGATCACCCGGCTCACCGACCAGTACTCCCTCGGGGAGGCGCGGACGGTCGACACCGGCGTACGCGGCCGGCACCAGCGCTGCGCGGTGGGTCGGGCCGACGGTGAGGACGTGGTGGTCTGCACCTCGGTCGACCACGGCAGCATCGCCACCGCGGTCTTCACCCGGCTCTCGCTGGACGACAGCGCCGCTCTGCTCGGCACCCTGCGCGAACAGGTGGTCACCGTCGAACAGAAGTGAGCCGGCCCGCCCTGCCCGCGGCCGGCGCGGGCAGGGGGAGCCGACCGTGCCCGTCAGCGTGGGGGGCGCGGCTCCGCCGCGACGCGGCCGGGCTCAGGCCGGGGCGTCGCCCGTCCCGGTGGCCGGGGCGTCGCCCGTGCCGGTGGAGTTCCCGCGCGGCGGGGCGTAGCGGGGCACGTACTCCTGGCCGGTGAGCTTCTGGATCTCGGCCATGACCTCGTCCGTCATCTCCCGCAGCGACGTGCGGTCGTCCGGCCGGCCGGTGAAGTCCAGCGGCTTGCCGAACCGTACGGTGATCTTGGCGCGGCCGGGGCGCGGCATCCGGGTCCCGATGGGCTGGGCCTGGTCGGTGCCGGTCATGCCGACGGGGATGATCGGCACGCCCGCCGCCAGCGCCAGGCGGACCGCGCCGGTGCGCCCCCGGTAGAGCCGGCCGTCCGGCGACCGGGTCCCCTCCGGATAGACCGCGACCAGGTCGCCGGCCTTGAGCACCGGGATGGCGGCGTCGAACGCGGACAGTGCGGCGCGCCCGCCGGCCCGCTCGACCGGGATGGCGCCCAGGCCGGTGAGCACGAACTTGGTGAGGGCGCCCTTCGGGCCGGTGCCCTTGAAATACTCCGACTTGGCCCAGAACGCCAGGTGCCGGGGGACGACGGTACCGAGGAACAGCTCGTCGGCCACCGAGAGGTGGTTGCCCGCGAAGATCGCACCACCGGTGCCCGGAATGTGCTCCAGCCCCTCCACGTCCGGGCGGAAGGCCAGCCGGAGCGCGGGCGCCACGGTGAGCTTGCCGATGCTGTAGAGCAGGGGCACTGGTCCTCCGACGAAATGTGTGTGGACAGGCGGTGTCACGGTAACCGACGGGTCCACGGAACGCCGCACGGGTGGCGCGTCGCCTCGGCTGGTGAACGGCCTGTCCGGGCCCGTGGTGGCGGTCCGGCGGCAGGCCGCCGGACCGCCGTCTCACTGACTCACACCCGGCGCACGACGACGGTCACCCGGTCGCCCTCGCCGACCTCCCCGGTGAAGCCCGCCACCCCGTCGGCGAAGTCGACGGAGTCGGCCAGCACCTCCCGGGCCACGAAGTCGCCGAAGCCGGCCACCGCCGCGCGCACCTCCTCGGAGGCCGAGAGCGCCACCGCGATCCGGTCCGAGACGTCCAGGCCGGCGTCGCGGCGGGCCTGCTGCACCACCCGTACGACGTCGCGGGCCAGCCCCTCGGCGGCCAGCTCGGGGGTGACCTCGGTGTCGAGCACGACCACGCCCTCGCCGCCGGGCAGCGGCGCGGAGTGCTCGGCGTCGGCGGCGACCAGGCGCAGCTCGTACTCGCCCTCGGCGAGGGTGACGCCGGCGGCGACCGGGGCACCGTCGACCAGCTCCCACTCCCCCGCCTTGACCGCCCTGATGACCTGCTGCACCTGCTTGCCGACGCGAGGGCCGAGCGCGCGGGGCACCACGGTCAGCACCTGCTGGCAGTACGCCGACACCTCGTCGGTGAACTCCACCGCCTTCACGTTGACCTCGTCGGCGACCAGGTCGGCGAAGGGCCGCAGCTGCGCCGCCACCGGCGAGGCGACGACGAGCCTCGACAGCGGCAGCCGGACCCGCAGCCCCTTGGCCTTGCGCAGCGACAGCGCCGCCGAGCAGACCTCCCGGGTGGCGTCCATCGCGGCGACCAGGTCGTGGTCGGCCGGGAACTCGCCGGCCGACGGCCAGTCGGTCAGGTGCACCGACCGCTCGCCGGTCAGGCCGCGCCAGATCTCCTCGGCGGTCAGCGGCGCCAGCGGCGCCACCACCCGGCACAGCGTCTCCAGCACCGTCCACAGGGTGTCGAACGCCTCCGCGTCACCCGACCAGAACCGGTCCCGGGAGCGCCGCACGTACCAGTTGGTCAGCGCGTCCAGGTAGGAGCGCACGGTGCCGCAGGCGCCGGAGATGTCGTACGCGTCCATCTGCTCCTGGACGGTCGACACCAGCTCGTTGGTCTTCGCCAGCACGTACCGGTCGAGCAGGTTGCCGGCGGCTCCGCCGCCCGTCGGCGCCGCGTCCGTCTTCCGCTTGGCCTGGTACCCGTCGGCGTTGGCATAGAGCGAGAAGAAGTACCAGACGTTCCAGAGCGGCAGCAGCACCTGCCGGACGGCGTCGCGGATACCCGGCTCGGTGACGGCCATGTCGCCGCCGCGCAGCACCGGCGAGGACATCAGCATCCAGCGCATCGCGTCCGAGCCGTAGGCGTCGAACACGTGGTAGACGTCCGGGTAGTTGCGCAGGCTCTTGGACATCTTGCGCCCGTCGGAGCCGAGCAGGATGCCGTGGCTGAGGCAGTTGCGGAACGCCGGCCGGTCGAACAGCGCCGTGGCCAGCACGTGCATGGTGTAGAACCAGCCGCGGGTCTGGCCGATGTACTCGACGATGAAGTCGCCCGGGTAGTGGTGCTCGAACCAGTCGCGGTTCTCGAACGGGTAGTGCACCTGGGCGAACGGCATCGAGCCGGACTCGAACCAGCAGTCCAGCACCTCCGGCACCCGGCGCATCACGGACTTCCCCGTCGGGTCGTCCGGGTTGGGGCGGACCAGCTCGTCCACCGCCGGCCGGTGCAGGTCGGTCAGGCGTACGCCGAAGTCCCGCTCGATCTCCTCCAGCGAGCCGTAGACGTCCAGCCGCGGGTAGTTGGGGTCGTCGGACTTCCACACCGGGATCGGCGAGCCCCAGAAGCGGTTCCGGCTGATCGACCAGTCGCGGGCGTTGGCCAGCCACTTGCCGAACGAGCCGTCCTTGATGTGCCCCGGCGTCCAGTTGATCTGCTGGTTCAGCTCGACCATCCGGTCCTTGAACCGCGTCACCGCGACGAACCACGAGGACACCGCCTTGTAGACCAGCGGGGTGTCGCAGCGCCAGCAGTGCGGGTAGGAGTGGGTGTAGGTGTCCTGCCTGAGCACGACCCCCCGCTCCTTGAGCTCCCGGATCACCGGCTTGTTGACGTCGAAGACCTGCTCGCCCTGGTACGGCGGCACCAGCGCGGTGAACCGGGTGTGGTCGTCCACGGTGACGATGGTGGGGATGCCGGCCTCGTTGCAGACGTTCTGGTCGTCCTCGCCGAAGGCCGGGGCCAGGTGGACGATCCCGGTGCCGTCCTCGGTGGTCACGAACTCCGCGCCCAGCACCTGGTAGGCGTTCGGACCGGCCCGCTCGACGAGGAAGTCGAACAGCGGGGTGTAGCGGCGCCCGACCAGGTCGCGGCCGGAGACCGTGCCGACCCGCTCGTACCCCTCCAGCTCCTTGGCGTACGCGGCCAGACGCGCCGCCCCGACGACGTACCGCGCGCCGTCGCGCTCCAGCACGGCGTACTCGATGTCGGGGCCGACGGCGAGCGCCAGGTTGGACGGCAGGGTCCACGGCGTGGTGGTCCAGACGCCGAGCCGTACCGGCCCCCGCACCAGCTCGGGCGCGCTCTCGTCGGGGGTGAGCGCGAACCACACCGACAGCGTCGGGTCGTGCCGGTCCCGGTAGACGTCGTCCATCCGGGTCTCGGTGTTCGACAGCGGCGTCTCGCAGCGCCAGCAGTACGCCAGCACCCGGAAGCCCTCGTAGACCAGGCCCTTGTCGTGCAGGGTCTTGAAGGCCCACATGACGCTTTCCATGTAGTCCAGGTCGAGGGTCTTGTAGTCGTCGGCGAAGTCGACCCAGCGGGCCTGCCGGGTGACGTAGCGCTCCCAGTCGTGGGTGAACTCCAGCACCGAGGAGCGGCACGCCTCGTTGAACCGGGCCACGCCGAGGTCGAGGATCTCCGCCTTGCTGGTGATGCCGAGCTGCTTCTCGGCGACCACCTCGGCGGGCAGGCCGTGGCAGTCCCAGCCGAAGCGCCGCTCCACCCGGCGACCGCGCATCGTCTGGTAGCGGGGCACCACGTCCTTCACGTACCCGGTGAAGAGGTGGCCGTAGTGCGGCAGGCCGTTGGCGAACGGCGGGCCGTCGTAGAAGACGTACTCGTTGTCGGCGTCGCCCACGGCGGAGTCCCCGGTCTCCGGTCGCCGGCCGGAGGACGGCCTGGCCTCGACGGAGGCCTCGAAGGTCTTGTCGGCCGTCCAGTGCTCCAGGACCCGGCGCTCGACCGCGGGCAGGTCCGGGCTCGCCGGGACGCCGGCGGCGGTCGGGTCGTGCAACGGATAGGCCATCGGGGTCGTTCTCCTCGCAGCTCACTGGTCATGTGGTCTGCGAGGACGAGCCTTCTCGGGTACGCCTCGACGGCGCCCCCGGGCAGGCCCGCGGTACCACCCCGCTTGGCGGCCAGGATCGACCGCCCGCTCGTTGGCCGGCTGTGACGGGCCGGACCCGTCCGGTTCTACTGGGCCGGGACGAGCCGGCTGTTCTTCCGGAGGCTCGCCGGTGATGGCCGGGTCGTCGCCTTACGACCGTCAAGGCTACCCGACCACCCGGAAAGATCGCCGCCGAGTAAACCCGCCCGGCGACCGGTGCCCAGGGTGACGGGGTGCTGCCGGGCTCCCCTGGCCGCCCCGGCGAGGCCGACGGCCGTCGAACGGCGTGACCGGGCTCACCTCCGCCGGTGTCACGCCGCGCCTGCGCGTGCCGTCGTGTGGGTGTCGAGACAGACCGGGACCGAGGAGGGCCGACATGCAACGGATCAACGTGGCCGAGGTGGCACCGCAGGCGTTTCAGGCCGTGCTGGGGCTGGAGAAGTACGTCCGGGCGAACGTCGGGCACACCGTGCTGGGACTGGTGAAGCTGCGGGCGTCGATGCTGAACGGCTGCGCGTTCTGCGTCGACATGCACAGCCGGGAGGCGCTGGCGGCGGGCGAGTCGGACCGGCGGCTCTTCGCCGTCGCCACCTGGCGGGAGGCGCCGTTCTTCGACGAGCCGGAGCGCACCGCGCTGGCGCTCACCGACGCGGTGACCCGGCTCGGCGAGCACGGCGTGCCCGACGACGTCTGGGACGCGGCGGCGAAGGTGTGGTCCGAGAAGGAACTCGCCGACCTGCTGATGGCGATCGCCACGATCAACGTGTGGAACCGGATCGCCGTGACCTGCCGCACCGAACTGCCCGCGGACGTGTGACGGTCCGCGGCGCGACGCAGGCGGCCGGTGCGCTCGACGCGCACCGGCCCGCGACGGCGGGTGGTTCAGCCCAGCTCGGGGAACCAGAGCGCGATCTCGCGCTTGGAGCTCTCCGGCGAGTCGGAGGCGTGCACCAGGTTCTCCCGGTTGGAGAGCGAGAGGTCGCCGCGGATCGTGCCGGCCGCCGCGCGGCGGCCGTCGGTCGACCCGACGAGCCCGCGGACCACGTCGATGACCTGGTCACCGGCGAGCACCAGCGCCACCAGCGGGCCGCCGGTCATGAACTCCTTCAGCGGCGGGTAGAACGGCTTGTCGACGTGCTCGGAGTAGTGCTCGTCGGCCAGCGCGGCGTCCATCGTCCGGTACACCATCGCGTCGATCCGCAGCCCCTTGCGCTCGAAGCGGGAGATCACCTCGCCGACCAGCCCGCGGCGGACCGCGTCGGGCTTGATCAGTACCAGGGTGCGCTCGTCGGGGCTGCTGCTGGACACGCTGGGTTCCTCCTGTGCGCGGAAGGCGGTCGGGCTCGGTACGGTCAGCCTAGCGACCCGGTCCCGGCGCCGGCGCGGCGGCCGGTCTTTCCTCCGGTGGCCGATCCGGCCTAGCCTGGCCCTTGACCCTCGGGAGGTCCACTGTGGCGAATGGCGGGAACCGACCCATCGCGCCGGTACGCAAGCTGATCGCCGCGGTGCTGGGCACCGTTGCGACCTTCGTCGTCCTCTTCGGCCTCGGCATGACCAGTTGGGCGATCGTGGCGCTCGGGGTCGCGCTGCTGGTGCTGGCCGTCGCCCTGGCCACGGTGCGCGGCGGCGGCCGCACCTGGGTCGTCGGCGTCGGGCACGTGCACAGCGCCTCCGAGCCACCCACCCAGTACGCCTTCGGCCGCTGCGAGCTGCAACTGGTGATCGACGCGCCGGGGCTGCCGCCCCGCTCCAAGAAGATCATCGAGCCGCGGGTGCCGGTGGCGAAGTGGCCCTCGCTGGGCCAGGCGCTGCCGATCCGGGTCGCCCTGGACGACCAGCGGCACGTCCGGGTGCTCTGGGACGACGTGCCCACGCACGCGGAGACCGCCGCCACCGTCGCCGCCGACCTCCCGCCCGAGTTCGAGTACGCGGGCGCGGAGCCGCTGGACGAGGTGCTGATCCAGCAGCAGGCCCCGCCGTGGGCGGAGCGGGGGCCGGACGACGACTACCGCGACGACTACCGCGCGCCGATGGCCGATCCGCTGGGTGACCCGATCGGTGACCCCCTGGGCGACCCGCTGGGCGATCCGCTCGGTGGGGACCGGGGCGGGCGACCGGAGGAGCGCGAGCCTGTCGTGATGCACCAGCGTCCGGGCGGCCCGGTGGTGCTGGAGGGCACGCTCGTCGAGCAGCCCGCCACCGGCACCCTGCCGCGCCGGGCCACCCCCACGCCCCGCCCGCCCGCCGAGGAGCGCTTCGACGCCCCGCCCTTCCGTACCGACGAGCGGTTCGACGGGCCGCTGCCGGCCGACGAGCGGTTCGACGGACCACTGCGGGCCGACGAGCGCGTCGACCCGCCCGCGCCGGGGGACCCGATCGACCTGCCCCTGGACGATCCCGCGCCCCCCGGCGACCGGGTCCGCGAGGAGCGGATCAGTCCGGAGGAGCTGGACGAGGCCATCTTCGGCGCGGGCGCGGCGGCCGGCACCGGTGGCGACCCCGCGGAGACCGGGGCCGGCGGCGACGAGTTCGGGGCACCGATCGCGGGGGTGGGCCTCACCCTGCTCGTCACCGACCTGCCCCGCTCGCTGGACTTCTACCGCGACCTGGGCTTCACGGAGGTCGACCGGGGCTCCGGCAACGCGGTCCTCGCCTCCGGGCCGACCCGCCTGGTGCTGCGCGAGGTGACCGAGGCGGCGCCGATCAGCCGCCGGCTGGTGCACGTCAACCTCGAGGTGGACGACATCGACTCCTCCTACCAGCGGCTGCGCGGCACCGGGGTCCGGTTCACGTACGCGCCCCGGGTGGTCAACCGGGGCACGAAGCTGGAGGTCTGGGCGGCGGCGTTCCGCGACCCGGACGGCCACGGCATCGCCCTGACCCAGTGGCGGGAACGCGCCGAGGCCTGACCGGTCAGCCCAGCCTGACCCGTCAGCCCAGGATGACCCGGCGGACGTGCAGGGCATAGCCCCACACCAGGGCGAAGACCACCCCCAGCACGAGCAGCGACCAGTGCAGCAGGCCGGCGAGCATCAGCAGCCCCTGCAGGGCGGTGCCGGCGTGCCAGGCCCACGGCCGGCGCATCATGCCGGCCAGCAGCACCGCCGCCATGGCCAGCGCCACGACCGCCCCGACCGCCGCGCCGCCGAAGTCGCCGCCGACGACCCGGATCGGCTGGATCGCCAGCACCAGCACCAGCGCCTCCAGGCTCAGCGTGCCGGCGCCGAGCCCGCGTACCGCCCGCTCCGGGTTGCGCAGCCCCGAGCGGCGCGGCGGCGTCCCGGTGGGGGCTCCGTCGGCGGCCGCACCTGTCGGGCGGTCGTCGCCCGCCGCGCCGCCCTGCGGTCCCGTCATCGCTTCAGCAGCCGGCGGGCGTCGGCCACGGTCACCACCGATCCGGTGATCAGCACCCCGACCCCGCTCAGCTCCCCCGGTACGTCCTCCTCGGCCATCGCCACCGCGGTCTCGATCGCGTCCGGCATCTCCTCGGCCACCTCCACCCGCTCCGGGCCGAGAATCTCGGCCGCCAGCGCGGCCAGTTCCCGGGCCGGCAGCGCCCGCGGCGAGCTGTTCCGGGTCACCACGACCTGGTCCACCACCGGCTCCAGCAGCTCCAGCAGGCCGGCGGCGTCCTTGTCGCCGAGGACGCCGACCACCGCGACGAGCTTGCTGAAGGCGAACTCCTCCTGGAGCGCGGCCACCGTGGCGGCCATTCCGTGCGGGTTGTGCGCCCCGTCGAGCAGGATGGTCGGGGCGCTTCGTACGCGCTCCAGCCGCCCGGGCGAGCTGGCCGTGGCGAAGCCCTCCCGGACGGCCTCGACGTCGAGCTGACGCTTGGCGCCGGCGCCGAGGAAGGCCTCCACCGCCGCCAGCGCCACCGCCGCGTTCTGCGCCTGGTGCGCGCCGTGCAGCGGGATGAAGATCTCCTCGTAGACGCCGCCGAGGCCCTGGAGGGTGAGCACCTGCCCGCCGACGGCGACCGCGCGCCGGAGCACCCCGAACTCGGAGCCCTCCCGCGCGATCGTCGCGCCGACCTCGGCGCAGCGTTCCAGGATCGGCCGGGCGGCGTCCTCCTCCTGCGCCGCGGAGACCACCGTGGCGCCCTTGTGGATGATGCCGGCCTTGTGCAGGGCGATGTCCTCGACCGTGTCGCCGAGCCACTCGGTGTGGTCCAGCCCGACGGGCGTGATCACCGCCACCCCGGCCTGGAGCACGTTCGTGGAGTCCTCGGCGCCGCCGAGCCCCACCTCCACCACCGCGACGTCGACCGGGGCGTCGGCGAAGGTGGCGAAGGCGAGCGCGGTCGTCATGTCGAAGTACGTCAGCGGCTCGGCCGCACGCTCGTCGACCAGCCGGGCCAGCGGCTCGATCTCCCGGTACGCGGCGACGAACCGCTCCTCGCCCACCGGCTCGCCGTCCAGGCTGATCCGCTCCCGGACGGTTTCCAGGTGCGGGCTGGTGTAGCGGCCGGTGTGCAGCCCGAAGGCCCGCAGCAGCGAGTCGATCATCCGCGCCGTGGAGGTCTTGCCGTTGGTGCCCGTCAGGTGGATCGACGGGTACGCCCGCTGAGGGCTGCCGAGCAGGTCCAGCAGGGACTCGATCTTGTCCAGCTCGAAGGCCATGCGGGTGAAGCCGCGCGCGGCCAGCTCGGCCTCGACGGCGGCGAATTCGGTCCGGTCGGTCACGAGGACAGCGCCTCCCCAGCGGCGTCGGTACGGATCAGGTCGGTCACGAGGGCAGCGCCTCCAGGGCGGCGTCGATGCGGATCAGGTCGGCCTCGGCGACGGCGAGCCGGTCACGGATCTTGGCGACCACCGGCTCCGGCGCCTTGCCGACGAAGGCGGGGTTGTCGAGCTTCGACCGGGCCTGCGCGACCTCCTTCTCGGCGGCCGCGCGGTCCTTGGTGAGCCGCGCCCGCTCGGCCGCCAGGTCGATCGACCCCCGGGTGTCCAGGGCCACGCTCACCGCGCCGGGCATGGCGAGCGTGGCGCTGGCCTGGAAGTCGTCGCCGGCCGGGTCCAGCCGCACCAGCGACCGGATGAGCGGCTCGTGCGCGGCGATGCCGGCGCCGGCCAGGCCGTCGAGCCGGGCGGTGACCCGCTGCGTCGGGCGCAGCCCCTGGTCGGAGCGGAACCGCCGGATCTCGGTCACCACCCGCTGCACGGTGCCGAGCTCCGCCTCGGCCGCGTCGTCCACGGCGGTACGGTCGGCGACCGGCCAGGCCGCCGTCATGACGGTCTCGCCGCCGGTGAGCGCGGTCCACAGCTCCTCGGTGACGAACGGGATGACCGGGTGCAGCAGCCGCAGCAACTGGTCCAGCACGTGCCCGAGCACCCGGCGGGTGGCCTCGGCGGCGGGGCCGCCCTCGGCGAGCACCGGCTTGGTCAGCTCGACGTACCAGTCGCAGACGTCGTCCCAGGCGAAGTGGTAGAGCAGGTCGCAGACCTTGGCGAACTCGTACGCCTCGAACTGCCCGTCGACCTCGGCGGTGACGTGCGCCAGCCGGGACAGGATCCACCGGTCGACCGTGGAGAGCGTCTCGGTCGCCGGCAGCGCCCCCTCGGTGTGCGCGCCGTTCATCAGCGCGAACCGGGTGGCGTTCCAGAGCTTGTTGCAGAAGTTGCGGGAGCCCTGGCACCAGTCCTCGCTGACCGGGACGTCCTGGCCGGGGTTGGCGCCCCGGGCGAGGGTGAACCGGGTGGCGTCGGCGCCGAAGCGGTCGATCCAGTCCAGCGGGTCCACCACGTTGCCGAAGGACTTGGACATCTTCTTGCCGTGCTCGTCGCGGACCATGCCGTGCAGGGCGACCACGTCGAACGGCTGCCGGCCGTCCATCGCGTACAGCCCGAACATCATCATCCGGGCGACCCAGAAGAAGAGGATGTCGTAGCCGGTGACCAGGACGCTGGTCGGGTAGAACTTGGCCAGGTCCGGGGTCTGCTCGGGCCAGCCGAGGGTGGAGAACGGCCACAGCCCGCTGGAGAACCAGGTGTCGAGCACGTCCTCGTCCTGGTGCCAGCCCTCGCCCGTCGGCGGCTGCTCGTCCGGGCCGACGCAGACGATCTCGCCGGCCGGGCCGTACCAGACCGGGATGCGGTGGCCCCACCACAGCTGGCGGGAGATGCACCAGTCGTGCATGTTGTCGACCCAGGCGAAGTAGCGCTTCGCCAGCTCGGCCGGCTCGATCTTCACCCGGCCGTCGCGCACCGCGTCGCCGGCCGCCTCGGCCAGCGGGGCGGTGTTCACGAACCACTGGAGCGAGAGGCGCGGCTCGACGGTCGTCTTGCACCGCGAGCAGTGCCCCACCGCGTGCACGTACGGCCGCTTCTCCGCCACGATGCGGCCCTGCTCGCGCAGCGCCGCGACGATGGCCGGCCGGGCCTCGTACCGGTCCAGGCCCTGGAAGGGGCCGGGAGCGGTGATGACGCCCCGCTCGTCCATGATCGTGAGGGACGGCAGGTCGTGCCGCTGGCCGATCTCGAAGTCGTTCGGGTCGTGCGCCGGGGTCACCTTGACCATGCCGGTGCCGAAGCTCGGGTCGACGTGCTCGTCGCCGACGATCGGGATCCGCCGGTCGGTGAGCGGCAGGGCGACCTCGGTGCCGATCAGGTGCCGGTACCGCTCGTCGTCCGGGTGCACCGCCACGGCGGTGTCGCCGAGCATCGTCTCGGCGCGGGTGGTGGCCACCACCACCTCGTCGCCGTAGCGGATCGAGACCAGCTCGCCGTCGTCGTCGGTGTGCTCCACCTCGATGTCGGAGAGCGCGGTCAGGCAGCGCGGACACCAGTTGATGATCCGGTTGGCCCGGTAGATGAGGCCGTCGTCGAAGAGCTTCTTGAACATGGTCTGCACGGCCCGGGAGAGGCCGGCGTCCATGGTGAAACGCTCCCGGTCCCAGTCGACGGCGTCGCCGAGTCGCCGCATCTGGCCCAGGATCGCGCCGCCCGACTCGGCCTTCCACTGCCATACCCGCTCGACGAACTGCTCCCGGCCGAGGTCGTGGCGGGACAGCCCCTCGGTGGCGAGCTGACGCTCGACCAGGTTCTGCGTGGCGATGCCGGCGTGGTCCATGCCGGGCAGCCAGAGCGCCTCGTAGCCCTGCATCCGCTTGCGCCGGCTCAGCGCGTCCATCAGGGTGTGCTCGAAGGCGTGGCCCATGTGCAGGGAGCCGGTGACGTTCGGCGGCGGGATGACGATGGTGAAGGGCGGCTTGTCGCTGTCCGCCGACGCCCGGAAGTGGCCGGCGGCTACCCACTGCTCGTACCGTCGCTGCTCTACCTCGCCCGGCTGGTACTGGCCGGGCAGGGTCGGGGCGTCGGGGCGTCGGGCATCCAGTCTCTCGGTCACCCCGAAAGTCTACGGAGCGCTTCCCGGGACCCGACGTGCACCACCTGCTGTTCGCGTACGGTGTCGGCTATGTCCGACGCACATCTCACCGAGCGCCCGGTCACCGACGGCTCCGAGCCCATCGATCTGACGGACGAGCCCATCCGGCTGACCAACGACCCGGACCCGGACCACGCCCCGCGGCGCCGGGGCACATGGTCGCGGCGTGGGCGGATGGCGTGGGCCGCGGCGGCGCTGGTCGGGCTCGCGGGGGTCGCCGTGCTCGGCGGCGCGGGCTGGCGGGTCGCCCAGCAGAAGGACGCCGACCTCGCCACCCCGGACCGGGTGGCCGGCCTGGTACGCGACGACAGCGAGCGGGCCCGCAGCACGTCCGACTACCTGCGCAGCGGATTCGCCGCCGACATCGAGCTGGAGAGCAGCTTCGGCACCGTCTACCGGGACCCCGCCGACGACAAGCGCTCCGTGCTCGTCTTCGGCGGCACGACCCTGCTCTGGCAGCCGGAGCGGGACCTGGACAGCCTCTTCGGCCTGCTGACCGACGAGACCGGCCGGGTGACCGGGCTGCGCGAGGTGCCCGCCGGGAGACTGGGCGGCGTGATGAAGTGCGGCACCACCAGCGGCGACGGCGGCGACTTCGCCGTCTGCGGCTGGGCCGACCACGGCAGCGTCGTGATGGCCATGTTCCCGGGCCGCGCCGTCGGCGAGGCCGGCGGCCTCTTCCGGGCGATGCGTCAGGAGATGCAGACCCGCGGCTGACGGGCCGCACCGGCACGCCACCCGTCGAGGCGTACGCCAGCCACTGGCGACACGTCTCGCCGGGCGGACCCGGGGCGAAAAAGGCCCGTAACGCAGTTCAGGGTCACCCCGAAGGGTGACCCTGAACTGGAAGATTGTCCGGCGGTGTCCTACTCTCCCACACCCTCCCGAGTGCAGTACCATCGGCGCTGGA
>NZ_JBAKHV010000094.1:0-13389 GCF_036906775.1 Micromonospora sp. CPCC 205561 | reverse complement strand
GTGCGGGCACCGCTCAGCGGGCGTCTGCGGCGCGGCGGAGGTGGCTGAGGTGCTGGCGCCGGAGCTGCCGACGCTGCGACAGGTCGACCCGGACGCCGCCGGGCGTCCCCGTCCCAGGGCGCCCGGAGCGCACCCCTCGGCCGCGTAGCACCACCGCGCGGCCGATTCCGCCGCCATCCGCCCGTCCGGCGACCCTCCTTCCCGCCGGACCGGCACCCGGAATCGGACCGAGGGGTCACCCATGCTCGCCTTCGCACCTCTGCACGCCGCCGTCGGCGCCGCCGGCCGCGCGCTCGCGTGGTTCACCACCCTGCTCGAACCGCTGGCCGGCGACGCGGCCACGGCCGCCGCCATCGTCGTCCTCACGCTCGCCGTCCGGCTGCTGATCTCGCCGCTGACCCTCGTGCAGGTCCGCGGGGAGCGGCGCCGCGCGGCGCTCGCGCCCGAGGTCCGCGAGCTCCAGCGGCGGTACGCGGACGACCCGGCCCGGTTGCGGGGCGAGTTGTACGCGCTCTACCGGGCCAACGGCGCCAGCCCGGTCTCCGGCTGCCTGCCGCTGCTGCTCCAGGCGCCGGTCCTGCTGGTGATGTACCGGCTCTTCACCACGGCCGAGGGCGGCACCGGGCTGCTCGCCGAGCGGCTGGCGGGGGTGCCGCTGGGCCAGCACCTCGCCGACGGGCCGGGCGGCGGCGCGCTGCCGCTCTTCGGCGTCCTGCTGGCCGCCCTGCTCGCGCTGGCCTGGTGGACGTCGCGGCGGATGCGGCGCGCCGCGGCGGCGACCGGGACGGTGGCCGGTACGCCGACCCAGGGGCCGGGCGCGGCCGTGCTCGGCCGGCTGCTGCCGCTGCTGCCGTACACGACGGTGCCGGTGGCGCTGGTGCTGCCGCTGGCCGCGGTGATCTACCTGGTCACCACCACCGCCTGGTCGGCGCTGGAGCAGGCGGTGCTGCGCCGACCGCGACCCGTCCCCGATGGCATCGACGCACGTTGACATCTGCCGGATCGGCACGTACAACTCCTCAGAGAGCGCTCTCTCGACCGTTCCCGCAGAGAGGCACGTCCATGACACCTGCCCCGGCGGCGCCCGCCGCCCTGCCCCCACGACGCCGACTGACCCTGGCGCTGACCGTGCTCACCGCCGCCACGACCGTCCTGGCCGGAATGACCGTGACCGCCAACGCGGCCGTGCCCGCGCCCGCACCCGGCTGGAGCCTGGTGTGGAGCGACGACTTCACCGGCGCGGCCGGCACCCTGCCGTCCGCCGGCAACTGGATCATCGACACCGGGACCAGTTACCCCGGCGGCCCCCCGAACTGGGGCACCGGAGAGATCCAGACCTACACCAACAGCACCGCCAACGTCAGCCACGACGGGGGCGGCAACCTGCGGATCACCCCGCTGCGCAACGCCTCGGGCGGCTGGACCTCGGCCAGGATCGAGACCGTGCGCAGCAACTTCAAGCCCCCCGCGGGCGGGGTGCTGGCCATCGAGGGCCGGATCCAGATGCCCAACGTCACCGGGGCGCAGGCGGCCGGGTACTGGCCGGCGTTCTGGGCGCTCGGCTCGCCTTACCGGGGCAACTACCAGAACTGGCCGGGCATCGGCGAGTTCGACGTGATGGAGAACGTCAACGGGCTGAACTCGGTCTGGGGCGTGCTGCACTGCGGCGTCGCCCCGGGCGGGCCCTGCGACGAGTTCAACGGCATCGGCGCCTCCCGGGCCTGCCCGGGCAGCACCTGCCAGTCCGCCTTCCACACCTACCGCTTCGAGTGGGACGCCTCCGCCAGTCCCCAGCAGCTGCGCTGGTACGTCGACGGACAGCTCTACCACACCGTCACCCAGACCCGGATCGGCGAGCCGTACTGGTCGCAGATGACCAGCCACGCCGGCTACTTCCTGCTGCTCAACGTGGCGATGGGGGGCGCCTTCCCGAACGGGGTGGCCGGCAGCGCCACGCCGACCGCCGCCACCGTCCCGGGCCACCCGATGCTGGTCGACTACGTGGCGGTGTACAGCCGCGGCGGCGGCGCGCCGCCGACCACCCCGCCGCCCACGACGCCGCCGCCCGGCGGGGTGCGCGACGCGTACGCGACGATCCAGGCGGAGTCGTTCAACGCGCAGAACGGCGTGTTCGTCGAGGCGTGCGCCGAGGGTGGGCAGAACATCGGCGCGCTGCGCAACGGCGACTGGGCGCGCTTCGACAACGTCGAGTTCGGGGTCACCCCGCCCCGGGACTTCGTCGCCCGCGTCGCCTCCGGGGCGGGCGGCGGGGTCAGCGGCCTGGTGGAGGTCCGCCTGGACAGCCCGACCGGCCCGACGATCGGTAGCTTCGCGATCGGCGACACGGGTGGGTGGCAGAGCTGGCGCTCGGTTCCCGGCAACGTCGCCGGGCCGACGGGCCGCCGAACCGTCTACCTGACCTTCTCCAGCGGGCAGCCCGCCGACTTCGTCAACGTCAACTGGTTCACCTTCCGCCGCTGAGTCCCGTGGAGCCCCCGGCCCGCGCCGGGGGCTCCCGTCGCCCGCCTCCCGCCCGGGCGGCCCGCAACCGCGACGCGCCGCCCGCCGGTCCGCTCTGGACAGAAACAGTTAACACTCTTAATAATGAGCGTCAACGTCGATGCCGGTGGATGTCGTCCGGGTGTGGAGGGTGTCGTGAAACGATCCAGATCTCTGGTGTTCTCGCTGGTCGCGGCAGTGGTCGCGGCGCTCGGGGCGGTGTGGGTGGCGATGCCCGCGTTCGCCGCCGGCGTGACCGCCAGCTTCGTCAAGACGGCCGACTGGGGCTCGGGCTGGGAGGGCAAGTACACGATCACGAACGGCGGTGGGTCCACGGTCGACGGCTGGAGCGTCGCGTTCGACCTGCCGGCCGGCACCACCGTCGGCAGCTACTGGGACGCGCTGCTGACCTCGTCGGGTCAGCGGTACACCTTCACCAACCGGTCCTGGAACGGCCGCATCGCCCCCGGCGCCTCGGTGTCGTTCGGCTTCCTCGGCAACGGGCCGGGCGCGCCCACCAACTGCCGGTTCAACGGCGCGGCGTGCGCGGGCGGCGTCACCCCCACCACCCCGCCGCCCACCACCGCGCCCCCGACCACCGCTCCGCCCACCACGCCGCCCCCGACCACGCCGCCCCCGACGAGCCCGCCGCCGAACACCGGCCTGCCCAAGCACATCCTCACCGGGTACTGGCACAACTTCGACAACCCGGCGGTCGAGCTGCGGCTGCGCGACGTGCCGGCCGAGTACGACGTCGTCGCGGTCGCCTTCGCCGAGGCCACCGCCACCCCCGGCGCGGTCACCTTCGCCGTCGACCCCGGCCTGTCGGCCGCCCTCGGCGGCTACACCGACGCCGACTTCTCCGCCGACGTGCGCACCCTCAAGTCCCGGGGCAAAAAGGTGATCATCTCGGTCGGCGGCGAGACCGGCCGGGTGGCGGTCAACGACGCCGCCTCCGCCGCCGCGTTCAGCGACAGCGTGTACGCCCTCATCCAGCGGTACGGCTTCGACGGGGTCGACGTCGACCTGGAGAACGGGCTCAACCCGACCTACATGGGCCAGGCGCTGCGCTCGCTGCGGGCCAGGACGGGGTCCGGGCTGATCATCGCGATGGCCCCGCAGACCATCGACATGCAGTCGCCGGAGACCAGCTACTTCAAGCTGGCGCTCGACATCAGGGACATCCTCACCGTCGTCAACACCCAGTTCTACAACTCGGGGGCGATGCTCGGCTGCGACCGCAACGCCGCGTACCCCCAGGGGACGGTGAACTTCATCGTGGCGCTGGCCTGTATCCAGCTGGAGGCGGGGCTGCGCCCCGACCAGGTCGGCCTCGGCCTGCCGGCCGGCCCCGGCGCGGCCGGCGGCGGCATCGTCGCGCCCTCCGTGGTCAACGCCGCGCTGGACTGCCTGGCCCGGGGCACCAACTGCGGCAGCTTCCGCCCGCCGCGCACCTACCCGGGCATCCGTGGCGCGATGACCTGGTCGATCAACTGGGACGTGAGCAACGGCAACGGCTTCGCCCGCACGGTCGCCCCGCACCTGGACACCCTGCCCTGACCACCGTCTCGGCCCGGGCCCGAGGGCCCGGGCCGAGACGGTCCCGGCAGGGGTCAGCGGGTCGCGTCGGCGTGCTCCCGCTGGCGGGCACGACGACGGCGGCTCTTCTTGACCGCCCACAACGCGATCATCACGACGAAGACCGCGATGATGCCGTAGTCGAACCACTTGCTGTACTGCTCGATCTGCTGCCAGCGCGAGCCCAGGGCGTATCCCAGGCCGACGAAGAGGGCGTTCCAGATGCCGCTGCCCAGCGTGGTGAACGCGATGAACTCCGGCAGCGGCATCCGGTTGGCCCCGGCGGGAATGGAGATCAGGCTGCGTACCACGGGCATCATCCGGCCGAAGAGCACCGCCCACCGGCCGTGCCGCTCGAACCAGCGGTCCGCCTTCTCCAGGTCGTCGAGGTCGACCAGGGGCAGCCGGTCGAGCCAGCGCTTGAGCCGGTCCTCGCCGGCCGCCGCGCCGAGCCAGTAGAGGACGAGCGCCCCGGCCAGGGACCCGGCGGTCGCGGCGAGCCCCACCAGCACCACGTTGAAGCGCCCCTCGCTGGCCAGGTAGCCGGCCATCGCCAGGACGATCTCGCTCGGGATCGGCGGGACGATGCTCTCCAGGGCGACCAGCAGCGCCACCCCGACGGCACCGGCGGCGTCGATCACCCCCGCGACCCACCCCGTCAGCCCGCCGAGCCGGGTCGGGTCGACGTTCTCGGCGAGTGCCATCACGATCCTTTCGGCGGGGTCCGGATCAGAGACAACTACCCCGCCGGCCCGCCGTCACACCTGTCCGTGAGTGGGGCCACCGGCGTCAGCCCTGCGGGTGCAGCGCCGCGTCGGCGGGCCCGCGCCACCAGCCGGTGAACCGGACCCGCAGGCCGGAACGGGTGGGGGAGCAGCAGTACGGCCCGGCCGCCGCCACCGCCTCCGGGGCGAGCGGGGCGAGCCGGACCAGCCGCCACGGCTCGTCGCCGGCCCGGGCCCGCACGGTCAGCGCGTCGCGGTCGCGGCTGACCCGGACGGTCACCTCCCGCCCGGCCCACTGCGGCACCGGGGCGACCGACCAGTCCGACACCTCCCGCGTCACCACCGCACCGACCTGTGGTTGGCCGTCGCTGACCTCCACCCCGGCCTTGACCCAGTTCCGCTCGTCCACCCGCACCAGCACGCCGGCCTGGTCGAACTGCTCGCCGTAGTCGAGGTCGAAGGCCACCTCCACCGCCTCGCCGGCGGGCAGCGGCGCGAGCAGCGCCGGGGCGTCGTCGTGGACGAAGCCGTACGAGGTGTGCCGCCACAGGTCACTGCCCTCGGCCGGCTGCACCAGCAACTCGCCCGCGGGCCCGCGCTCGACCAGCACCGGCTCGTTGCACCACTCACCCTCGGCCCAGTCGACCGGCCGCTCCGCGTTGCCCATGGGGCGACCGTACCGCCGTGCCCCGCCCGGACGCCGTCCCCGGCCCGGGGCGTCGACGCGCCGGCGCGGGCCCGGGCTCCGCGGGCCTGCCGCCGGCGGCGCTGGCCGGGGCGGGCCCGGCGTCGGTGGCCAGGCGGGCCGGTGGGTCGGCTGGCCGCCGATGAGCGGCGGCGCGTTTGCCGGGAGCCGGGATCGGAGACATAACTCCGGCATGGCTGACAGGTGGTACTCGGAGGCGGTCGTCTACTGCCTCGACATCGACACGTACGCGGACTCCGACGGCGACGGGGTCGGTGACATCCGGGGGCTCATCGGCCGGCTGGACTACCTCGCCCGGCTGGGCGTGACCTGCCTGTGGCTGCACCCCATCCACCCGTCGCCCAACCGCGACGACGGCTACGACGCGACCGACTTCTACAACGTCGACCCGCGCTTCGGCACCCTGGGCGACTTCGCTGAGCTGCTGCACCAGGCGCAGAACCGCGGCATCCGGGTGATCATCGACCTGGTGGTGAACCACACCTCGGACGAGCACCCGTGGTTCCAGTCCGCCCGCTCCTCGCCCGACTCGCCGTACCGCGACTGGTACGTCTGGTCCGACCACGAGCCGGCCGACCGGCACCAGGGCATGGTCTTCCCCGGCGAGCAGCACGAGACGTGGAGCTACGACCGGACCGCCAAGGCCTGGTACTACCACCGGTTCTACAAGTTCCAGCCGGACCTCAACTTCACGAACCCCGCGGTTCGCGAGGAAATCAAGAAGATCGTGTCGTTCTGGCTCCAGCTCGGCGTCTCCGGTTTCCGGATGGACGCCGTGCCGTTCATCATCGAGCTGACCGAGCCGGGCAACCCGAACTCGCCCAAGGACTTCGAGTTCCTCACCGAACTGCGCCAGCACGTGCAGTGGCGCCGGGGCGACGCCGTCCTGCTCGCCGAGGCCAACGTCGAGCCCGACCAGCTGCCGACCTTCTTCGCCGACAGCGGCGGCTCGGGCAACCGGCTGCACATGCTCTTCGACTTCATGCTCAACGGGCGGCTGATGCTGGCCCTGGCCCGGCAGGACCCGGAGCCGATCATCGAGGCGCTGCGCGACACCCCGGCGCTGCCCGAGGGCGGGCAGTGGGCCACCTTCCTGCGCAACCACGACGAGATCGACCTCTCCCGGCTCACCGCCGAACAGCGCAACCAGGTGTACGCGGAGTTCGGCCCCGACGAGAACATGCGCATCTACGACCGGGGCATCCGCCGCCGGCTCGCCCCGATGCTCGGCAACGACCGGCGGCGCATCGAGCTGGCGTACGCGCTGCAGTTCTCGCTGCGCGGCACGCCGGTGCTGCGCTACGGCGAGGAGATCGGGATGGGCGAGAACCTGTCGCTGCCCGGCCGGGAGGCCATCCGCACCCCGATGCAGTGGTCCTACCAGCCGAACGCCGGCTTCTCCACGGCCGACCCGGAGAAGCTGGTCCGCCCGATCATCGACAAGGGCGAGTTCTCGTACGAGAAGGTCAACGTGACCGCCCAGCGGGGCGACGCAAAGTCGCTGCTCGCCTGGTTCGAGCGGATGATCCGTACCCTGCGCGAGGCCCCCGAGGTGGGTTCGGGCTCGACCACCCACATCGACGTGGCGATGCCGCCGGGGGTGCTGGCGCACCGCGCCGACGGGCGGACCGGGACGATGGTCTTCGTGCACAACCTCGGCACCACCGACGCGGAGGTCGACCTCAGCATGCTGGAGCCGGAGGCGGACCTGCCCGTCGACGTCCTGGCCGACCGCAACTACGGCGAGGTCGGCAAGCTCGACCGCCTCAAGGTCGCCGGCTACGGCTACCGGTGGATCCGCCTCTGCCGCGGCCGCGGCCTCTAGGGACGGCCTCCCGCGCCGCGCCTGCCCGGCGTACCGCTGGGTTAAGCTCCTTCGATCGGACGCAAGTTACCGGGAGGTAGGCATGTCGGAGGAGCAGCGGGTCGCCATCGTCACGGGGGCGGCGCGGGGGATCGGGGCGGCCACCGCCCGGCGGCTGGCGGCCGACGGTCTCGCGGTCGCCGTGGTCGACATCGAGGAGTCGGCGACCAGGGAGACCGTGGACGCGATCGCCGCCGCCGGTGGCCGGGCGCTGGGCGTGGGCGCCGACGTCTCCGACCGGGCGCAGGTCGAGGCGGCCGTGGAACGGGTCGCCGCCGAACTGGGCGCCCCGACGGTGCTGGTCAACAACGCCGGCGTGCTCCGCGACAACCTGCTGTTCAAGATGACCGACGCCGACTGGGACACCGTCATGGGGGTGCACCTGCGCGGCGCGTTCCTGTTCAGCCAGGCGGCCCAGAAGCACATGGTCGAGGCGAAGTGGGGCCGGATCGTCAACCTCTCCAGCACCTCCGCGCTGGGCAACCGGGGCCAGGCGAACTACTCGGCGGCGAAGGCCGGCCTCCAGGGCCTCACCAAGACCCTCGCCATCGAGCTGGGCCCGTTCGGGGTGACCGTGAACGCGGTCGCGCCGGGCTTCATCGTCACCGACATGACCGCGGCCACCGCCGCCCGGATGAAGGTCGACTTCGAGGCGCTCCAGAAGCACGCCGAGTCGGAGATCGCCGTACGCCGGGTCGGCCGCCCCGAGGACGTCGCCCACACCATCTCGTTCCTGGCCAGCGAGGGCGCCTCCTTCGTCTCCGGCCAGGTCGTCTACGTGGCCGGTGGCCCCAAGGACTGACCCCGCCCGTACGCCCCGGCGGGCGCCGCCCGCCGGGGTCAGCGGACGCCGGGGCGGGTGCGCCAGAGCCAGAGCAGGCCGAGCACCGGCAGGACCAGCGGGATGTAGCCGTACCCGCTGCCGAACCGCGACCAGACCGTCTCGTCGGGGAAGAGTTCCGGGTCTACGACGCTGAGGATCCCGACGCCGAGCACCCCGGCCAGCTCCACCGCGCAGCACGCCAGGGCGACGCGCCGGCCGGCGGCACCCGCGCGGGCCAGCCCCACCGCCGCGACGATGTAGACGGCGGCGGCGAGCGCCGAGAGCAGGTACGCCACGGGCGCCTCGTCGAACCTCGTGGCGATCTGGAGGCCGGCGCGGCTCGTCGCGGCGATGGCGAAGAGCAGGTAGACCGCGATCAGCAGTCGTCCCGGGCCGGCGTTGGTCCGGTTGCGTTCCGGGGCGCGCACGTCAGCCACCCAGCACCTCCCAGGTCTGCCGGAGCCGGACCACGACGATCGGCGTGACCAGGCAGACCGCGCAGACGATCGCGGAGCCCCACCGCGTCGGCTCCATCCGCGCCAGCACCCAGGCCAGCGGCGGCAGGCAGACCACCGTCGCCAGGTAGCCGAAGAAGGCCCCCGGCTCGCCCGGTCGCTCGCCGCCGGCCAGGGCGACCGACGCCGCCACCGTCAGCGCGAGCAGCGCCACCTCCAGCACGGCGAGGCCGGCGTACTGCGCCCGGTCCGGGGCGCGGTGCCGCAGCGTCGCCACCAGCGCCCAGCCGGCGACGAGGAGCGACAGCACGATCGAGGCGGTCGCGAGGAGCCCGTCCACCGGCGAACCCGCGGTCGCTGCGCTGGTCACCCGGGCCATCCGAAGTGCGGTTCGGTCACCTGCACAGCCTACTAACCCGCGTAGTACACCCCGTCACCCGCCGCCCCGCCGCGGCGACCGCCGTGCGTCCGGGCCGGCTCCGGACGTACGACGCCCGGCGGCGTCGTGGCGGCGGTGGCGGATGTGAATGGCCGCGGTGGCGACTGTCGTGAGAGGACGGTGCGACCCCTAATGACCCCTATCCATTCGTAATGGAAGCTGTTGCGGAGCGTTATTCTCTGACGACGTCACCCAACTCCGACGGCACGTTCGTCTGACGGAGAGGATCGCCATGTCGTTGCCCACCACCCGCCCGGCGTTGAGCGTGGTGATGCCGACCTACCAGGATCCCCAGTGCCTGGCGCTGACCCTCAAGGCGCTGACCCGACAGACGCTGCCGCCCGAACGCTTCGAAGTGATCGTGGTCCGCGACGGTGGCTCGTCCGACGGGTACGCCGAGGCTCTCGTCGAAGGCGCCGGTCTCCGCCTGCGCGTGCTGGAACTCCCCAACCGGAGAGGTCGCTCCGTCGCCCGGAACGAAGGGGCGCGGCGTGCCTCCGCGCCCCTGCTGGTCTTCCTCGACGCCGACTCGTGGGCGGTGCCCGACCTGTTGGAGAGGCACCTGGCATGGCACAGCACGCCCGGCAACGCGGCGGTGCTGATCGGCCGGCGGGACGAGATCGGCCTCGCGGACCTACCCGCCGTCCTGGCCGGAGAGTCGCACGCGATCGCGCGGGCCTTCCCGCACGGTGGCGACCTGCGGTTCGCGACGGGGGTTCCGGAGGACAGCGACTGGCTCCGGGCCGGCTGGGTGATCGCCTACACGCACAACATCTCGCTCGCCAGCTCGCTGTTCGCGCAGGTCGGTGGCTACCGGGAGGCGTTCGGCCTGAGCTACGGCGTGGAGGACGTGGAGCTGTTCTACCGGGTGGACCGCAGCCTGCCGGACGGCGTCAACTTCGGCTACGACGACGACGTCCGGGTCGTCCACCTGCCCCACCACAAGAACATCACCCGCAACTGGATGGAGATGAAGGCCAACTTCCAGCAGGCCGCCAAGTTGTACCCCTGCCTGGAGTGGGAGTTCCTCACCGCGGTCATGGGGTACGAGGCGATCCGGCGGATCCTGCACTACCGGGCGCTGATCGACGAGTGCGTCGAGCGGTCGGCCTGCGCCATCGGGCCCGCCGCCGCGCGCCTTGCCGGCCAGTTGCGGGGGCCCAAAGTGCTCTGGATAGGCACCGGCCGCGCCGATTCAGGGCTGCCCGCCTCGGCGCTCACCTTCGACTACGCCGCACCCATCGGGCCGACCAACTTCCACCTGCTCGGTGTCGCCCCGCCCATGCCGCTGGGCAGTCTGGACGCGGTGGTCAGCGTCGACTTCTGGCGCTACCTGCTGTGGCCGGAACTCTGCCAGTTCATCGCCGCCTCGCTGGCGCTGGCCGGCGAGGTCCACCTGGTGGCCACCGCCGACGCGACGCCGTCGATGTGCGTGGCCGACCCGCAGACGCTGGAGTACCTGCGCCAGGCTCAGGCCGCCGAGTACAGGGCCGAGCTGCGGGCGGTCCAGGGGCTCGGCGACGTGTTGACCCTGCGGACCCGTCAGCCCGCGACCGGCGCCGCGCGCCGAGTGCCCGGCCGGGTCGCCACCGGGGCGCGACCCGCGGCACTGGCGCCGGGGCACTCCTCGACCCCGAGGTAGCGGATCGACGGTGCGACCAGGCCCGACGCGGAGTCGGGCCTGGTTCACCGCGCCCGGATCCGCCGCTCAAGACGGAAGGCGAGTATCATGCGCGTACTGCTGTCGACTCTCGGGTCGCGCGGCGATGTCCAACCGCTGGTGGCGCTGGCCTCGCGGTTGAAGGCATTCGGCCTGCAGGCCCGCCTCTGCGCCCCACCGGACTTCGCCCGGTGGGTGGCCACGTTCAAGATTCCCTTCGTACCCGTCGGCCCGCCCTGGCGCAGGTCCGCGGCGCCCCGCCCGCGGGCCGCCGTGCCCCGGCCCTCGCCGGCACAGGTGCGCAAGATGGCCGAGTCGTCCGTTCGCATCCAGTTCGAGGTGCTGTCGGCGGCGGCCAGGGACTGCGACGTCCTCGTCGCGTCGACCGGCCTCCAGATCGCCGCCCGCACCGTGGCGGAGAAGCGGGGCATACCGTACGTCTTCGCGGCGCTCTGCCCGGCGGCCCTTCCCTCGACGCACCACCCTCCGCTACCGCTGCCGCTCCCGGGGGAGGTGCCGGCGCCCGCCTCGGCCGACAACCGCGAACTGTGGGCCGCCAACCGGCGGCAGGTCAACGACGCCTTCGGCGTGCCGCTCAACGCGCTACGGGCGACGGTGGGACTGGTTCCGGTCGACGACGTCAGCGACCACATCCACACAGACCAGCCGTGGCTGGCCACCGACCCCACACTGGCGCCCTGGCCGGATGCCACCGACACGGCCGTCTACCAACCGGGCGCCTGGCTCCTGCCGGACGAGCGGCCCCTGCCCGCCGAGTTGACGAACTTCCTGGGTGCCGGCGCGCCCTGCGTCTACCTCGGCTTCGGCAGTGTCGCCGCACCCCCGGGCGTGCTGGAGGCGGCTGTCCAGGCGGTGCGCGCGGTCGGTTGCCGTCTGGTCGTCTCCCGGGGCTGGGCACCGCTTTCGCTGGGCGACCGGGCGCCCGACTGCCTGGTCGTCGGCGAGGTGAACCAGCAGGCGCTGTTCAAGGAGGTGGCCGCGGTGGTCCATCACGGCGGCGCGGGCACCACGACCACGGCCGCGCGGGCCGGGAGGCCGCAGGTCGTCATACCGCAGGTCTACGACCAGCACTACTTCGCGGGGCGGGTGTCCGCGCTCGGCATCGGCACCGCACACGCCGGCGCGGTACCGACCGCCGGGTCGCTGACCGCGGCACTCAACGCGGCGCTGCGGCCCGAGGTGGTCGCCCGCGCCCGCGAGGTCGCCGCCGTCGTACGGACCGACGCGGCGCAGGTCGCCGCGAAGCGGTTGACCGCCGCCCTGGGGGTCTGAGCGAGGCGACCCGACTGACCGACGAGTCCGGTCCACCAAGGGCGATCCACCCCGACCCCGACGACCGGCGCTGGCCAGGAGTTCGGGCGCGACCACCACTCGACACAGGCCCGGCGTGGCTCATGCCCGCGGGTACCGTGGTGTGACGACGACGGTGGAGGTTCTCGTGGTGCGGTTCGGGTTGTTCGGCACTGGTCACTGGGCGGCCGAGACGCACGGCGCGGCGCTGCACGCGCACCCGGGGGTCGCGTTCGCCGGCGTGTGGGGCCGGGACCCGCGTAAGGCCGCCGCCCTGGCCGAGCGCTACGGGGTGTCCGCGTTCGACGACGCCGACGCGTTGATCGACGCCAGCGACGCGGTTGCCGTGGCGCTCCCGCCGGACGTGCAGGCCGGCATCGCGGTCCGCGCGGCAACCGCCGGTCGGCACCTGCTGCTGGACAAGCCGCTCGCGCTGAGCGTGGCCGACGCCGACCGGGTGGTCGACGCCGCGCGGTCGGCGGGCGTCGCCTCGGTGGTCTTCTTCACCGGCCGCTTCCAGCCGGACATCGCCGGTCTCCTCGCGTCGACGGCCGCCGCCGGCGGGTGGCACACCGCCAGGGCGGTCCGGTTCGGGTCCATCTTCCAGCCCGGCAGCCCGTACGGTGCCTCGCCCTGGCGTCGGGAGCACGGCGCGCTGTGGGACATCGGCCCGCACGCGCTCTCCCTCATCCTGCCGGTGCTCGGCCGGGTCACTCGCGTCGCCGCGATGGACGGGTCGCGCGGGCTCGTGCACCTGCTGCTCACCCACGACGGGGGCGCGACCAGCACGGTCTCGCTGACCCTGGACGCCCCGCCGGAGGCGGTGAGCCAGGAGTTCGTCTTCTACGGCGAGAACGGCCTGGAGAGCGTCCCGGCCGGCGCGGGCGACTCGGCGACCGCCTTCGGCGTGGCGATCGACCAGCTGCTGGAGGAGATCGCGTCCGGCACCCGGGACCACCGCTGCGACGTCCGCTTCGGCCGCGAGGTCGTCGCCGTGCTCGCCGCCGCCGAGACCGCCCGCGCCGAGGGGCGCACCGTCGACCTGCCCCGCGAGGCGGAGTAGCCGACCCGGGCGGGGCGGAAAAGCGGTCGCCTCCCGAAGACCGGCGAGGCTAGGGTCGCCGGCATGTGCACGCACGCTCTGATCGAGGAGGTCGGCACGCCGGCCGCCCTCGGGCCGCTGCTGGTGGCCCGCCCGCGAGTCCGGCGTCCGGCCCTGGCCGGCGCGACCCGCGACTGACCCGCACCGCACCCGCGGCGCACCGCTCCGGCACCTGCCCGGCGCGGCGCCGCCCCGCCCGCCCGGGCGCCGACCCGGGGCCGCGCGCC
>NZ_JBAKHV010000093.1:0-14565 GCF_036906775.1 Micromonospora sp. CPCC 205561 | reverse complement strand
ACCCGGGACGCCGGCCGTCGGCGTGCCCGGCTACCGACGTGCGCGACGCCCGCACCGGCCGGCGCGCCCCGCTCCGGGCCGAGCGCGGCGCGGGCTTGACTTCAAGTGCGCGTGAGGTTCGAGGATCCGGGTCAACGACCTTCGACACGGGAGCGCGCATGAGTTCTGACACCGGCTTCTACTCGATCATCGACTACACGGTCGACGGCCCCGAGACGCAACGTGAGTTGGTGACCGCCTTCGCGGACATCCAGGAGCGCTGGGTGCGCTTCTACCCCGGCTACCGGTCGGCCCGGTTCCACGCCAGCACCGACGGCACCCGCGTCTACAACATCGTGCACTGGGCGAGCGAGGCCGACTACCGCAGCTTCGTGGCGACCTCCGACGCCGAGGGTCGGGCCGCGGCCATCGCCATGGCGCTGGACGGACTCTCCGGCAAGGCCGAACCCCGGATGAGCGGACCCCCCACCTACGTCGTCGTCCGGGAGGTCGGGCCCGGCCCGCAGAGGACCGGCGCCTGACGTGCCGGCCACCGACGCTCCGTCCGAGCGGTCCCGGCGGCCGCCGGGACCGGATCCGACCCGACCGAACCCGCACGGCGGTCCCTCGTCGCGCGGTACCCCGGAGGAAGCCAGGGTCATCGAGATCTTCGCGGACGTGCTCTGCCCCTGGTGCTACATCGGCAAGCGGCGCCTCGCCGCCGCCCTGGCCCAGATCCCTGACCGCGACCGCGACCGGACACGGACCGTCTGGCGCGGCTACGAACTCGCCCCGGAGCAGGGCCGGACCCCCGGCCGGACGGCGGCCGAGGCCATGGCGGAGTGGTGGGCGGACCAGGCTCCCGCCCGGATCGCCCGCATCCACGCCCTCGACCTGGCGGAGGGACTGGAGCTCAACCTGCATCTCGCGCGGCCGGTGAACACGTTCGACGCCCACCGGCTGTGTCGCCTGGCCGCCGGCCACGGCGTCGCCGACGACATGATGGAACGCCTGCTGCGCGCGTACCACACCGAGGGGCTCGACATCGCCGACGCGGGCACCCTCGAACGGCTGGGCGTCGAGGCGGGACTGGACGGTGCGGACGTACGCGCCCTACTGGCCGGTGCCGCCCACGCCGATGACGTCCGGGCCGACGAGCGCCGCGCCGTGGCGTACGGCGTCACCGGCGTCCCCGCGCTGGTGATCGACGGGTGGCCCCCGGTCTCCGCCGTCCAGTCCCCCAAAGAGCTGCGTCGCCTTGTCGACGACCGGCTGGCCGCACGCGCCGGCTAGTGGCGCAGCCGCTCGGGGCGGGCCGGCGTACAGCAGGCGGCGACGGCGGCGGGAAGCGTGGGCAGCCGGGTCGCCGGCGGGCCGAGCGGCTCGATCCAGCCCGGCCCGGCGGCGTACACCCGGACAGCCGGGAAGTCGCGGGCGAAGCGCACCAGGCGGTACGCGCGGCCGGTGACCGCCGTCTGGGCCCAGAGCACGACGGTGCGCGGCTGCGCCCGGCGGGCGGCGCCGGCGAGGGCCGCCCACGGCAGCGCCGGCCCGAGCAGCAGGCTGCCCCGCGACCGCTCGCGCAGCGCCGCGGCCAGCGCGTGCAGGCCGAGGCAGTGCGTCTCCTGCTCGGCGCCGGCGAGCAGGAGACCGCCGGTCGGCAGCGGGCGCCCGGGTACGCGCCGGAAGACGTCCAGGCCGACGCGGAGGCCCTCGGAGAGGGCGTGCTCGACGGCGACCTCGGCCGGGGCGTGCCCCCGCAGCCCGGCCAGCACGGGCACGCAGACCCGCTCCCACAGCGCCCCGGCGCCCCACTGCTCCGCGACGTCCACGACGAGCGCGGCGACCCGGCTGGCGTCGAGGTCCTCGGCGGCCAGCGACAGTTGCTTGCGCGCGGTCTCGACGGCCTCGGCCGGCATGGGTTCTGTCAGCACCAGACGTACCCCCCGGGTAGACGTTCACTACCAGGGGGTACGCCGGCAGGACGCCGGATGGATGCGCCCGCGGGCCGCGACTACCGGCGGCGGGCCGCCCTCCAGCGGGTGGCCAGGGCCGCGGCGCTGCCCCAGATGCCGCGCCGGAACACCAGCACGACGAGGACGAAGATCACGCCGGTGACCAGGCCGATCGCCTCGAACCCGGAGAACGACAGCCAGTCCTCCAGGCGGACCAGGATGCCCGCGCCGAGCACCCCGCCCCAGAGGGTGCCGATGCCGCCGAGCACCACCACGATGACCGCCTTGCCGGAGGTGGTCCAGTGCAGCACGTCGAGGGAGACGAAGCGGTGGCCGACGGCGAACAGCCCGCCGCCGAGCCCGGCGATGAAGCCCGACAGCACGAACGCCGTCAGCTTGTAGCGGTGCACCGGGTAGCCGAGCGCGCGGGCGCGGGCCGGGTTGTCGCGGATGCCGACCAGCACCCGGCCGAAGGGCGAGTGCACGATCCGCCAGGCGGCGGCCAGCCCGAGCAGCACGATCGGCAGGATCGCGTAGTAGAAGTAGTAGTCGTCGGTCAGGTCCAGCCCGAACAGCTCGCGGGGCACGCCCTGCAGACCGTTCTCACCGCGGGTGACCGAGCGCCACTCGTTGGCCACGTAGTAGACCATCTGCGCGAACGCCAGGGTGACCATGGCGAAGTAGATGCCCGTCCGCTGCACCGCCAGGTGGCCGATCGGCACCGCGAGCGCGGCCGCGGCGAGCGCCCCGGCCAGCACGGCCGCCGGGAACGGCAGGCCGAGGTGGATGGCCGTCAACCCGGTGACGTACGCGGAGGCGCCCCAGAACGCGGCGTGCCCGAAGGACATCAGCCCGGTGAAGCCGAGCAGCAGGTCCACGGCGACGGCGAAGAGCGCCCAGCAGAGGATGTCCACCGCCACGGCCGGGTAGAGGCCGTTGGGCAGCCAGAACGCCACCAGCAGCCCGGCGGCGAGCAGCGCGTACCGGAGCCAGCCGGGGGCCCGGGCCACGGCGGCCAGCCCGGACCGCGGCGTCGGGCGACCGGCGTCGGTCGCGGTGTCGACGGTGCTCGTCATGCCGGTGCCTCCTCACGGCCGAACAGCCCGGCCGGTCGCCAGAGCAGCACGACGGCCATCACCACGAAGACGATGGTCTGCGACACGATCGGGAAGGCGGACAGGTACGCCTCGCCCCACGCCTGTACCAGGCCGATGCCGAAGCCGGCGGCGACGGAGCCGAAGATGGAGCCCAGCCCGCCGATCACCACCACCGCGAAGACCACGATGATCAGGTCGGCGCCCATCAGCGGGTTCACGGCCCGCATCGGCGCGGCCAGCACCCCGGCGAGCCCGGCCAGCCCGATGCCGAAGCCGAAGACCGGGGTGACCCAGCGTCCGACGTCGATGCCGAACGCCCGGGTCAGCTCGGGGCGCTCGGTCGCGGCCCGGACCACCATGCCGATCCGGGTGCGGGTGAGCACCCACCAGACGCCCCCGCAGACGGCGAGCGCGAAGCCGAGGATGAAGACCCGGTAGGTGGGGAAGTCGAAGAGCCCGAGGTCGACCGACCCGCTCAGCGCGGAGGGGGTCGCGTAGGGGCTGGACTGCACGCCGTACCGCAGCTTCACCAGGTCCTGGAGGATGAGCGTCAGGCCGAAGGTGAGCAGGAAGTTGTAGAGCGGGTCGAGCCGGGTGAGCCGGTGGATCAGGGTCCGCTCCAGGAGCATGCCGACCAGGGCGAGCCCCACCGGCATGATCACCAGCGCCGCCCAGAACGACACGCCCACCTCGGTGAGCAGCACGTACGCCCCGAAGGCGCCGAGCATGTAGAACGCGCCGTGGGCGAAGTTGACCACCCGCAGCATGCCGAAGATGACCGCGAGGCCGAGGGCGAGCAGGGCGTAGAACGCCCCGCTCACCAGGCCGTTGAAGGTGTTCTGGAGAAAGCCCGTCACAGCTTGCATTCCGAGGACGGGGCGGCGAACGCCTCGGCCGCCGGGATGGTCTTGAGCACCTTGACGTAGTCCCACGGCTCGGTGACCTCGGACTGCGGCTTCACCTGGGCCAGGTACGCGTCGTGCACCACCCGGTGGTCCTCCGCGCGGATCTTGCCGTTGCGCAGGAACACGTCCTCGATGCTCTTGCCCTCCAGCGCGTCGACGATGGTGTCGGCGTCGTCGGTGCCGGCGGCCTGCACGGCCTCCAGGTACTGCGTCGCGGCGGAGTAGTTGGCCGCGTGCGCGAACGTCGGCCGGGTGCCCGTCTCCTTGTGGAACCGGTCGGCGAACTCCCGGTTCTTCGCGTCGAAGTTCCAGTACCAGGCGTCGGTGTAGGTGGTGCCGGCGAGCGCGGCCGGAGTGAGCGAGTGGATGTCGGTGAGGAACATCAGGCCGACGGCCAGCCCGACGCCCTTCTCCCGGAGCTTGAACTCGTTGTACTGCTTGACCACGTTGACCAGCTCGGCGCCGGCCTGCATGGTGCCGAGCACGTCGGGCTTCGGGTTCAGCGTCGGCGCCTTGAGCAGGAACGTGGAGTAGTCGCCGGTGGTGTTCGGGAACGGCGCGGCGTCCTTGTTGACGACCCGGCCGCCGGCGGCGGTGATGGCGGTGGAGAAGCTCTTCTCCATGTCCTGGCCGAACTGGTAGTTGGGGTAGAGCACGTACCAGTTCTTCGCGCCCTGCTCCGTCGTGCTCCTGCCGGTGCCGTTGGCCAGCATGTAGGTGTCGTAGGCGTAGTGGAACGTGTACCTGTTGCACTTCGCGCCGGTCAGGGTCGTGGTCGCCGCGCCGATGTTGAAATAGAGCTTCTTCTTCTCGCCGGCGACGTCGGCCACCTTCTCCGCCGCCGACGAGGTGGGCACGTCGAGCACGAGGTCGACACCCTTGCGGTCGTACATCTCGGCGGCCTTGGTGTTGGCGATGTCCGGCTTGTTCTGGTGGTCGGCGGTCTCCACGGTGACGTCCTTCGTCACCGCCCGGTCGCCGTGCCTGGCCTTGAAGTCGGCGATCGCCATCTCCACGGCCTTCACCGAGTTCTTGCCGGAGAGCTCCGAGTAGGCACCGGACTGGTCGTTCAGCACGCCCAGCACGATCTTGCCGCCGGTCAGCTTCTGGTCCCCGCCCGCCTGGGGGCCGCCGCCGCCGCAACCGGCCACCAGCGCCACCGCCGCCGCCGAAGCGGCGGCCACACCCACGGTCCTACGCATGCCCATCCCTCCACCCCGCGCGCCGCGCGGGTCGTCGAATCGAGAATTCAGATGCCGAGGTACGACAGCAGTTCGCGTTCCCGGGAGCGCACCTCGGAGTTGTCCAACGCCTCCACGACGCGCCCCTCGGCCAGCAGGTAGTGCCGGTCGGCGACGCCGGTGGCGAAGTGCAGGTTCTGCTCGACCAGCAGCACGGTCACCCCGTGCCGCTTGGCCTCCCGCAGCAGGTCGCCGACCTGCCGCACGAGCAGCGGGGAGAGTCCCTCGGTCGGTTCGTCGCAGAGCAGCAGCCGGGCGCCCATCCGCAGCACCCGCGCCAGTGCGAGCATCTGCTGCTCGCCGCCGGAGAGCATGGTGGCCGCCGAGTCGCGCCGCTCGTACAGCGCGGGGAACGCCTCGTACACCCGCTCCAGCGACCACGGGTCCGGGCCGACGGTCGGCGGCAGGGTGAGGTTCTCCGTCACGCTCAGCGTGGCGTAGCTGCCCCGGTCGTCGGGGACCCAGCCGAGCCCGAGCCGGGCCCGGCGGTAGGCCGGCAGCCTCCCGACGTCGCGCCCGTCCAGCTCGACCGTGCCCCGCCGGCCGGCGTGCAGGCCCATCACGCAGCGCAGCAGGGTGGACTTGCCGGCGCCGTTGCGCCCGACGAGGGTCACCACCTCGCCGGCGGCGACCTCCAGGCTGACCTCCCGCAGCACCCGCGCCTCCCCGTACCAGGCGGACAGGTTCTCAACGCGCAGCATCGGCGGCTCCCAGGTAGGCGGTGATCACGCGTTCGTCGGCGCGCACCTGCTCGTACGGACCCTCGACGAGGACCCGGCCGGCCTGGAGCACGGTGACGGTGTCGGCGAGCCGCCCGACGACGCTCATGTTGTGCTCGACCATCACCACCGTCCGCCCCCGCCGGACCCGGGCGACCAGCTCCACGGTGCGGTCGACGTCCTCCAGGCCCATCCCGGCGGTCGGCTCGTCGAGCAGCAGCACCTTCGGTTCCAGGGCGAGGGCGATGGCCAGCTCCAGCGCCCGTTTGCGCCCGTACGCCAGCGCCTCCGCCGGCGTCTCGGAGAGCGCCGCCAGCCCGACCATGTCGAGCAGTTCGCCGGCCCGGTCGGTGTAGCGGCCCATCAGCTTCGCCGAGCGCCAGAACCGCCAGCCCAGCCCGCTCGGGCTCTGCAACGCCAGCTCGACGTGCTCGCGGGCGCTGAGCTGCGGGAAGAGGCTGGTGATCTGGAACGAGCGGGCCACGCCGAGCCGGGCGACCCGCTCGGGGGGCAGCCCGGTGATGTCGCGGCCGTCCAGCTCGATCCGCCCGCCGCTGGGCCGCAGGAATCCGGTGAGCAGGTTGAACAGGGTGGTCTTCCCCGCGCCGTTCGGGCCGACGAGCGCGTGGACGCTGTCCGCCGCGACGTCGAGGTCGACGCCGTCCACCGCCCGGAAGCCCCGGAAGTCGCGGGTCAGCCCGCGGGCCGACAGGAGCGCTTGCCCGGCCATCGCCTACTCCTTCGTAGGTTCACGACGACCGGATCGGTGACCGTGGTCACATGGCCGTCGCGTGCTGGAAACCTACGACCCTCGCCGGATGTCGAACTATGTCGATGGCCGCCACATTCGGTGCCGCCCGGCCGTGCGGTGCCCCCATCGCCCGCCCGCCCACCCCGCCCGTCGGCATCGGCGGCGCGGGGTGCCGGGCCGTTGCGTGCCGCGTCCATGTGGACGCCCCACGGTCGGGCCCCACCCGCGCCGCGCCTTGACGGTTGCCCCTAGGGTGATGGCCCCTCCCGCGAAAGGTGCCGGACGAATGCCCTTCGGCTTCACAGTTGCCATCGTCTTCGCCGCCGGTCTGGCCGTCTCCGGCCTGCTCGCGCTCGCCGCCCCGAGCCGGCCGACGAAGCGGACCGCCACCCTGGCGGCGCTCGGCTGCCTCGTCGGCGCGGTCGTGTTCACCGTCGGCTCCAGCGCCCACTCGGTGCCGATCCGCTCGGTCGGGATCGTCACCAGCTTCGGTAAGCCGACGGGTCAGGTCACCGGCTCCGGCCTGAAGTGGGTCGCCCCCTGGCAGAAGGTCGGCGAGTGGGACGCGGGCCGGCAGAAGTACGACCACATCGGCGGCGAGCACTGCGTCCGGGTGCGCACCGGCACCCTCGCCGACGCCTGCGTCGAGGTGCTCGTCGAGTGGCAGGTCAAGCCGGAGAACGCGCCGAAGCAGTTCATGGACTACAAGGGCGACTTCGACAGCTTCCGGGGCCAGCGGGTGGGCGTCCAGCTCGACAGCGCCGTCAACGACGCCTTCGCCTCGTACAACCCGCTGGAGAAGATCGACGCGAACACCGGCAACCTGAACGTGGACCTGAAGCCCTTCGCCGAGAGCATCAAGGCCAGCGCCGAGACGCGGCTCTCCACCGACGTCGACATCCTGTCGGTGACGATCACCCGGGTCAACCACGACGACAAGACCGAGGGCAACATCAAGGCGTTCCAGGACAAGCTCGCCCAGACCCGCAACCTGGAGCAGGACCGCAAGAACGCCGCCATCCAGAAGCAGATCACCGAGACGAACGCCAAGGTCGACAAGGTGTCGCGCTGCCTGGAGATCGCCGAACGCAACGGCAGCAACCCCGGCCTCTGCATCAACCCGGGGATCATCACCGGCACCAAGTGACGGCCGGCGGGCGCCGGGCCCCGTGCCCGGCGCCTCCCGGCCCGGCCTCAGCCGGTGAGCGCGTCCAGGGCGAGGTCGACGTCGTCCTGGGTGGAGTAGACGTGGAAGGACGCCCGGACCCGGCCAGCGCGGACCGCCGCCCGGACGCCGGCCCGCTCCAGCCGCCGCGCCGCGTCGGGCACCTCCACCCTGACGATCGCGCTCCGCCCCGGCGGTTGGCCCAGCCCGGCGAGGAACCGGTTGGCCAGCGCGACGTCGTGCGCGTGCACGGCCGGCACCCCGATCTCGGCGACCAGCTCCAGGGCGGGGGCCGTGCCGACCCAGCTGAACCAGGCCGGCGAGATGTCGAAGCGGCGGGCGTCGGCGGCGAGGCGCAGCGGCGGGCCGTAGTAGGCGGCGTGCGGCTCCTCCGCCGCGTACCAGCCGGCGGCGTCGGGGCGCAGCCGCTCACGCAGGGCCGGGGCGAGGTAGGCGAACGCGGAGCCGCGCGGGGCCATCAGCCACTTGTACGCCCCCACCGCCACCACGTCGGCGCGGCTCGCGTCGAACGGCAGCCAGCCGCACGCCTGGGTGGCGTCCACCACGACGAGCGCGCCGTGCGCCCGGGCCGCCGCGACGATCTCGTCGTACGCGGCGACCGCGCCGTCGGCGGACTGCACCAGGCTGAACGCGACCAGGTCGGTGTCGGCGTCGATGGCGTCGACCAGCCCGGCCGGCGGCACGGTGCGCACCCGGACGCCCCGCTCGGCCTGCACCAGCCACGGGAAGAGGTTGGAGGTGAACTCGACCTCCGGCACCACGACGGTCGCGCCGGCGGGCAGCGCGGCGGCGACCGGGGCCAGCAGCTGGGAGACCGTGCTGCCGACGGTGACGTCGGCGGCCGGCACCCCGACCAGGCCGGCGAAGGCGGCGCGGGAGCGCTCCGTCGCCGCGCCCCAGCCCTCCCAGGACGTACGCCCGGCCCGCCAGTCGGTCAGCGCCCCCTGCACGGCGTCCCACACCGGGTCGGGCGGCAGCCCGAAACTGGCGGTGTTCAGCCAACCCGGCTGCGGCTGCCACAGCTTCTGTGCCTGTGCGATCTCCACCCCGCCGACGCTAGTCACCCGTGCCGCGTACCGGGATGGCCAATCCGGCGCTCGCGGCCCCGACCGGCGGACGGGGTGGATTCGGCGCCACCGGGGTGCGCTCGGGCCGCCGCGCGCAGGGCGCGCAGGCCCCGTCGCACCTCGTCGCGGCCCCGGTCGAGGTCCCAGGTGGCGATCTCGGGCAGCGGGTGTCGCTCGCGGAGGAGCCGGACCAGTTCCAGGCCCACCAGGTAGCCGCAGCGGGGCGGCAGGTCGCCTCGGTGGACGCTGTCGCGCATGAGGAACCACGCGGCGTACCGGTCGAGGTCGGTGGCGTCCACGTCGGTGGCCATCCGCTCCAGGATCTCCGGCCAGCGGCCCCGGCAGTCGGCGAACCACTGCCGGTGCGTGGGACCCATCCAGAGGTACTCGTCGTCCGGTCGCCGAGGATCCAGCTCGGCCGTCACCTGGGTCGCCAGCCCTTCCGCGAGCAGCGCGTTGGCGACCCCGTACTCCGGCCAGTGCCGGATACGGGCCAGCCGGTCGTGCACCACGTGTGCCACCTCGTGCCGGACCAGCAACTCGTCGTGCTCCGGCTCGCCGAGCCGCTCGACGGCGAGGTAGAGGGCGAAGCGACCCCGGTACTCGTCGGCCCAGCCGTTGGCCCGTTCGAGTCCGACAAGCAGAACGCAGTCGAGCGGGTCGCCGTCGCCCGGCCAGCCCATCGCCCGACCCACCCCGGCGACGGTGGCGGGCAGCAGCGCGGTCAGCCGCTCCGCGCGGGCGGCGAACACCGCCTCGCGCCCGTGCAGCCGCTCCAGCACGGCTTCGAGATCGGCCGCCCCGGAGCCGCTGTCCCGGCGGTCCAGCACCTGGTACAGGTCGCGGTGGGGTGCCAGGTAGTGCGTCCGCCAGAGCTGCGTCCGCCGGCCGCGAGGGGCGCCGGCGGCGTGGCCCGCGTACGCCAGGAAGTCCGGCACGAGGTCGCGGATCCGCAGCGGGATCGCGGCGGCCGCTCCGGCGGGCACGGACATGCCCGCGATCATGCCGCATCCGCCGTGGGCCCGCCCGGGTAGCCGGCCCGAGGATCGATGCCGCGTCGCGGTGCTCGGCTCGGCGGATCTGGCCGTTCGCGCGCTGTCGAGCTGGTGTCGTGGTCGATCCAGTGCCGCCTCCGGCGGCGGCCGTCCGTTGATGTCGTCACCGACCCAGCTCGAAAGGGGCCGCGGCGGCTCACCGCCGGCCCGCGCAGAGGCGCGGGGCCGCCGCTCCCCCGCCCACCCGCGCTGGCCGTGACGTGGCGGGTCAGCTGACGTTGGCGGGGCCGAGGACGCTCTTCAGGTCACCCATGAGCGCGGTGGTGGCCGCCACCCGGAACGGCCCCAGCCGCAGCGTGGTGGTCCGGCCGCCGTTGAGGAGCTTGACGTGCACCTCCGTGTCGCCGGGGTGCAGCACGAGGGTCTCCTTGAGCCGTTCCACCAGGGGCGGGGTGCACCGGTGCACCGGGATGGTCAGGGTGACCGGCTTGTTCGCCGGGTTGCTGCTGACGTCCGGCATGGACATGTCCATCGCCATGATCCGGGGGGTGTCGTCGCGCCGGTCCACCCGGCCCTTGACCACCACGATGGCGTCCTCGGCGATGTACTGCCCGATCACCTCGTAGGTGTTGGGGAAGAAGAGCGTCTCGACGCCGCCGGCGAGGTCCTCCAGGGTGGCCGACGCCCAGGCGCGCCCCTGCTTGGTGACCCGGCGCTGCACCCCGGAGAGGATGCCGGCGAGGGTGACCACGGCCCCGTCCGGGACGGTGCCCTCCTCCGACAGCGAGGCGATGGTGCAGTCCGCCGCCGCGCCGAGCACGTGCTCCAGGCCGAAGAGCGGATGGTCGGAGACGTAGAGGCCGAGCATCTCGCGTTCGAAGGCGAGCTTGTCGCGCTTGTCCCACTCGCCGTCGCCGATCACCGGCATCACCGTGGTGCTGTTGGTGTCGGCGTCGCCGAAGCCGGCGCCGAAGAGGTCGTACTGGCCGACGGCCTCCTTGCGCTTGACGTCGGCGTACGCGTCGATGGCCTCCGCGTGCACCGTGAGCAGCGCCTTGCGGGAGTGCTTCAGCGAGTCGAAGGCCCCGGCCTTGATCAGCGATTCGATCGTCTTCTTGTTGCAGACCACCGCGTCGACCTTGGACAGGAAGTCGTAGAAGTCGGCGTACTCGCCCTTCTCCTCCCGGCAGCGCATGATGGCGGCGACAACGTTCGCGCCGACGTTGCGTACGGCGCCGAGGCCGAACCGGATCTCCTTGCCGACCGGGGTGAACGGCCCGGCGGAGGTGTTCACGTCCGGCGGCAGCACCTGGATGCGCATCCGGCGGCACTCCGCGAGGTAGAGCGCCATCTTGTCCTTGTCGTCGCCGACGGAGGTGAGCAGCGCCGCCATGTACTCGGCCGGGTAGTGCGCCTTCAGGTACGCGGTCCAGTACGACACCAGTCCGTACGCGGCGGAGTGCGCCTTGTTGAAGGCGTAGCCGGCGAACGGGACCAGCACGTCCCAGACCTTCTGGATCGCCTCGTCGGAGTAGCCGCGTTCCCGGCAGCCGTCGCGGAACGGGATGAACTCCTTGTCGAGGATCTCCTTCTTCTTCTTGCCCATCGCCCGGCGCAGCAGGTCGGCCTGGCCGAGGGTGTAGCCGGCGAGGATCTGCGCGGCGCGCTGCACCTGCTCCTGGTAGACGATCAGGCCGTGGGTCGGCGCGAGGATCTCCCGCAGCGGCTCCTCCAGCTCCGGGTGGATCGGGGTGATCTCCTGGAGGCCGTTCTTGCGCAGCGCGTAGTTGGTGTGCGAGTCGACGCCCATCGGGCCGGGCCGGTAGAGCGCGAGGACGGCGGAGATGTCCTCGAAGTTGTCCGGCTTCATCATCCGCAGCAGGGAGCGCATCGGACCGCCGTCGAGCTGGAACACGCCCAGCGTGTCGCCCCGGGCCAGCAGCTCGTAGGCGGGCTTGTCGTCCAGCGGCAGGGCCAGCAGGTCCAGCTCCTTGCCGTGGTTGAGCTGGATGTTCTTCACCGCGTCGTCGATGATCGTCAGGTTGCGCAGGCCGAGGAAGTCCATCTTCAACAGCCCGAGCGACTCGCACGTCGGGTAGTCGAACTGGGTGATGATGACGCCGTCGGAGTCCCGGCGCATCAGCGGGATGTGGTCGACGATCGGCTCGGCGGACATGATGACGCCGGCGGCGTGCACTCCGGTCTGCCGGATCAGCCCCTCGATGCCCCGGGCCGTGTCGATGACCTTCTTGACGTCCGACTCGGCCTCGTACATGCCCCGCAGCTCGCCGGCCTCGGCGTACCGGGGGTGTTTGGGGTCGAAGATCCCCTCGAGCGGGATGTCCTTGCCCATCACCGCCGGGGGCATTGCCTTGGTGATCCGGTCGCCGACGGCGTACGGGTAGCCGAGCACCCGCGCCGAGTCCTTGATCGCGGCCTTCGCCTTGATGGTGCCGAAGGTGGCGATCTGGGCGACCTTGTCCTCGCCCCACTTGTCGGTGACGTACTTGATGACCTCGCCGCGGCGACGCTCGTCGAAGTCGATGTCGACATCCGGCATCGAGACGCGCTCGGGGTTGAGGAAACGCTCGAAGATCAGCCCGTGCTGGATCGGGTCGAGGTCGGTGATGCCCAGCGCGTACGCCACCAGCGAGCCGGCGGCCGAGCCACGGCCGGGGCCCACCGCGATGCCCTGGTTCTTGGCCCACTGGATGAAGTCGGCGACCACGAGGAAGTACGACGGGAAGCCCATCTGGGTGATGACGCCCAGCTCGTACTCGGCCTGGGTGACGTGCCCGTCGGGGATGCCGCCGGGGTAGCGCCGGGCCAGCCCGGCGAAGGTCTCCTTGCGGAACCAGGACTCCTCGGTCTCCCCCTCGGGGACCGGGAAGCGCGGCATCAGGTTGTGGAACTCGAACATCCCGGCGGGGTCGACCTTCTCGGCCACCAGCAGGGTGTTGCGGCAGCCCTCCAGCCACAGGTCGGAGTTGTCGACGGCGCGCATCTCGTCGGCCGACTTGATGTAGTAGCCGCTGCCGTCGAACCGGAACCGGTTCGGGTCGGCGACGTTCGCCGCCGTCTGCACGCAGAGCAGCACGTCGTGCGCCTCGGCCTGGGCCTCGTGCGTGTAGTGCGAGTCGTTGGTGACCACCGGCGGGATGTCGAGCTTGCGGGAGATGTCGTGCAGCTCCTGGCGGACCCGGCGCTCGATGCTGATGCCGTGGTCCATGATCTCCAGGAAGTAGTTCTCCTTGCCGAAGATCTCCTGGTATCTCGCCGCCGCCTTGAGCGCCTCGTCGTACTGGCCCAGGCGCAGCCGGGTCTGCACCTCGCCGGAGGGGCAGCCGGTGGTGGCCATCAGCCCCTCGGAGTTCTCGGTGAGCAGCTCCGCGTCCATCCGCGGCCACTTGACGAAGAACCCCTCGGTGTACGACCGGCTGGTCAGCTTGAAGAGGTTGTGCAGGCCCGTCTTGTTCTTCGCCCAGATGGTCATGTGGGTGTAGCCGCCGCTGCCGGAGACGTCGTCGCTCTTCTGCTCGGGGCGACCCCACTTGACCCGCTGCTTGTGGAAGCGCGACTCCGGTGCCACGTACGCCTCGATGCCGAGGATCGGGGTGACCCCGGCGGCCATCGCCTGCTTGTAGAAGTCGTTCGCGCCGTGCATGTTGCCGTGGTCGGTCATCGCCACCGCCGGCATGCCCTGCCGCTTGACCTCGGCGAAGAGGTCCTTCAGCCGGGCCGCGCCGTCGAGCATCGAGTACTCCGTGTGCACGTGCAGATGCGCGAACGAATCGCCCATGCGTGGCGCCCCCCGGGTCGGATCATGGGATGGTCGAGGTCGGTCGGCCTACCCTATCGTCGCCGCCAGAGCCGGCTCCAGACGCCGCGCGGACCGACCCGGCCGGGGTGTTCCGGATCTCCCGGGGCCGTCCCGGCGACGGCCCCGGCAGTCGGTTCCCGGACTCGCGGCGCCCCGCCCGGCCGTGCCGGCAGTAGCCTGGGCGGACGGTATCCGGCGAGCATTGGACGACCTGATGCGCCTCGCGGACGGGGTCGAGCAGCTGGCCGCCTCGGCGTCGCGCGGCGACCCGGCGGCGCTCGACGCGCTGCTGGTCGCGGTGCGCCCGGAGGTGCTGCGCCTCTGCGCCCGCCTGCTGCCGCACCGCGAGGACGCCGAGGAGGCGTGCCAGGACGCGCTGCTCGCGCTGGCCCGGGGCATCGGCCGCTTCGAGGGCCGGTCGTCGTTCCACACCTGGCTGTACCGCCTGACCGCGAACCGGGCCCGCTCCACCTACCAGGTACTGCGCCGGCGCTGGCTGGTCGAGGCCGACGGCGTGCCGCTGCCGGAGCCGGTCGACCCGCGCCGCACGAGCGTGGTCGCCGGCACCCGGCTGGACCTGCTCGACGCGCTCGACGCGCTCCGCCCCGAACTGGCCGAGGCGGTGACCCTGCGCGACGTCCTCGGGCTGGGCTACCGGGAGATCGCCGCCCTGCTCGGTCTGCCGGAGGGCACCGTCAAGTCGCGGATCCACGAGGCGCGCCGGCAGTTGCGCCGCCGGCTCTCCGGGGAGCCCGAGGCCGGCGGGGGGCGGCGGTGACCGGGCCGGGCCACCCGGCGGGGCCCGCCGCCGCGCGCGACAGCCGCCGGGGCTCGACCGGCGCGCCGCGCG
>NZ_JBAKHV010000092.1:0-15014 GCF_036906775.1 Micromonospora sp. CPCC 205561 | reverse complement strand
GGCGTCCGGGCCCGCCGTGCGCTCCGGATCGGCCCAGCCGGCCGGGTCCGGCGGGCTGGCTGCCGCGCTCGCCGCGGCCACCGCACCCGCCGGGACCGTCGTGCTGCCCGGCCCCGCCGTGCGGTGCCGGGCCGGCGGCGGGGCGTCCGGAGCGGCGGGGGCCGCCGGGTCGCCCGCCCGGAGCAGGTCACGCAGCACCAGCGGCGGGGCCACCGCGAGCGCGAGCAGGACCGCGGTGGCGTCCGGCGGCCCGCCGGTGTGCAGCTGCCAGCCGGTGGCCGCCACGGCCGCGCCGGCCGGGACGACGGCCCGCGGCCACACCCGGGGCGGCGCCTCGGGCGGGTCCGGCTCGGCGCGGGCCACCCGCCGCGCCCCCGCCGCCGTCAGCAGCACGCCACCCACCAGCGGGGGCACGGCCAGCAGCACCTGCCGGTCCCGCGCGGCCTCCGTCGGGAACGCGACCAGCAGCACCAGGCCGAGCAGGGCGAGCGCGGCCCCGGCCCGGCAGCGGGCGACGCCCGCCCGGCGTCGTCGCCCGGTCAGCGCGGTGAGCACGCCGATCGCGAGCCCGGCCACCGCCACCGCCACGGCCAGCCGGCCGGGCGGGTCGAGGCGGTCGCGGGGCAGCAGCAGCCAGCCGGCGAGCACCAGCCCCAGGCCGGCGGCGGTCACGTCGAGGGCCCGGCGCAGCCGGACCCGGGCGGGCGGCCGGGGCCCCGGCTCCGCCCGGGGCAGCCCGGCCGCGAACAGCGCGGTCGTGCCGGCCAGCCCGGCCAGGGCGGCGGCCGGCCGTTGGGCCGGATCGACCAGCGGAAGGCCGGCGGCGGTCAGCCCCGCCGTCACCACCGCGGCGTCGAGCAGCACGGCGACGCGGGCGGGCGAGGTGGCCCGCCGGCGGGCCGACCGGGACCGGACGGGCGCCGGGCCGGCGGCCGGTGCCACGCCGGCGGCGAGGCGGGATAGCCGGGTGCCGGCCAGCGCCGAACCGGCGGCGCCGGCCAACGCCACCACGGCCAGGGTGGGCACCCGGCCGGCCAGGCCGGCGAGCAGGAGCAGCGTGACGGCGGCCAGGACGAGGCCTTCCGGCACGGCGGGACGGGGAACGGACGCGCGTTGCGGGTACGCGAGGGGCACGGCGGTCGCCTTCGTGAGGGGGCACGGGCGGTGCGGCGGTGCAGGGCGCGGATCACTGGCGGGTCCGCTGCCCACCACCCGCCAACGAGCGAACACGAGAACGGTGACGCCGGCTCGGCAGTGATCCCCGTCACTGACTCCTCCGGGGCGGCCGGCGCCGCCCGGCGCGTACCGGGGCCGGCGTGGGTGGGATCATCGGGGGGTGAGCAGCTCCGACACCGTCCACTTCCGGCACAACCAGGCGATCCTGGCCGCCGCGATCATCGCCTTCTTCGGTGCTCTGCCCCTGGCCGGTGCCCGCTGGTACCTGCTCCCGGTGCTGCTCCTCCCGCTCGCCGTGGCGCTCTGGGCGTGGCGGGCCGGCACCGACGCGGACGCCCGCGAACTGCGCCTGCGGGCGCTCCTGGGGCAGCGCCGGATCAGCTGGGAACGGGTCACGGAGCTGGCCGCCGATCCCCGCGGTCGGGCGGTCGCCCGGCTCGACGACGGCCGGGCGGTGCCGCTGCCGGCCGTACGGGGCAGCGACCTCCCCCGACTGCTCTCGGTGACCGGCCGGAGCCTGCCCGGCGCGGCCGGCTGAGCCCGCCGCGCCGGCTCAGTAGCCGTCCACCACCGTGTTGATCAGCGGCTCACCGGCCGCGAACCGCCGCACCTGCTCCCCGACCAGTCGGTACGCGCGCGGCAGCAGGCCACGTACCGAGCCCGCGACGTGCGGGGTGAGGAGCACGTTCGGCATCGTCCACAGCTCGTGGTCGGCGGGCAGCGGCTCGGGATCGGTGACGTCCAGCGCCGCCGAGATCCGCCCGGTACGCAGCTCGGCGACGAGCGCCGCGGTGCGGGCCACCGGCCCCCGGGCGGCGTTGACCAGCAGCGCGCCGTCCCGCATCGCGGCGAGGAATTTCTCGTCGACCAGCCCCCGGGTCTGCTCGGTCAGCGGCACCAGCAGCACCACCACGTCGGCCTCCGGCAGCAGCCGCGGCAGCTCGTCGACGCCGTGCACCCCCTGCTCCGGTCGGGCCGTCCTGGCCACCAGGGTGAAGCTGACCTCGAACGGCGCGAGCCGGTCGCGTACCGCCGTGCCGATCGAGCCGGCCCCCACGATCAGCACCCGCTTGCCGGTCAGCTCGTCGGTCGGGGCCACGTCGTCGTACGCCCAGGCGCGCCGGGCCTGGGCACGGGCGAGGGCGGGGAAGGCGCGCAGCTGGGACAGGATCGCCGTGACGACCCACTCGGCGGTCGACGGGTCGTGCACCCCCCTGGCGTCGCAGAGGGTCACGCCCTCGGGGACCCGGCCGGCCCACGCGTCCGCCCCGGCGGAGAGGAGCTGCACCACCGCCAGGTCGGGCAGCTCACGTACGAGCGCGGTGGCGTCCCCGCCGGACAGGAAGGGCGGCACCCAGAACCGGACGTCGGCCACCCCGGAAGGGAGCCGGGAGACGTCCTCGGCCACCTCCACCGTGACCTGTGGCGGCAGCTCGCCGAGGAGCGCGGGACCGGACCGGTGCGGGATCCATACCTTCACGCCCGCCGACGATAGGCCCACGGCGGGGTCCCGGGCCCGGCGGGGCGGCTCCCGACACCCGAACGTGCCGGCCCGGGCGTCGTGACCAGCGTGACGCTGCGGCGACCCGGGCGGATCCGGTCGGGACGAGGTATAAGGGAGGACCGGAGCGCCGGTCGGCCTCCGCCCTCACGGACAGGTGGTCAATGACCGACGGCTCCCGCGAAGACGCCCCCCAACGGGCCGACCCCGCCCCGGCGCTACGCGACCCCGACCGGCTACGCGCCCTCGCCGAGACCCGGCTGACGTCCGCCCCCGACGAGGCGTTCAACCGGTTCGCCCGGCTGGTCGGGGACCTGCTCGACGTGCCCGTGGCCCTGGTCTCCCTGGTCGACGCCGAACGCCAGTTCTTCCCCGGTGAGGTGGGGCTGGGGCAGCCGTGGGCCGCCCGGCGGCAGACCCCGCTGAGCCACTCGTTCTGCCAGCACGTCGTCGATCTCGGGACCCCGATGGTGCTGCCGGACGCCCGGCTGCACCCCGCCGTCCGGGACAACCTCGCCGTCCCCGAGCTGGGCGTGGTGGCGTACGCCGGGATGCCGCTGACCGACCTGGAGGGACGGGTCCTCGGGTCGCTCTGCGCGATCGACGACAAGCCCCGCGACTGGACTGCCGAGCAACTGCGGACCCTCGCCGACCTGGCCGCCGCCTGTTCCTCGGAGCTGCGGCTGCGGATCGCCCTGGGCGGCGCCGAGCAGGCGCGGCGACGGGCCGAGGACGCCAACGGCCGGCTGGAGCTGCTCGCCGGGCTGGCCGGGACCCTGGCCGGCACGCTCGACGTGGCCACCGCCCTGCGGCACCTGCGCGACACGATGGTGCCGCTGCTGGCCGACTGGTCCCTGGTGACCCTGGTCGGGTCCGACGGGGCGCCCCGGGACGTGACCGCCGCGCACCACGACCCGGCCCGCGCCCCGGACGTCGCCCGCTTCGCCGAGCTGATGCGGACGGGGCTGAGCCCTCACTCGATCACGCGGGCGGTGCTGCGCACCGGCCGGCCCGTCCTGGGCAGCGACGCGACCACCGCCGACGTGCGGCAGGGCACCCTCGGGTCGGAGATGCCGGAGATCGCCGCCCGCCTGGGCTTCTCGTCCCACCTGAGTGTGCCGATCATCGACGCCGGGCGGGTGCTCGGCTGCATCACCCTGATCAACGGCCCGCGGCGTCGGCACTTCGACGACAGCGACCTGCTGATCGCCGAGGACATCGGCCGGCGGACCGGGCAGACGATCGGCAACAGTCGGATGTACGGCGAGCAGCGGCACGTCGCACACGTGCTGCAACACAGCATGCTGCCGCAGCTGCCCGACACCGACGACCTGGAGCTGGCCGCCCGCTACCAGCCGGCGGCGGACCGGGTCGAGGTCGGCGGCGACTGGTACGACGCCTTTCGCCAGCCCTCGGGCGAGCTGATCGCGGCGATCGGCGACGTGGCCGGGCACGACATCGAGGCCGCCGCGACCATGGGACAGCTGCGCAACCTCGTCCGGGGCAACGCGTACGGCCGTCCCGACACCGTCGGCGAGCTGATGAGCCGCCTGGACGAGACGATCCGCGGGCTGCGCATCCCCGCCGCGGCCACCGCGACCCTGGTGCGGCTGCGAGCCGACGACGCCGGCGGCCAGCGGATCACCTGGTGCAACGCGGGCCACCCCCCGCCGCTCGTGGTCCGCGCCGGGGGCTCGGTGGAGATGCTCGCCGGGATCCCCGAGCCGCTGCTCGGGCTGAACCGGCCGGTACGCCGCACCAGCCGACACGCCCACCTGGCAGCCGGCGAGACCCTGCTGCTCTACACCGACGGCCTCGTCGAGCGGCGGGACCGGTCCATCGACGAGGGGATGACGGAGCTGGCCGACCGGCTGGTCGGTACGGAGCGGCTGCCGCTGGGCGAGCTCTGCGACCTGCTGCTCACCGCCGCGCCCCACCGGGAGGACGACGTCGCGCTGCTCGCCGTCCGCGCGATCTGACCACGCCGCGCGGATCGGTCCGGTCCGTCGGCCCCGGTGGGACGCCCCGGCGGGCTACCCTGGGCCGGATGAGCGCCCGTCCCCCGTACCCTCGCATCCGCCGTCCGCGGACGGCCCTGGCGGCCTCGTGCGTGACGCTGCTGCTGGCGGCCGCCGGTTGCAGCTTCGGCGAGCCGGAGCCCGACCCGGCCGGTGAGCCGCCCACCTTCCCGACCCCGTCGGTGACGGCCGGCGCGGGCGGCGTCGGCCAGGAGGTGGTCACCACCGTGCTGGCGAAGGGCCTGCGGGTGCCGTGGGCGATCGCGTTCCTGCCCGACGGCGCGGCGCTGGTCACCGAGCGGGACAGCGGGCGGATCCTGCGGGTCGGCCCCGAGTCGGGGCCCGACGGGCTGAAGGTCACCCCGGTGCAGACCGTCCCCGACGTGGCGGCCTCCGGCGAGGGCGGGCTGATGGGCATCGCCGTCTCGCCCGACTACCAGCGCGACAAGTCGGTCTTCGTCTACTACACCACCGAGCGGGACAACCGGATCGCCCGGCTGGAACTGGGCGGCACGCCCGCCCCGATCCTCACCGGCATCCCCAAGGCGGGCATCCACAACGGCGGCGGGCTCGCCTTCGGCCCGGACGGCCTGCTCTACGCGAGCACCGGCGACGCCGGCGACCGGCCGCAGGCGCAGGACGCCAAGCGTCTCGGCGGCAAGATCCTGCGGATCACCAGGGACGGCAAGCCGGCGCCGGGCAACCCCTTCCCGAACTCCCCGGTCTGGTCGCTGGGCCACCGCAACGTCCAGGGCCTCGCCTGGGACCCCGGCAAGCGGATGTACGCCGTCGAGTTCGGCCAGAACACCTGGGACGAGATCAACCAGATCGTCAAGGGGCGCAACTACGGGTGGCCGCAGGTCGAGGGGCGCGACGACGACAAGCGCTTCGTCAACCCGATCGCCCAGTGGCCGACGTCGGACGCCTCCTGCTCGGGGTTGACCGCCACGGACCGGGTGCTCGTCACGGCGTGCCTGCGCGGCCAGCGGCTCTGGCTGGTCGAGCTGACCGACACCGGCACCGTGCTGGGCCAGCCGCGCGAGCTGCTGACCGGCCGGTTCGGGCGGCTGCGGGCGGTCGCCGCCGCACCGGACGGCTCGATCTGGGTGAGCACCTCCAACCACGACGGGCGGGGCGACCCGGCACCCGAGGACGACCGGCTGCTCCGCCTGGTGTTCGCCGGCGGCGGTGCCGGCCGGAGCTGACGCACCGGCTGTAGCGGGTTTCCCAAGATCGCTCAGTGGGCAGGTCAGAATCTCAGCATGGACGGCCAGGAGAACGAACAGCACGCGGAGCGGGGCGAGGAAGCCCCGGCGACCGGTCGTGCCCGGCGACCGGTACGCCGGCGCGATGACGGCGACCGGCCCGGCCCCCGGGCCCTGCGCTCGACCGGGGTGACCTTGGCGGTGCTGCTCGTCGCCCTGGTCGGGGTGGTGATCGGGGTGCTCGCCGGCGGCAGGGTGAACACGGAGATCGGCCCGTTCCAGGCCGACCTCGCGGTCGCGCCGGCGATGAGCGGCGGCACCACCGTCGACATCCCGCCGCTGGGCGCGCTGCTGCTCGACAGCCACGACGGGCCGACCCATCTCACCGTGGAGCTGGGCGCGCTGGACCAGAGCCGCACGGAGGCGCTGCTCGACGACCCGGCAAGCATCAACCGGGCGAGCCAGTCGGCCGTGGACGACGTCCGCGAGGGCGTGCTGCGGCTCGGCCTGCGGACCCTCGCCTCGGCGGTGCTGGTGACCCTGCTGCTGGCCCTGCTGATCTTCCGTGACGCCCACAGAGCGGCCTGGGCCGGCGGGCTGGCGCTGGTGGTCACCGCCGGCAGCCTCGGCACCGCCGCGGCGACCATCCGGCCCCAGGCGATCGAGGAGCCGCGCTACGAGGGGCTGCTGGTCAACGCCCCCGCCATCGTCGGCGACGCCCGTCGGATCGCCAACGACTACACCCGGTACGCCGAGCAGCTCCAGCGCATCGTCGGCAACGTCAGCCAGCTCTACACCACCGTGTCCTCGCTGCCGGTCTACGAGCCCGCCCCCGGCACGACCCGGGTGCTGCACGTCTCCGACATGCACCTCAACCCGACCGGCTGGCAGCTGATCCGCACCGTCGTCGAGCAGTTCGGGATCGACGTGGTGATCGACACCGGAGACATCACCGACTGGGGCAGCGAGCCGGAGGCTTCCTACGTCGGCTCGATCGGGCTGCTCAAGAAGCCGTACGTCTACATCCGCGGCAACCACGACTCGGGGCGCACGGCGGCGGCCGTGGCGCGCCAGCCGAACGCGATCGTGCTGAACAACACGACCACCACGGTCGCGGGCCTGACCATCGCGGGTATCGGCGATCCCCGGTTCACCCCCGACAAGAACACCTCGCCGGCGGGCAGCGGCCTCACCCGGCAGGTGGCCGACCAGGTGATCGGCGTCGGCGAGCAGTTGGCCGGAACGGTGCGCAGCTCGCCCCGCCCGGTGAACATCGCGCTGGTGCACGATCCGGCCTCGGCCGGCCCGCTGTCGGGCGCCTGTCCCCTGGTGCTCGCCGGGCACACCCACGACCGGCAGGTCTCCCGGCTGCCGGAGGTGCCCGGGCAGATGCCGACCCAACTGATGGTCCAGGGGTCGACGGGCGGCGCCGGGCTGCGTGGGCTGGAGGGCGAGAAACCCACGCCCCTGTCGATGACGGTCCTCTACTTCGACCAGGACAAGCTGCTCCAGGCGTACGACGACATCACCGTGGGGGGCACCGGTCAGGCGCAGGTCAACCTGGAGCGGCACGTGGTGGAGGACCCGAAGGCCGGCGTTACGGCCCCGGTGACCCCCACCCCGACCCGCTGATCCCCCACGTACGCCGCCCGATCGACCGCATCGGGCCTGACCCCGTTCCCGTTGCACCACGCTCCCCGGGTGGGTGCCTCTGCGCGGATGCCCCTGCGCGGCTGCCGCAGCCCGCTCGCCGCACGATCACGAAGAGTAACGGTCTCCGCGCTCGGCCCGTCCCGCCCTCGGCCGCTTTGCTCTGCAGCCAGGGACGCAACAGTTGCCGTGCGTAGCGGCGCGCTGACGATGGCCAGATGGCGCGATCTACGTCGTTGCAGGCCGGGAGCGTGGCGCGTCTGTGGCTGCAGAGCAAAGGGAGCGAGAGGGCACTGGCGTAGCCGCAGGCGGCGTCACGCTCCGCAGCCTCGGGCGATGGTCACTCTCGGTGCGCCTGACGCGCGTGGCCGGCGGCTGGTTCCGCGCCGGGCGACCCTCCGGAGGCCGCAGCTCGACCGGCGATCCCGCGACCCCGTGCCAGCTCGGAGGCGGCAAGGGTCCCATCCCCCTGCTCCGGTGCCCACGCCCGGCACGGCCGTCGACCCAACGTCGCCCCGGACCGCCCCGGACCGCCCGGACCGCCCGGACCGCGGCGGACACCCGCTCAGCGTAGGGAGAGGGCGGCCAGGGCGGCGTTGACGATGCTTCCCGGCAGCAGGTCGTGCAGCTCGTACAGCTCCTGGACGGTGCCGGACTGGCCGAACTCGTCGACGCCCAGCGGCACCGCCGGTGCGGCGAGCGCCGAGCCGAGCCAGGCCATCGCGTGCGAGGCGGCGTCGTGCACCGTCACCACCGGCACCCGGTCGGCGAACGCCGTACGCAGCGCGCCCGGCACGCTGGGCACCGTCGCCGTACGGACGCCCTGGCGCAGGGTGCGCTGCCAGGCCCGGTAGAGCCGGTCCAGCGAGGTCACGTCGACGACGTGCGCGGCGACGCCCTCCTCGGCCAGTTCGGCCGCCGCCGCGAGCACCTCCGGCAGCACCGCGCCGGAGGCGGCCAGCTGCACCACCGGGGCGTCGGCCAGGTGCGGGTGTGCCGCGTGGGCGTCCACCAGCCGGTACGCCCCGGCGACCGCCTGCCGCCGCAGGACCGCGTCGCCCAGCCGGGCCCGGGCCGCCTCGAACGGCGCCTGGTCGATCGGGCGGGTGCTGAGGCGGAAGTAGTACGCGCCGTCCTCGGCGGGAGCCGCCGTCGCCGAGGGGGCCGCCCCGCCGGCGATCTGCCCCAGCGCGTCGCAGAGCAGCCAGTCCAGGGTGGTCGCGTACGCGGGTTCGAGGAACGTCACCCCGGGCAGCTCCAGGCCCACCGAGGCGGTGATGGTCGACTGGTGGGCGCCGCCCTCCGGGGCGAGCGTGACGCCCGACGGGGTGCCGGCGACCACGAACCGGGAGCCCGAGTAGGTGCCGTACAGGAACGCGTCGAGCCCGCGCAGCACGAAGGGGTCGTAGACCGTGCCGACCGGCAGCAGCGGCTGCGCCGACAGGTCCCAGGCGAGGCCGAGCTGCCCGAGCAGCAGGAACAGGTTCATCTCCGAGATGCCCAGCTCGATGTGCTGGCCGGCGGGGCTCTCCGTCCAGCGCAGCATCCGGTCCTCGTTCCAGGAACGCTGCTCCGTCGGGGCGAAGACGCCGGTCTTGTTGATGAACCCGGCCAGGTTGGTGGAGGTGGCCACGTCCGGCGCGGTGGTGACCAGGTAGCGGCCCACCTCCGGGTTGCGGGCCAGCTCGACCAGTACCCGGCCGAAGACCTCCTGCGTCGAGATCGGCTTGTTCGCGCGTACCCGCGTGGTCTCCGGGACGGTGACTCCCAGCGCCCGCTCGCGGGGCGCGCGGGACAGCGCCTCCCGACGCTCGCCGGCCCGGATGCCGGCCGGCGACGCCGGGTCCAGGCGGTCCCACTCGGTCTCCCGCGTCAGCCCGTGCGCGGTGCGCAGCGCGTCCACCTGCTCGGTGCCGAGCAGCGCGGAGTGGTTGCGCGGATTGCCGGCGATCGGCAGCCCCCACCCCTTCACGGTGTACGCGAACACCACGCTGGGGCGGTCGGTGACCGCGTCGCACTGGGCGTACGCGTCGAGCAGCGCCGCCATGTCGTGCCCACCCAGGTCGGTGACGAGCGGCCCCAGCTCGTCGTCGCCGATGTCGGCGATGAGCGCCTCGATCCCGTCGGGCGCGCCGTCGAGGAACCGCTTGCGCAGCGCCGGACCGGTGAGCCCGAACAGCGACTGGTACTGCTCGTTCGGCATCGCGTCGATCCAGTCGCGCAGCGCCCCGCCGCCCGGGCGGGCGTACGCCTCGGCGAGCCTGCGGCCGTACTTGACCTCGACCACGTGCCAGCCGGCGGCCTCGAACTGGCCGCGCCACTGGTTGATCCGCACCCCGGGCACCACCCGGTCCAGCGACTGCCGGTTGAAGTCGACCAGCCACATCACGTTGCCCAGTCCGGTGGTGGCCGGGTCGGCCACCGCCTCCCAGATGTTCCCCTCGTCCAGCTCCGCGTCGCCGATCAACGCGACGAACCGGGAGTGCGGGCGGGCGCCGAAGTGCGCGTCGACGTAGCGGCGGGTCGCCGCGGCGAAGAGCGGCGCCGCCGCGCCGAGCCCGACCGAGCCGGTGGAGAAGTCGACCTCGTCGGGGTCCTTGGTGCGCGACGGGTACGACTGGAGTCCGCCCCGGGCGCGCAGCCTCGGCAGGTAGGAGCGGTCGAGGTTGCCCAGCAGGTACTGGATGGCGTGGAAGACCGGCGAGGCGTGCGGCTTGACCGCCACCCGGTCCTCGGCGTCCAGGTGCGCGAACCAGAGCGCGGTCATCGCGGTGACCAGGGAGGCGCTGGACGCCTGGTGCCCGCCCACCTTCACCCCGTCGCCGGTGTCCCGGTCGTGGTTGGCCGCGTCCACGATCCGGGTGGCGAGCCAGAGCACCCGCCGCTGGATCTCGTCGAGCACGTCGAGGTCGGTACGGTTCACGGTCGACTCCAGGGGTCCGGCGCGTCACCGTTGACGGCCGGTCGGGGGCGGGCGGGTCGCGCGGGGGTACGCAGCCGCCGCGCACGACGGGCGTACGCGGCGGCTCGGTGGGTGAGGAGGGGCACCTTCCCACGCGGAAGGCGTCAGGAGGATGCCCCTTCTCGTACGTCAGGCGGCGCCGAGGCGCTCCAGGATCAACTCGCGGACGGTCTTGGCGTCGGCCTGGCCGCGGGTGGTCTTCATGACCGCGCCGACCAGCGCGCCCGCCGCGGCGACCTTGCCGCTGCGGATCTTGTCGGCGATGTCCGGGTTGGCGGCGATCGCCTCGTCCACGGCGGCGGTGAGCGCGCCCGTGTCGGAGACGACCTCCAGGTTCCGGTTGGTCATGATCTGCGTCGGCGAGCCCTCGCCGGCCAGCACGCCCTCCAGGACGGTGCGGGCCAGCTTGTCGTTGAGCTTGCCGGCGTCGACCAGGCCCTGGAGTTCCGCGACCTGCGCCGGGGTGGCCCCGACGTCGGCCAGCTCCACGCCGGCCTCGTTGGCCCGGCGGGAGAGTTCACCCAGCCACCACTTGCGGGCGCCGGCCGGCGTGGCGCCGGCGGCGATCGTGGCCTCGATCAGCTCGACCGCGCCCGCGTTGAGCACGGACTGCATGTCCGCGTCGGAGAGGCCCCACTGCTCCTGGAGGCGGCGCCGGTGCAGCCGGGGCAGCTCGGGCAGGGCGGCCTTCAGCTCGGCTACCCAGGCGGTGTCCGGCGCCAGCGGCACCAGGTCGGGCTCCGGGAAGTACCGGTAGTCCGTCGCGGTCTCCTTGGACCGGCCCGGCGTGGTGTCGCCGGTGTCCTCGTGGAAGTGCCGGGTCTCCTGGGTGATCCGGCCGCCCGCGTCGAGCACGGAGGCCTGCCGGATGATCTCCGACCGGACGGCCCGCTCGACCGAGCGCAGCGAGTTGACGTTCTTGGTCTCCGTCCGGGTGCCCCACTCCTCGCCGGGCAGGTTGAGGGAGGTGTTGACGTCGCAGCGCAGCGACCCCTCCTCCATCCGCACGTCGGAGACGCCCAGCGAACGGATCACGTCGCGCAGCTCGGTGACGTACGCCCGGGCCACCTCGGGGGCCAGCGCGCCCGTGCCGGGGACCGGCTTGGTGACGATCTCCACCAGCGGGATGCCGGCCCGGTTGTAGTCGACCAGCGACTCGGTGGCGCCGTGGATGCGCCCGGTGGCACCGCCGACGTGCAGCGTCTTGCCGGTGTCCTCCTCCAGGTGCACCCGCTCGATGCCGATCCGCACCAGCTCGCCGTTCACCTCGACGTCCAGGTAGCCCCCGAAGCACAGCGGCTCGTCGTACTGGCTGATCTGGAAGTCCTTCGGCATGTCCGGGTAGAAGTAGTTCTTCCGGGCGAAGCGGCACCACTCGGCGATCGAGCAGTTCAGTGCCAGGCCGATCCGGATGGTCGCCTCGATGGCGGCCTTGTTGGCCACCGGCAGCGAGCCGGGCAGGCCCAGGCAGACCGGGCAGACCCGGGTGTTCGGCTCGCCGCCGAAGTCGGTCGGGCAGCCGCAGAACATCTTGGTGTTCGTGCCCAGCTCGACGTGGGTCTCCAGGCCGATCACCGGTTCGTAGCGCGCGACGACCTCGTCGTACGCGGGCAGTGTCGTCGTCATCTGAGCTCCTGCCTCACAGTGCCGGTGGGGTGAACGTGCCGACGACGCTCTCCAGCGCGGCGGCGACGCGGTACATCCGGTCGTCGGCCATCGTCGGGGCCATGACCTGCAGACCGACCGGCAGCCCCTCGGAGAGGCCGCAGGGCACCGAGATGCCCGGCCCGCCGTACAGGTTCGTCGGGATGGTGAACAGGTCGGCCAGGTACATCTGGTACGGGTCGGCGGTGCGCGCCCCGAGCGGGAACGCCACGAACGGGGTGGTCGGCGAGATCAGCGCGTCGACCCGCTCGAACGCGGCGGTGAAGTCCCGGGTGATGAGCGTACGGACCTTCTGGGCCTGCCCGTAGTAGGCGTCGTAGTAGCCCGACGAGAGCGCGTACGTCCCGATCATGATGCGGCGCTTGACCTCGGCGCCGAAGCCGGCCTCCCGGGTCAGCGACATGACCTCCTCCAGCGAGCGGTTGCCGTCGTCGCCAACCCGCAGGCCGAACCGGACGCCGTCGAACCGGGCCAGGTTGGAGGAGGCCTCGCTCGGGGCGATCAGGTAGTACGCCGGCAGCGCGTACGTGAAGTGCGGGCAGGACACCTCGACGATCTCGGCGCCCAGCTTGGCCAGCGTGTCGACCGACTCGCGGAACGCCGCCGTCACGCCCGGCTCGACGCCCTCGGCGGCGAACTCGGTGACGATGCCGAGCTTCACGCCGCTCAGGTCGCCGGTCGCGCCGCGCCTGGCGGCGGCCACCACGTCCGGCACCGGCTGCGGGATCGAGGTGGAGTCGCGCGGGTCGTGCCCGCCGATCGCCTCGTGCAGCAGCGCCGCGTCCAGCACGTTACGGGCGCAGGGGCCGGGGGTGTCCAGTGAGGACGAGAACGCCACCAGACCGTAGCGGGACGTGCCGCCGTAGGTCGGCTTCGCGCCGACGGTGCCGGTGACGGCGCCGGGCTGGCGGATCGAGCCGCCGGTGTCGGAGCCGATCGCCAGCGGCGCCTCGTACGCGGCCAGCGCCGCGGAGCTGCCGCCGCCCGAGCCGCCCGGAATGCGGCTGAGGTCCCACGGGTTGTGCGTCGGCCCGTACGCGGAGTATTCGGTGGAGGAGCCCATCGCGAACTCGTCCATGTTGGTCTTGCCGAGCATCACCGTGCCGGCCGCGCGCAGCCGCTGCACGATCGTCGAGTCGTACGGCGGGCGCCAGCCCTCCAGGATCTTCGACCCGACGGTGGTCGGCACGCCCTTGGTGGTCAGCACGTCCTTCACGGCGATCGGCACGCCCGCCAGCGGGCCCAGCTCCTCGCCGGCGGCGCGCCGGGCGTCGACCTCGGCGGCGGCGGCGAGCGCGCCCTCGGAGTCGACGTGCAGGAACGCGTTCACCCGGTCGTCGACGGCGGCGATCCGGTCCAGGTGGGCCCGGGTGACCTCGACGGCGGAGGTCTCACCGGAGGCGACGAGCCCCGCGATCTCCGTCGCGGTCATTCTGGTCAGGTCGGTCATGACGCCACATCCTCATCCAGGATCCGCGGTACGCGGAACCGCTGCTCCTCGGCGTCGGGCGCGCCCGACAGCGCCTCCTGCGGGGTCAGCCCGGGCACCACGACGTCCTCGCGCAGGACGTTGGTCAGCGGGACCGAGTGCGACGTCGGCGGGATGTCCGCCGCGGCCACCTCGCCGACCTGCGCGACCGCCTGGAGGATCACGTCGAGCTGGCCGGCGAAGGTGTCCAGCTCCTCCTCCGTGACGGCGAGCCGCGACAGCCGCGCCAGGTGCGCGACCTCCTCGCGGGAGATGGCAGCCATCGGTGCCCCCTTCGTGACGGTGCTGCGGGTCGGACCGGGTGTCGGCCGCGCGGCCGATGGTGCGTGACGCGCGGTGACCGGAGCGAGTCTATTGTTCCGTCCCGGCGGCGCGTCCCCGACTCCCCCTCCCGCGCGGCGGGCCGGCGGCCGGGCGTCAACGGGCGTGCCGGCGGGGGATCTCCGCGTCGGGGCTCGGTGTCGGACGCACCGGCCGGTAGCGGGCCAGCCAGCCGACCAGTTCCTCGGCCGGCATCGGCCGGGCGTAGAACCAGCCCTGCGCCGCGTCGCAGCCGGCCGCGTGGAGCATCCGCCAGGTGCGCTCGTCCTCGACGCCCTCGGCGACCACCCGCAGCCCGAGCGCCTTCGCCAGTTCGATCGTCGACCTGACGATCGCCGCGTCGTCGGCGTCCTCGGCCATGCCCAGCACGAAGGAGCGGTCCACCTTCACCTCCGACAGCGGCAGCCGGCGCAGGTGTTGCAGTGAGGAGTATCCGGTGCCGAAGTCGTCGAGCGAGATGCCGACCCCGATCCGGTGCAGCCGGGTGATGGTGGCCAGCACCCGGCGCGGGTCGGCCATCAGGGCGCCCTCGGTGATCTCCAGTTGCAGCCGCTGCGGCGGCACGCCGTACCGGGCCAGCCGGTCGGCGATCTGGTCGGCGATCTCGCCGGTGTGCAGGTCCCGCACGCTGACGTTGAGCGCCGCCGGCAGGGCCAACCCGGCCGCCGCCCACCTGGCGAGCTGTTCCACCACGTCGTCCACCACGCGGCGGGTGAGCAGCCGCATCACGGCGCTCTGCTCGGCGACCCGGATGAGCTCCTCCGGGTCGACCATGCCCCGGCGCGGGTGCCGCCAGCGCAGCAGTGCCTCCACGCCGACCACCTCGCCGGTCGCGATGGCGACCTGGGGTTGGTAGTACATGGTTATCTCGCCCGCGTCGGCGACCGGGTCGGGCTCCGCGACGTGTCGGGCCGCGTCGGGCCGGGCGCCCGGTCGACGGGCGGGAGCGCGGCCGGCACCGCCGGCGCCCGGACGGTCGTCGCCCGACAGGCCCGGTCGGCGGGCGGCCGCGCCGCCCTGGCCGCCC
>NZ_JBAKHV010000091.1:0-15180 GCF_036906775.1 Micromonospora sp. CPCC 205561 | reverse complement strand
GGCAGCCTGCGCAGGGGTGACGACGACGCGACGCGGCTGCTGACCAACCTCGCCACCGCCCACACCATCGGCCTGCCCGTCGACCTCACCACGGTCCTCGCCCAGACGGACCCGGTGGCGCTGCCCACGTACGCCTTCGACCGCAGCCGCTTCTGGCCGACCGCGACGACCGGGCAGGGCGGCGCCGAGGAGGCCCCGAGCGGCGTCGACTCCGCGTTCTGGGCGGCCGTCGAACGCGAGGACCTTGCCGCGCTCGCGGAACTCACCGAGCAGGACGCCACGGATTCCCTGGAACGGCTGGGCGCGGCCCTGCCGGTGCTCGCCTCCTGGCGGCGCCAGCAGCGCAACCGGTCCGCCCTGGACGACCTGCGGTACCGCAGCGTGTGGCAGCCGTACACCGGGACACCGGTCAGCTTCCTCCCCGGCGCCTGGTGGGTCATCGTCGACGAGCGGCACCCGGAGGAGGGCGAGACCGCCCTCGCCGAGCTGACCCGCCGGGGCGCCGACGTCCGCCTGGTGCCGGTGCCGGAGAACCTGACCGACCGGGCCGCCCTCGCCGCGCACCTGACCGCCGTCACCCGCACCGCCGACGGTGAACCGGCCCCGGTGGACGGGGTGCTGTCGCTGCTCGCGCTCGCCGACGGCGCGGTCGACGACACCCAGCCCGTCCCGCCGTTCCTCGCCCGGTCGCTGGCGCTGATCCAGGCGCTCGGTGACCTCGACGTCGCCGCGCCGCTCTGGTGCGTCACCCGGGGCGCCGCCGGCACCACCCGGGGCGGGACGCCCGGCCGGCCGGAGCAGTCGCTGCTCTGGGGCCTCGGCCGGGTCGTGGCTCTGGAACACCCCGAGCGGTGGGGCGGCCTGGTCGACGTCCCGGCCGCCCTGGACGACCACGGCTGGGACCTGCTCTGCGCCGCCCTCGCGGGCCTCGACGGCGAGGACCAGCTCGCGGTCGACGGCGCCACCATCCTGGTACGCCGGCTGGTGCGGGCGCCCGGCGGCGAGGCGCCCGCCGACGAGGCCGGCTACCCGGGCACGACGCTGGTCACCGGCGGCACCGGCGCGCTCGGCGTGGAGGTGGCACGCTGGCTGGCCGCCCGGGGCGCCGAGCACCTGATGCTCGTCAGCCGTCGCGGCGCGGACGCCCCCGGCGCCACCGAACTGGCCCGGGAGCTGACCGGGGCGGGCACCCGGGTGACCGTCGCGGCCTGCGACGTGGCCGACCGGGCGGCGCTGGCGAAGCTGCTCGACGAGGTGCCCGCCGACGCGCCGCTGACCAGCGTGGTACACGCGGCCGGCGTCCTGGAGGACGGGGTGCTCGACGGGCTCACCGCCGACCGCCTCGCCACCGTCCTGCGCCCCAAGGTGCTCGGCGCCCTGCACCTGCACGAGCTGACCGTCGGGCGGGAACTGCGCGCGTTCGTGCTGTTCTCCGCGCTGGCCGGCCAGCTCGGCGCCGCCGGTCAGGGCAGCTACGCGGCCGCCAACGCCTACCTCGACGCCCTCGCCGAGCAGCGGCACCGGCAGGGCCTGCCGGCCACCTCGGTCGCCTGGGGCCCCTGGGCGGCCGGCGGGATGGCCGCCGCCGACCAGGCCGTCGAGGAGCGCCGCCGGCGTACCGGCGTGGCCCGCCTGGACACCGGGCCCGCGCTCACGGCGCTCGCGCAGTGCGTCGCCCGGGGCGAGCCGGCGACGATGGTGGCCGGTATCGACTGGGCCCGGTACGTGCCCGGGTTCGTCGCCGTCCGGCCCAGCCCACTCATCGCGGGCGTGGCCGAGGCGCGCCGGGCGGTCGCCGAGCGGGCCGAGGACACCGGGGTCTCCGCGGAGTCCCTGGTCGCCCTGCTCGGCGGACAGACCGACGCCGAACGACGCAAGACCCTGCTGGAGCTGGTACGCGGGCAGGCCGCCGCGGTACTCGGACACGCCTCGGTGGACGCCGTGGAGCCGGACCGGGCGTTCCGGGAACTCGGCTTCGACTCGCTGACCGCCGTGGAGCTGCGCAACCGGCTCACCGCGGCGACCGGCGTACGCCTGCCCGCCACGGTGGTCTTCGACTACCCGACCGCCGCCGGGCTGGCCGAGTACGTGCGGGCGGCGATCGTCGACGGCGGGGTGGTCGGGGTCGCACCGGTCTTCGGTGAGCTGGACAGGTTGGAAGCGGCGCTCTCCGGCTCTGCGCCGGACCGGAGCGCCCGAATTCGGATCACCGAGCGGCTGCGGGCGCTGCTGGCCTCCCTCAACGAGGCCGACGCCGCGGCGGGCGGCGACACCGTCGCCGAGAAGCTCCAGGACGCGACGCCGGACGAGGTCTTCGACTTCATCGACCGTGAGCTGGGGATGTCCTGACGTGATCGCTGCTGCGACGACGGGTCAACACAAGGAGTGCGCGGTCCATGGCTGACGAGGCGAAGCTTCTCGACTACCTCAAGCGGGTCACCGCTGACCTGCACCAGGTGCGCCAGCGCCTGCGCGAGGTGGAGGCCGGTGAGCAGGAGCCGGTCGCCATCGTCTCCATGAGCTGCCGCTTCCCCGGCGGGGTGCGGTCGCCCGAGGACCTGTGGGAGGTGGTCGCGTCCGGCCGGGACGTGGTCTCCGACTTCCCCACCGACCGCGGCTGGGACCTCGGGTCGCTCTACGACAGCGACCCGGAGCAGGCCGGCACGTCGTACACGCGACAGGGCGGCTTCGTCCACGACCTGGCCGACTTCGACCCGGGCTTCTTCGCGATCTCCCCCCGCGAGGCGCTGGCGATGGACCCGCAGCAGCGCTGGCTGCTGGAGGCCTCGTGGGAGGCCCTCGAACGGGCCGGCATCGACCCGCACTCGCTGCGCGGCAGCCGCACCGGCGTCTTCGCGGGCAGCACCGGGCAGGACTACGGCACCGTGCTGATGGGTGCCGCGCAGGGCCTGGAAGGGCACCTGATGACCGGCAACGCCGGCAGTGTGGTCTCCGGCCGGATCGCTTACACCTTCGGGCTGGAGGGGCCGGCGGTCACCATCGACACCGCCTGCTCGTCCTCGCTGGTCGCCCTGCACCTGGCGGGGCAGGCGCTGCGGCAGCGGGAGTGCACCCTGGCCCTTGTCGCCGGGGTCACCGCCATGTGCACCCCGGCGGCCTTCGTCGAGTTCTCCCGGCAGCGCGGCCTCGCCGCGGACGGCCGGTGCAAGGCGTTCGCCGCCGCCGCCGACGGGACCGGCTGGTCCGAGGGCGTCGGCGTCCTGCTGCTGGAACGGCTGTCGGACGCGCAGCGCAACGGCCATCCGATCCTCGCCGTGGTGCGGGGCAGCGCGGTGAACCAGGACGGCGCCTCCAACGGCCTGAGCGCTCCGAACGGGCCGTCGCAGCAGCGGGTGATCCAGCAGGCCCTGGCCAACGCAGGCCTCGCCGCCGGCGGCGTGGACGTCGTGGAGGCGCACGGCACCGGGACCCGGCTCGGCGACCCGATCGAGGCGCAGGCGCTGCTGGCCACGTACGGGCAGGACCGGGGGGACTCGGCGCCGCTGCTGCTCGGTTCCGTCAAGTCGAACATCGGCCACGCCCAGGCCGCCGCCGGTGTCGCCGGTGTGATCAAGATGGTGATGGCGATGCGGCACGGCGTCGTGCCGCCGACCCTGCACGTCGACGAGCCGACCCCCGAGGTCGACTGGTCGGCCGGCGAGGTCTCCCTGGTGACCGAGGCGACGCCGTGGCCGGCGGTGGACCGGCCGCGCCGCTCGGCGGTCTCCTCGTTCGGGGTGTCCGGCACCAACGCGCACACCATCCTGGAACAGGCCCCGGAACCCCAGCAGCCCGCGTCGGCCGCCACCGCGCCGGTGGTGGAGCGGCCGGTCGTACCGGTGCCGGTGTCGGCCCGGGACGCGGCGGGTCTCGCCGCGCAGGCGGCCCGCTGGGCGGCCCGGCTTGCGGCCGACGAGACCCTGCGGCCCCTGGACGTGGCCTTCTCGTCGGTCACGTCGCGGTCCACCCTGGACCACCGGGCCGTGGTCTCCGCGACCGGCCGCGACGACCTGCTGGCCGGGCTGCGCGCCCTCGCCGCCGGGGACCCGTCGGGCACGGTCGTCGCCGGCCAGGCCGCCAACCGTGGTTCGCTGGCGGTGCTCTTCTCCGGCCAGGGCGCGCAGCGCGCCGGGATGGGCCGCGAGCTGTACGGGGAGTTCCCCGTCTTCGCCGCCGCGCTTGACGAGGTGTGCGGGCGGCTCGACCCGCTGCTGCCGCGTCCGCTGCGGGAGGTGCTGTTCGCCGAGGCGGGCGCCCCCGAGGCGGAGCTGCTGGACCAGACGGTGTTCACGCAGGCCGGGCTGTTCGCGGTCGAGGTGGCGTTGTTCCGTCTGGTGGAGTCGTTCGGGGTCGCGCCGGAGTTCGTGGGCGGGCACTCGATCGGTGAGGTGACGGCCGCGCACGTGGCGGGGGTGTTGTCGCTGGCCGACGCGTGCGCGTTGGTGGCGGCGCGGGGCCGGTTGATGCAGGCGCTGCCGGCTGGTGGGGGGATGCTGGCGGTGGCCGCCGACGAGGCGGCCGTGGCCGATTCGATCGCGGCCCTGACCGACCGGGTGGGTGTCGCGGCGGTGAACGGGCCGACCTCGGTGGTCGTCTCGGGCGCGGTCGAGGCCCTGGACGAGGTGGAGCGGCTCTGGCGGGAGCGGGGCGTGCGTACCCGCCGGCTCACCGTCAGCCACGCGTTCCACAGCCCGTTGATGGAGCCGATGCTCGACGAGTTCCGGGCGGTCCTGGGCGGGCTCGCCTTGGCCGAGCCGTCGCTGCCGGTGGTGTCGAACGTGACGGGGGCGCTCGCCGCCGCCGACGAGATCCGTACCCCGGAGTACTGGGTGCGGCACGTCCGCGACGCCGTCCGGTACGCCGACGGGGTCACCGCGCTGCGGGCCGCCGGGGTCGACACGTTCCTGGAGATCGGCCCGCGCAGCGTGCTGACCGCGATGGCGGCCGACATCCTGCCCGGCGACGACGCGGTGCTCAGCGTCGCCGCGCAGCGCAAGGACCGGCCCGAGGCGCACGGGCTGCTGGCCGGGCTGGCCGAGCTGCACGTGCACGGGGTGGCGGTGGACTGGCGGCCGTGGCTCGCCGACACCGGCGCCCGGCGGGTCGACCTGCCCACGTACGCCTTCCAGCACCAGCGCTACTGGCCCGAGGCGGGGGCGGGGTGGACCGGCGACGTCACCGCGGTCGGCCTGCGGCCCGCGCAACACCCCCTGCTCGGGGCCGCCGTCGGCGTCGCGCACGCCGAGGGCTTCCTGTTCACCGGCCGGCTGGCCCGGCGTACCCATCCGTGGATCTCCGACCACGTCGTCTTCGACACCGTGCTGCTGCCCGGCACGGGCTTCGTCGAACTCGCCCTGCAGGCCGGCGCGCACGTCGGCGCGGACCACGTCCGCGAACTCACCCTGGAATCGCCGCTGATCCTGCCGGAGACCGGGGGCGTGGACATCCAGCTCTGGATCGGCCCGGCGGACGAGACCGGCTGCCGGTCCGTGTCGCTGCACTCCGCCCAGGACGGCGAGCCGGCCGAGGGCGAGCGGGCCTGGACCCGCAACGCCAGCGGTGTGCTGGCCAGCGGCCCGGCCGCGCCGAGCGGCCCCGTCGGCTGGTCCGACCTGACCACCTGGCCCCCGCCGGGCGCGACCGAGGTCGGCACCGACGACCTCTACCTGAACCTCGCCGCCCAGGGCTACGACTACGGCCCGTCGTTCATCGCCCTGCGCTCCGCGTGGCGGCGCGGCGACGACCTCTTCGCCGAGCTGGCGCTGCCGGATGCGCCCGCCGCCGAGGCCGGCGGGTACGGCCTGCACCCGGCGCTGCTCGACGCGGCGCTGCACACTCTCGGCCTGACCACGCCGGCCGGCGAGCCGTCCGGGGCGGACATGCCCCCCGGGTACGGTCGGCTGCCGTTCTCCTGGAACGACGTCGCCCTGCACGGCGCCGGGGCCGCGGCGGCCCGGGTCCGGGTCTCGCACACCGGCCCCGACAGCATCTCGCTGCTGCTCACCGACGTCACCGGCGCGCCCGTCATCTCCGTGGGCTCCCTCGTCCTGCGGCCGGTCTCCGCCGACCAGCTCCGCACCGTCGGGGGCGGCGGCACCGAGTCGCTGTTCCGGGTCGAGTGGGCCCCGCTCGCGCTGCCCGCCGGCCCGGCCACCGTCGGGTGGGCGGTGGTCGGCGGCGCGGCGGCGCTCACCGACGCGGTCGCCGTCACCGGTACGGCCGTGGCGGCGTACCCCGACCTGACCGCCCTCGCCACGGCGATGGACGACGGGACGGACGCACCCGGCGTGCTGGTCGTGCCGTTCCTCGACCCGCCCACGTCGGCGGACGTGCCCCGGGCCGTCGCCGAGGTGACCCACCGGGCGCTCGCCGTGCTCCAGCAGTTCCTCGCCGACGACCGCTACGCGGCCTCCCGGCTGGTGGTGCTGACCCGGGGCGCGGTCGCCACCGACCGCGACGCCGACCTGACCGACCTGGCCGGCGCCGCCGTTATCGGCCTGCTCCGCTCCGCCCAGTCGGAGAACCCCGACCGGTTCGTGCTGGTCGACGTCGACGACCTGGCGGGCTGCGCCGCCGCGCTCGTGTCCGCCGTCGCGACCGACGAGCCGCAGGTCGTGATCCGCGCGGGCGTCGCCGCCGGCGCCCGGCTCACCCGGGTCCCCGTCCCGGGCGAGCCGCCGGCCGCCCCGTTCGACGGGGACGGCACCGTCCTGATCACCGGCGCCACCGGCACCCTCGGCCAGCTGATGAGCCGGCACCTGGTGACGACGTACGGCGTCCGGCACCTGATCCTCACCAGCCGGCGTGGCCGGGCCGCCGGGGGCGTCGCCGAACTCTGCGCCGAGTTGGCGGCGCTAGGCGCGACCGTCGACGTCGCCGCCTGCGACGTCGCCGACCGCAGCGCCGTGGCCGAGCTGCTGGCCGGCATCCCGGCGGAGCATCCGCTGACCGCCGTCATCCACGCCGCCGGCGTCCGCGACGACGGCGTCATCTCCTCGCTCACCCCCGAGCGGATGGACGGTGTGCTGCGGCCCAAGGTCGACGCCGCCTGGAACCTGCACGAGCTGACCGCCGACCTCGACCTCAAGGCCTTCGTCTCGTACTCCTCGCTCGCCGCCACCGCGGGCGGCCCGGGCCAGGGCAACTACGCTGCCGCCAACGCGTTCCTCGACGGGCTGGCCCAGCACCGCAAGGCGCGCGGCCTTGCCGCGCTCACCCTCGCGTGGGGCCTCTGGGCCGACCGCAGCGGCATGACCACCGAGCTGGACGACGTCCACCTCAACCGGATCTCCCGCTCCGGCGTCGCCGCGATGGAGGCCGAGGAGGGGCTCGCCCTCTTCGACGCGGCCTGCCGCACCACCGACGCCGCGCTCGTCCCGGCCCGGCTGGACCTCGCCGCGATGAAGGTCCAGTTCGCCGGCGGGAGCATCCCGCCGCTGTACCGGGCGCTGATCCGCACGCCCGCGCGCGCCGCCGCGGCCGCCACCGGCGCGTCTCTGGTGCAGCAGCTCGCCGGGCTCGGCGACACCGAGCGGGCCGCCGCGCTGGTCGAGATCGTCCGGGGCCAGGCCGCCGCCGTGCTCGGCTACCCCGACCCGGCGGCCATCGAGCCGCGCCGGGCGTTCAGCGAGTTCGGCTTCGACTCGCTCACCGCCGTCGAGATGCGCAACCGGCTCAACAACGCGTTCGGGATGCGGCTGCCGGCCACCCTCGTCTTCGACTACCCGACCCCGCACGACCTGGCGGCCTTCCTGGGTACGGAGATCGCCGGCACCCCGGTCCCCGTGCGGCCCACGACGACCGCCGTGTCGGTCGGCGACGACGAGCCCCTCGCGATCATCGGCATGGCCTGCCGGCTGCCCGGCGGGGTGTGGTCGCCCGACGACCTGTGGCGGCTGGTGGTCGACGGCGTCGACGCGATCAGCGACCTGCCGACCGACCGTGGCTGGGACCTCGACAGCCTCTACAGCCCCGACCCGGACGCCCCCGGCACCTTCTACGCCCGCGGTGGCGGCTTCCTCAGCGGCGTGGACAAGTTCGACCCCGGCTTCTTCGGCATCTCGCCCCGCGAGGCCCTGGCCATGGACCCGCAGCAGCGGCTGCTGCTGGAGACCACCTGGGAGTCCTTCGAGTCCGCCGGCATCGACCCGGCCGACGTGCGGGGCAGCAGCACCGGCGTCTTCGTCGGCACCAGCGGCCAGGACTACGGCTCGCTGCTCGCGTACTCGCCGGAGGCCGCCGAGGGCTACATGCTGACCGGGATGACCAGCAGCGTCATCTCCGGTCGGGTGGCGTACACGTTCGGGCTGGAGGGGCCGGCGGTGTCCCTGGACACGGCCTGCTCCTCGTCGCTGGTCGCGCTGCACTGGGCCGGCCAGGCGCTGCGACGCGGCGAGTGCGACATGGCGCTGGCCGGCGGCGTCATGGTGATGGCCACCCCGACCGCGTTCGTCGAGTTCTCCCGGCAGCGCGGCCTGGCCGCCGACGGCCGGTGCAAGTCGTTCGCCGCGTCCGCCGACGGCACCGGCTGGTCCGAGGGCGTCGGCATGCTGCTCGTGCAGCGGCTCTCCGACGCCCGCCGGCAGGGCCGCACCGTGTACGCGGTGGTGCGCGGCTCCGCGATCAACCAGGACGGCGCGTCCAACGGCCTGACCGCCCCGAACGGTCCGTCGCAGCAGCGGGTCATCCGGCAGGCCCTCGCCTCGGCGCGGCTGACCACCGCCGACGTGGACGTGGTGGAGGCGCACGGCACCGGCACGACGCTCGGCGACCCGATCGAGGCGCAGGCCCTGCTCGCCACGTACGGGCGGGAACGGCCCGCCGACCGGCCGCTGCTGCTCGGCTCGATCAAGTCGAACATCGGCCACGCCCAGGCCGCCGCCGGTGTCGCCGGTGTGATCAAGATGGTGCAGGCCATCCGGCACGGCCTCGTCCCGGCGACGCTGCACGTGGACGAGCCGTCCCCGCACATCGACTGGACCTCCGGCGCCGTCGAACTGGCGACGGAGTCGCGGCCGTGGCCGGCGGTGGACCGGCCGCGCCGGGCGGCGGTGTCCTCGTTCGGCATCTCCGGCACCAACGCCCACGTGATCATCGAGCAGGCCGACGAGCCGCAGGCCGTGGCTCCGGCCGAGCCCGGCCCCGGGCTCGTGACCGCCGACGCGGTGCTGTGGTCGCTGTCGGGGCGGTCGAAGGGCGCCCTGACCGGCCAGGCGGCCCGCCTGGCGGAGTACGTGCGCGAGCGCGGCGAGGTCGATGCGGCGGCGGTGGGCTGGTCCCTCGCCGCCACCCGGTCGACGTTCGACCAGCGGGCCGCCGTCGTCGGGTCGAGCACGGAGGAGCTGCTGGCGGGGCTGGACGCCCTGGCGTCCGGGTCGCCGGCCGGCAACGTCGTCGCCGGCGCCGTCACGCCCCACGGCGCGGGTCCGGTGTTCGTGTTCCCGGGTCAGGGTGCGCAGTCGGCGCGGATGGCGGCCGGCCTGGTGGGTCGTACGCCGGTGTTCGACGCGCGGCTGGCGGAGTGCCAGCGGGCCCTCGCCCCGTACCTGGACGTGGACCTCGTCTCGGTGTTGACCGGCGACGACGAGTCGTGGCTGGAGCGGGTCGAGGTCGTGCAGCCGGTGCTGTGGGCCGTCGGTATGGCTCTCGCCGCCGTGTGGCAGCACGCCGGGGTCACCCCGGCGGCGGTGGTCGGTCACTCGCAGGGCGAGATCGGCGCGGCGTGCGTGGCCGGCATCCTCAGCATCGAGGACGCGGCGAAGGCCGTGGCGTTGCGCTCGCGGGCGCTGACGGTGCTGCGGGGCACCGGCACGATGGCGTCGGTGGACCTGTCGGCCGACGCGGTGGCCGAGCGGCTGCCGGCGTTCCCGGGTGTGGGTGTGGCGGCGGTCAACGGCCCGTCGACGGTGGTGGTGTCGGGTCCGCCGCAGCCGGTCGCGGATCTGGTGGAGTCGTGCCAGGCCGACGGGGTGCGCGCCCGACTGATCCCGGTGGACTACGCGTCGCACTCGGCGGCCGTGCAGGAGGTCGCCGAGCAGTTGCGTGCCGACCTGGCCGACGTGACCCCGCAGCCGGGCCACACCCGGCTGGTGTCGACGCTGACGGGGGACTGGGTCGACCCGACGTCGATGACCGCCGGCTACTGGTACGACAACCTGCGGCAGACCGTCCAGTTCGACGCCGCCGTGCGCGTCGCGGTCGCCGCCGGGCACACCACGTTCGTCGAGATCTCCCCGCATCCGGTGCTGACGATGCCGGTGACGGCGATCCTGGACGACGCGGGCGCGAGCGGGTACACCCTGGGCAGCCTGCGCCGCGGTGACGACGACGCGGCGCGGCTGCTGACGAACCTCGCCACCGCGCACACGATCGGCCTGCCCGTCGACCTGGGCACGGTCCTCGCCGAGACCGACGTCGTGGCGCTGCCCACCTACGCCTTCGACCACCAGCGGTACTGGGTCGAGCCGCCGCTGCACCGAGCGCAGGACGTCAGCTCCGCCGGCCTTCAGGACGCCGGGCACCCGCTGCTCATCGCCACGCTGACCTTCCCCGACAGCGAGCGGATGGTCTTCACCGGGCGGCTGTCGGTGCGTACCCACCCGTGGCTCGGCGAGCACCGGGTGATGGACAACATCCTGCTGCCCGGCACCGCCTTCGTGGAGCTGGCCACGTACGCCGGTGAGCAGGCCGGCTGCCCGACGGTGGAGGAGCTGACCCTGCTCGCCCCGCTCGTCCTGCCCGAACTCGGTGCCCTCCAGGTGCAGCTGATGGTCGGCGACCGGGACGACGACGGGCGGCGCACCGTCCAGCTCTACTCCCGGCCCTACCGGGACGGCTCCGACGAGATCCTCGCCGACGTCGCCTGGACCTGCCACGCCACCGGTCTGCTCGGCCCGCAGCCGGCCGACGCCGCGCCCGCCTTCGACCTGGGGGTGTGGCCGCCGCCCGGCGCGACGCGCGTGGAGGCCGACGACTTCTACTCCGGCATCGAGGCGACCGTCTTCGGGTACGGCCCGGCGTTCCGTGGCCTGCGCGCCGCGTGGACCCGCGACGACGAGGTCTTCGCCGAGGTCGAACTGCCCGCCGACCACCACGCCGAGGCCGGCCGCTTCGGCGTGCACCCGGCGCTGCTGGACGGTGCGTTGCAGGCCATGTCGATCGGTGGCTTCCTCGGCCGGATGGGCGACGGCGCCGACGCCAGCGTGCCCCGCCTGCCGTTCGCCTGGACCGGGGTCTCCCTGCTCGCCGCCGGGGCCACCGCCCTGCGCGTACGCGTCGCGGCGGCCGGCGAGGTCGGCGTCTCCTTCCAGGTGGCCGACGCCACCGGCGCCCCGGTGCTGCACGTCGACTCGCTGATCATGCGCCGGGTCTCCGGCGACTCGCTCGGCGCGGCCCGCTCCGGCCGGCACGAGTCGCTGTTCCAGGTCGACTGGCCGGTGCTGCCGGTGCCCACCGGCCCCGTGCCGGCGGCCACCCGCTGGGTGACGCTCGGCGACGACCTGGCCCTCAGCGCCGCCTGCGAGGCGGCCGGCGCCCGGGTACGCACCGACGTCGACCTCGACTCGCTGGGCGAGCTGCTCGCCGGAGGTGAGCCGGCACCCGAGGCGGTGATCGTCCCGGTCGCCTCCACCGGGGACCCGACGGACCCGGCGCTCGCCGGGCAGGCGCGGGCCACCACGCACCGTACCCTCGCCGCGCTGCGGACCTGGCTCGCCGACGACCGGTTCGCCGGGTCCCGGCTGGTGCTGGTCACCCGGGACGCGGTCGCGGCGGGGGAGCAGCAGGTGGTCAACCTGCGCGCGGCCCCGGTCTGGGGGCTGCTGCGCACCGCCCAGCTCGAACACCCGGACCGGTGCCAGCTCCTCGACCTCGACGACGACCCGGACAGCGCCGCCGCCCTGGCCGCCGCCATCGCCTCCGGTGAGCCGCAGCTCGCCGTACGGGCCGGGCAGGTCCGCACGCCACGGCTCGGGCGGGTCCCGGCCGGGGTGGAGCCGCTGCCGGGCGGGATCGACCCGGACGGCACCGTGCTGATCACCGGCGGGACCGGCGTGCTGGGCCGCATCCTGGCCCGCCACCTCGCCACCACCCACGGCGTGCGGCACCTGCTGCTGGCCGGGCGGCGCGGCGCGGCGGCCGAGGGGATCGGCGACCTCGTCGCCGAACTCGCCGGCACCGGTACGGAGGTGGCCGTCGCGGCCTGCGACGCCGCCGACCCCGACGCCCTGTCGGCCCTGCTGGCCGCGGTGCCCGCCGCGCACCCGCTCACCGCCGTGGTGCACGCCGCCGGTGTCCTCGACGACGGCGTGCTGGAGTCGATGACCCCCGAGCGGGTGGACGCGGTCGCCGTGCCGAAGATCGACGCGGCGTGGCACCTGCACCGCCTCACGGCCGACGCGAACCTCGCGGCCTTCGTGCTGTTCTCCTCGGCGGCGGCCACCCTGGGCAGCGCCGGCCAGTCCAACTACGCGGCGTCGAACGCCTTCCTCGACGCCCTCGCGGCGCACCGCCGGGCCCGTGGGCTCGCCGGCATCTCGCTCGCGTGGGGCCTGTGGGAGCAGGCCAGCGGCATGACCGGGCATCTCGGCGACGACGACGTGCGGCGGATGGCCGAGCAGGGCGCCGCCGGGCTGGCCACCGAGCAGGCGCTGAACCTCTTCGACGCCGCGTGGCGGCTCGACGCGGCGGCCGTCGTGCCGATGCGCCTGGACGTCGGGACGCTGCGCGGGCAGGCGGAGGCCGGCACGCTCGCGCCCATGCTCCGGGCCCTGGTCCGGGTGCCGCTGCGGCGCTCCGTCGACGCCACCGGCGCCCGCTCCGGCGGGGTGCAGCTCAGCCAGCGACTCGCCGGCCTGGCCGGCCCGGAGCGGCACAAGGTGGTGCTTGACGTGGTACGGGCGAACATCGCCGCCGTCCTCGGCCACGCCGGCGCCGACGCCGTCGACCCGAACCGGCTCTTCACCGACCTGGGCTTCGACTCGCTCACCGCCGTCGACCTGCGCAACCGGCTCAACGGCCTGTCCGGGCTGCGACTGCCGGCGACGCTGGTCTTCGACTACCCGACGCCGACGGCGCTCGCGGAGAAGCTGACCAGCGAGATCGCCGCCGACGCGGCGCCCTCCACGCAACCGCTCTTCCAGGGCATCGACACGGTGGAGAGCCTGCTCAACGCCATCCCGCTCGACCCGGCGGCCCGGGCCCGGTTCACCGCCCGGATGCAGGACCTGCTCGCCAAGGCGTCCGACCTGGCGGCCGGGCCCGCCGCCGAGCCGGACCGGCCCGACCTCGACTCGGCCAGCGACGACGAGATCTTCGACTTCATCAGCAAAGAGTTTGGAATCTCCTGAGATGACCAACCTTCGGATCGAGGCAGGGGCCACCCGATGAGCGACGACAAGCTGCGGTACTTCCTCAAGCGGGTGACCGCCGACCTGCACGACACCAAGCGCAAGCTGCAGACCGTCGAGGCCCGGGATCAGGAGCCGCTGGCCATCGTCTCGATGAGCTGCCGCTTCCCCGGTGGGGTCCGTTCGCCGGAGGACCTGTGGGAGCTCGTCGCCGACGGCCGGGACGCGCTCACCGAGTTCCCCGACGACCGGGGGTGGGACCTGGAGGCGCTCTACGACCCCGACCCCAACAAGCCGGGCAAGAGCTACACCCGCATCGGCGGGTTCCTCGCCGGCGCCGGTGACTTCGACCCGTCCCTCTTCGGCATCTCCCCGCGTGAGGCCCTCGCCATGGACCCGCAGCAGCGGCTGCTGCTGGAGACGTCCTGGGAGGCCGTCGAGTCCGCCGGCATCGACCCGCTGTCGCTGCGCGGCAGCTCCACCGGTGTCTTCGTCGGGCTGAGCACGTCCAACTACGGCATGGGTCTGCCGAACGTGCCCGAGGGCGTCGACATGTACCTCGGCACCGGCAACACCACAAGCGTCGCGTCCGGCCGGATCTCGTTCACCCTCGGCCTCAACGGCCCGGCCGTCACCGTGGACACCGCCTGCTCCTCCTCGCTGGTGGCCCTGCACCTCGCCGTGAACGCGCTGCGTCGCGGCGAGTGCGACCTGGCCATCGCCGGTGGCGTCACCGTGATGGTCACCCCGGGCGTGTTCGTCGTCTTCTCCCGGCAGCGCGGCATGTCCGTCGACGGCCGGTGCAGGGCCTTCGCGGCCGGCGCGGACGGCACCGGCTGGGGCGAGGGCGGCGGCGTGCTCGTCGTGGAGCGGCTGGCCGACGCCGAGCGCAACGGCCACCCGATCCTCGCCGTGATCCGGGGCAGCGCCCTCAACCAGGACGGCGCGTCCAACGGGCTCACCGCCCCGAACGGCCCCTCCCAGCAGCGGGTCATCCGGCAGGCCCTCGCCAACGCCCGGCTCGGCACCGCCGACGTCGACATGGTCGAGGCGCACGGCACCGGCACCACCCTCGGCGACCCCATCGAGGCGCAGGCGCTCATCGCCACGTACGGGCAGGACCGGCCGGCCGACCGGCCGCTGTGGCTGGGCTCGGTGAAGTCGAACATCGGCCACACCCAGAGCGCCGCCGGCGTCGCCGGGCTGGTCAAGATGGTGATGGCGCTGCGCAACGGCGTCATGCCGGAGACCCTGCACGTCGACGAGCCCTCCCCGCACGTGGACTGGACCGCCGGGGCGGTGTCCCTGCTCACCGAGTCCAAGCCGTGGCCGGAGCTGGACCGCCCCCGCCGCGGCGGCGTCTCCTCCTTCGGCGTGAGCGGCACCAACGCCCACGTGATCCTGGAGGAGTACCGGCCGCGCGTCGCCGACCCGGCGGCCGTCGAGGGCGACGAGGCCGTCGAGGCCACCGCCGTCGAGCCCGCGCGACGCCCCGGCCTGGTCGCCTCGGACGTCACCGTCTGGCCGGTGTCGGCCCGGTCGAAGGCCGCCCTCGCCGGCCAGGCCGCCCGGCTCGCCCAGCACGTGCGCGCGCACGGCGACCTCGCCCCGGCGGCGATCGGCTGGTCGCTGGCCACCACCCGCGCGACGTTCGACCACCGCGCCGCCGTCGTCGGCGTCGGCACCGACGAGCTGCTCGCCGGGCTGGACGCCCTCGCCGCCGGCCACCCGGCCGGCAACCTCGTCGCCGGTACGGTCACCAGCGCCGGCACGGGCCCGGTGTTCGTGTTCCCGGGTCAGGGTGCCCAGTCGGTGCGGATGGCCGCCGGTCTGG
>NZ_JBAKHV010000090.1:0-15650 GCF_036906775.1 Micromonospora sp. CPCC 205561 | reverse complement strand
GGCGCGTCGGGGATCGGGGTGATCCGGCGGGCGGCCCGCCGGCGCGCGTCGGCCGGCCGTCGAACCGCCTCCCGGCGCCGTGGACCAGCGCGGGGCCGTCCCCGAGCCCGACCGCGGCGCCCACCGTGGGCAGCAGCAGCACGCCGCCGGGCGCGGGCACGGCGAGCGTGAAGGCCAGCCCCGCGCGGACGGCGGCGGCGGCCGCCAGCCCGGCCAGGTAAGCCGGGTCGGGGCCGCCGGCGAGCGCGCTCGCGGCCCAGCCGGTGACCGGCGGATGGGCCAGGACCCGGGCGACCGCCGCCGGGTCGGCCCGCTCTGCGCGGGTCAGCAGGGCGAGGCACTCCCGCACCGACGCCCCGTCCCCGCCGGCGCGCGCGGCGGCGACGGTGAGCAGCCGCCGCCGCCCGAGCTGCCCGGCCCGCAGCACCTCGAGCGTCGCGTCGTCGCCGTGCCCGGCGGCCAGGCCGGCGAGCTGGGCGGGGGAGAGCACCACGGGCTCACCGCCCGGGCGGGGCGGCCGGGGCGCGGCGGCGCAGCGCGTCGACGTCCGCGGCGACCACCCGTTGGACGTGCCGGATCAGCCGGTAGAGGTCGGGGCAGTAGACGGACGGGTGGGTGAAGCCGGCGCCGGCGCGGAAGCGGTGCGCGTAGAGGCCGCCGCCGCAGGCGCTGAGCACCGGGCAGGCCCGGCACTGGGGGGCCAGGGCGGCCGGGCCGGTGGGGCGGCCGGCGAGGGAGGGATGGCGCAGCGCCTCGTCGAAGGAGTGCCGGAAGACGTCGAGCCCGGTACGCATCGCCGCGTCGTCGGTCGTCTTCAGGGTGTCGGTGCCCTCGATGGTGCCGTCGGTCTCGATCGTCATCAGGTCCGGCTCGGCGAAGCCGAGCGCCCGGGTGCCGCTGCGACCGCCGAGCACCAGCGCGATCAGCGACTCGAACAACCGGATCCCGGCGCGCCGCGGGGTGCTCGGGTACCAGCGGTCGAAGACGGCGACCAGCCAGTCGCCGTAGGGGGTGTCGGTGCCGCCCGGCCGCCGTCGGGGCGGGGGCGTGCTCCAGTTGCCGTGCGGCAGCAGCAGGTCCAGCCGGGGCGGGTCGAACGCCAGCAGCGACTCGTAGACGCGCAGCGGGTCGTTGTCCAGGTCGACCGTGCAGAGCAGCCCGGCCCAGCGCGGCCGGTGCTCCGGGCGGGCCAGCAGGCGCAGCGCGGCGGCCACGTCGGTGAAGCTGCCCCGGCCGTCGGGGTAGCGGCGGTGCCGGTCGTTGGCGGCCCGGTCCCCGTCGAGGCTCACCCCGACGTCGATGTCGTGCCGGTGGCACAGCGCCAGGAACTCCTCGTCCAGCAGCACGCCATTGGTCTGCACGCCGACGTCGAGCACCGCGCCCGGGGGGAGCGCCCCGCGCAGGGCGCGGACCGTCCGGTCGAGCACCGCCGGGCCGGCCAGCAGCGGCTCACCGCCGTGCAGCACGACGCGTACCCGGTCGAGCCGGTGCCGCGCCAGGTGCTCGCCCAGGCGCTGCGCGACCCGGTCCACCGTGCCCGGTGCGATCACCCGGGGCCGCCCCCGCCACCGCTGGTCGGCGTGCCGGTAGACGTAGCAGTGGTCGCAGGCCAGGTTGCACCGGCTGTGCACCTTGAGCACGAGCTGCCGGACCCGGGGTGGCGGCGCGCCGCCGGTCGGGGAGGCGTCGCTCGCGGGCGCGGACCCGCCGCGCGCCGCGACGGGTCCCGGGGGCCCGCCGTCCGCCGGGCGGGCGCGGTCGGCACGGTGCGCGGGGGCCGACGTCGGGGCGTCGGCGGACACGTCAGAAGCTCGACTCGAACGCCGACACGTCGAGCTGCCGGCCCGGCTCGTCGCCGACCGTGAGCGTGCCGAGCACGTGGGCCAGCACGCTGTCGCCGGCCCCGGCCAGCAGGTCGGCCAGCGGCAGGTCACCCAGCCGCACCAGGGCGGCGCCCGCCTCGACCGGCGGATGCGGCAGCTCGGTGTCAGCCACGGTGGACCGTCCGGTGATCGTGGATCCGGCCGCGCGTCATCGCTGCGCTCACCCCGCCTTTTCTACACCATCGGAGCCGGCCGGGAGGGCACGACACCGGCCGCCCGCGCGGGCGGCGGGACGACCCCGGCCGGCCTGCTCGCGGTCCGGCCGCGCGCCGCCGCTCCCCGCCCGCGCCAGGTCGGGCGGGGGCGGTACGCGGGACCGGGCGGGGTTGCCGCCGACCAGGAGCGCGATCACCGGTGCCATGCCGCCTCCCGTCCGCCTCGGTGTCCGAAGCATAGGGGCGCGGCGGCGTCCGGAGCGACCGCCGTCCGCAAACCCGACTCAGGGTCGTGTCGTACCCGTGGTCCATGATCCTTGTCGGCACGACGACGCCGGAGACCCTCCGGCGGCCGGATCGGCATGGGCGGCGCCGGACAGCGGCGGACGGGAGGTCGGACAGTGGCTGACGCGGAACGGACCGCGTGGCGACGGCGCAGCACGGTGCGGGTGGTGCCGCCCGCGCGGCCCCGCAAGCTGGCCAAAGTGCCCTTCGTGGAGTTGGCCGACGGGCGGTTGCAGGGCGTGGTCTCCAGCGGGTCGGACGTGGACCGGGTCTACGTGTCGTCGATCGCCGCCGGCACCCACGCCTACCACTGCAGCACCAACAACAACCGTCCCTGCGGCGGGCTGCGCGGCGCTCCCTGCAAGCACCTGCACGCCCTGGTCGACGAGGCCCTGCTCCAGTACGGCGCGGACCGCGTCGCCCGCTACCTGCGGGCCGACCTCGCCGACGGGGCGGGCACCGCGGGGGAGCTGCTCGCCGCCCTGGACGCACGGCACGAGCCGACCCCCGCCGCCGTCGTGTTCAGCCGCTTCCTGCGCCACCTGTCCTACCTGGAACTGCCCGGCAGCACGGTCCCCCTGCCCGAGCTGCACTGGTTCCCGGCCACCGGGGCGGGCCGCTGATGCTCGGCACGCAGCTCGCCGTCCTGCGCGACGGCGCCCCGACCGGCCTGACCGACGCCCTCGACCTGGTCGCCGGCCTCGACGACGCACTGGTCCGCGGCCTCGCCCGGGTGGGCGAGGACGACGCGGCGGCCCTGGCGGCGCTGGCCGGCGCGTTGGCCGCCACCCCGCTCGGCGACCGGGTGGCGGAGGCGGCCGGGAAGGTGACCGCCGGCTCCGTGCGCGAGGAGCACCTCCTCGCCCTCGCCGCCGCCCGGTGCGCGCTGCTCGGCGCGGCCCACGACGCGCTGCTCGGGCAGCTCGACACCGCGCTGGGTCGGGCCCGTGCCCCCTGGGCGCTGGGCGCGGTCGAGCCCCCGGCCGACGGGGCGCCGGCCCGCGCCGGCGCCCGCGCCTGGCTGCACGAGGTGGCGGTGACGGGCTGGGGCGGCCTCGACCACGCGCTCGTCGACGCGGCGGGGCCGCCGATCGAGGCCGCCCTCGCCGAGCCCGCCCTGCGTCGACTGGCGGTGCTGCTCGACGGGTTCGCCGCCGAGCTGCGGGCCTGCGTGCCGGTCGCCACGATGGCGCAACCGCCGGCGCGACGCTGGGCCGACCTCTGGGCCCGGGCCGTGCTGCTTGCCCAGGACGCGTCGGGCGCCGTCGTCGCGCCCGACGCGGAGGGGGTCTCCGGGCGGCTGCTCGTGCTCGGCGTCGACGTGCACGAGCACGACACCGCCGTGCAGGCGCAGCTGCACGCGATCCTCGAACCGGCCGACGGCGGGGCGCCCCGGCTGGTCCGCTGCGCGGTCGGCGCGGTCAAGGTGGAGACGATCGGCGGGCCCGCGCTGTGGCGCCTGCTGGACGCCCACCCCGTGCTGCTGGCCGCGCTGGCCGAGCGGCGTGCCCTGGCCGTCACCGGCCTGCCGGGACACGGCGCGGACCTGCTCTGGCGCGACGACCGGGCACGACTCGGCGAGCCGGCCGATCCGTTCGCCACCGCCCGGGTGCTGTTGCCGACGGCGGTCGCGGCGGCGACGGCGCCGCTGGAGCGCCACCCGGTCGGGATCGCGGAACCCGTCCTCGTGGAGGGCTACGCCGTACGCGCCGACGACGGCGCGACGAGCTTCGAGCTCGACGGCCGGCCGATCGCCGTCGCGGTCGACCGGTTGCCCTCCTGCGGCCCGCTCACCCCGGAGCTGGTCGCCGCCTCCTCGGCGTGCCTCGGCCTGCTGCGGTGGGACGACGGCCGGTGGCTGCTCCAGCCGCTGGCGGTGCGCGCCAACGTCAAACGCCGGCCGGTCGACGTGCACACCGGCGACTGGGCGGGCGGGGTCACCGATCCGAAGGTCGCCAAGGCCGAGGCCAAGGCGGGCGACGCCGTGGCGGTGCTGCGCGAGCGCGCGGGACGGTTGCTGCGCCGATGACCGGATCACCGACCCCCGAGAGCCGCGCCGACGCCAACCGGCGCCAGGTGCTCTACTGGCGGCTGCTGGCCCGGCTCTTCGATCCCGAGGAGCAGCCCGCCCTGGAGTCGGCCAGCATGGCCGTCGTCGACGAGCTGGGCCTGCCGGCCGCCCTGCTGGACCCGGCGGTCTCGGTGGACACCGTCGTCCAGCGCTTCCCGGCCGTCGCCGACGAGCTGCGCGGGCTGCTCCGCCCGCCGCCCGACGACGCGGGCCAGGTCGACGCGGCCCACGCGGAGCGGCCCGACGCGGGCCAGGTCGCCCCGGGCCACCCGGAGCAGCCCGACGCGGGTCGCGCGAGCCAGCCCGACCCGGGCCAGGCAGGGCGGCCCGACGCGGAGGGGACGCCGCCGGGAGCCGCCGAGGTCCGGCGGGCGGCCCTGGTGTCGAAGCTGCTGCTCAACGTCTTCGCCACCGGCCACGGGCCCGTCGACGCCGGCCAGCTCGCCCGGTGGCAGTCGGACGCCGGCTGGTTCGAGCAGGCGCTCGGCGCGGAGCCCGGCGGGCTGCGCCGGCAGGGCGGCACCGACGGCCTCGGCGGCGTGCTCGCCGGCCTGGAGGGCGACCTGGTCCGCCGGATGCACCTGCGCGAGGTGCTGGCCGACCCGGTGCTGGCCAGCCGGCTGACGCCGAGCATGTCGCTGATCGAGCAGCTGCTCCGGGACAAGGCCAACCTCTCGGGGGTGGCCCTCGCCAACGCCAAGGCGCTCATCCGCCGGTTCGTCGACGAGGTCGCCGAGGTGCTGCGTACCCAGGTCGAGCAGACCAGCGTCGGCGTCGTCGACCGGTCGGTGCCGCCGAAGCGGGTGTTCCGCAACCTCGACGTCGACCGCACCATCTGGCAGAACCTGACCAACTGGAGCCCGGAGGACGAGCGTCTCTACGTCGACCGGCTCTACTACCGGCAGACCGCCCGCCGGGTCACGCCGGCCCGGCTGATCGTGGTGGTGGACCAGTCGGGCTCGATGGTCGACTCGATGGTCAACTGCACGATCCTCGCGTCGATCTTCGCCGGCCTGCCCAAGGTCGACGTGCACCTGATCGCGTACGACACGCGGGCGCTGGACCTGACGCCGTGGGTGCACGACCCGTTCGAGGTGCTGCTGCGCACGAAGCTGGGCGGCGGCAACGACGGCCCGGTGGCGATGGCGCTGGCCCGCCCGAAGATCGTCGAGCCGAGGAACACGGTCATGGTGTGGATCTCGGACTTCTACGAGTTCGACCGCTCCCAGCCGTTGTTCGACGGCATCGAGGCGGTGCACCGCTCCGGGGTGCGGTTCATCCCGGTCGGCTCGGTCAACAGCTCGGGCCAGCAGAGCGTCAACCCCTGGTTCCGGCAACGCCTCAAGGACCTGGGCACGCCGGTGATCTCCGGCCACATCCGCAAACTCGTCTTCGAGCTCAAGAGCTTCCTCACCTAGGAGAAACGAACCCCTCATGTCCGAGATGCTGCGTGCCCCCGCCGAGGTCAAGTACGCCGAGGAGCTCGACTACCTGGAGTCGGTCGACACCGACCCGAAGCCGTTCTCGTGGCGGCTCAGCCCGCGGATGGTCCGGCTGTTCGTCCTCGGCTCGGAGCGGGCCGACGGGCTCGACCGGGAGATCCCGCAGAAGTGGTTCGGCGACCGCACGTTCGTCGAACGCAGCATCGTGACCCTGGCGTCGGACCGGGGCCTGCTGCTGATCGGCGACCCGGGCACCGGCAAGAGCTGGCTGGCCGAGCTGCTGGCCGCCGCCGTCTGCCGCAACTCGACCCTCGTGGTCCAGGGCACCGCCGGCACCACCGAGGACCACATCAAGTACTCCTGGAACGTCTCCATGGTCATCGCCCGGGGCCAGTCCCGGGAGTCCATGATCCCCTCGCCGATCATGACCGCCATGGAGCAGGGGACCGTCGGCCGGTTCGAGGAGCTGACCCGCTCCACCAGCGACGTGCAGGACGCGCTGATCTCGATCCTGTCGGAGAAGTACGTCAGCATTCCGGAGCTGGACCACGACAACATCGTGTTCGCCAGACCCGGCTTCTCGATCATCGCGACGGCGAACAGCCGGGACCGGGGGGTGAACGACCTCTCGTCCGCGCTCAAGCGCCGGTTCAACTTCGTCCGGATCCCCGTGGTCACCAACAAGCGCAGCGAGGCCGAGATCGTCCGCTTCCGCACCGAGGAACTGCTGCGCCGGCACCAGATCGCGCTCGACGTGCCGCCCACCCTGCTGGACATCCTGTTGCAGAGCTTCGCCGACCTGCGCGCCGCCGCCTCCGCGGCGACCAGCGACGACGAGAAGCTGGAGTCGGCGCTCTCCACCGCCGAGCAGATCGGCGTCCTGGAGGACGCGATCCTGCACAGCCAGTTCTTCGGCGACCGCACCCTGCGCGCCGCGACGCTGGCCGGGTCGCTGGTGGGTTCGCTGGCCCGGCGCAGCCCGGAGGACCTGGCGATCCTCAACAAGTACCTGCACGGTGTGGTGGAGCCGCGGGCCAAGCAGGACAGCGGCTGGGAGGGCTTCCTCGACGGTGGTCGCCAGGCGATCGCCGCGCTGTCGTGACCGCACCCACCACGGCCGGGCCGTTCGGCGCGTTGCGCGAACAGCTGACCGCCGCCGCCACCGCCTTCGCCGGCAGCTCGCAGGCCGTCTCCGACATCCTCGCCGGCATCGTCGACGACGTCGACCGCGCCCTCGGCGAGGAGCTGGAGATCTTCCCCGTCTGCCACCACTCGCCGGCCTCGGCACTGGCCATGCTCCGTCGGCTGCGCGCCAAGCAGCCCAGGGTGATCTACCTGGAGCTCTGCGAGGACCTGCAACCGCTGCTCGGCGAGCTGCGCAACTGCCGCCTTCCGGTGGCCCTTCAGGCGTTCGCCTCGCAGCTGGACGGCTTTCCGGCCGACTGGGGGCCGCTCAGCGTGGTCGCGCCGATCACCGAGGCGAGCGCCGAATACCAGGCCATCGCGTACGCGCTGGAGACGCCCGGGGTCGAGCTGGTGCTGGTGGACCGCTCCACCGACCACGTCTTCCAGTGGCTGCCCCGCCCGCCCGGCACCGCCGACGACGCCCCGACCGGCGGGGACGTGGAGGTCGCCGCGCCGGCGGGGGAGGAGGCGGCCCTGCACGGCGACGCGGTCGGCGTCGAGCTCGGCGACCTGCGGCCCCGCTTCGCGGAGCTGGAGGCGTACCTGCTGCACCACGGCAAGGTCCGGCACTGGTCGGAGTGGTGGGACCAGTACGTCGAGCAGCCGCTGGCCGACGCCGACCACGACACCTACCGGCAGGTTATGGTGCTGATCGGCAGCCTCTTCCGGCGGCTGCGCCCGGCCGGGGCGGAGCGGAACGACCGCGACGAGGACCGCGAGCGCTACATGTGGACGCGGATGCGTCAGCACCTCGCCGCCTCCGGAGCCGACCCCGCCGACTGCCTCTACGTCTGCGGCGCGTTCCACGCCGCGAGCCGCGTCGAGCAGTTCGGGCTGCGGGCCGACGCCCCGTTCGAGATCGGCCCGCGCACCGGCACCCGGTGGCACCACGGCCTCATCCCGTCCAGCCACTCCGCCATCGAGGCGCAGTTCGGCCTCGCCCCCGGCTCGGTGTCGATCGCCGCCGCGACCTGGAGCAAGGCGGTCGCCCGTACCGGGCTGACGCCGTACCGGCTGGAGGGGCAGCGGGGCGGCCGGACCCGCGCCGGTGGCCGCCGCCGCGCCACCCCGGCCGCCGCGCCCGCCGCCGCGGTCGAGGACCGGCTCTCCGGATACCTGGCCCGGCCGCCGGCGGCGCGGGGCCTGGACGAGGCGGAGCTGCGGGGCTGGTGCGTCGACATCGTCCGGTTGGCCCGGCGCAACGGCTACCTGGCCAGCACCGCCGACGCGATCGCCGTCTTCGAGACCGCGATCCTCCTCGCCGGCCTCCGCAACCGCGCCCGCCCCACGCCGTACGACTTCGCCGACGCGGCGGTCACCTGCATCGAGAAGGACGTCGTCCCGGGCCGCCGCGACGTCCGCCGGCTCTGCGAGATCCTCTTCGGCGGCGACCGGGTCGGCCAGGTGGGCTACGAGGCGCTTCCGCCGCTCGCCCGCGACGTGCACGACCGGCTCGCCCCGCTCGGACTCGACCTGGAGAAGCGCACGATCCAGCGAGCCCTGGTGGACCTGCGGGCCAGCCCCGAGCTGGTGCCCTGCTCGGATCTGCTGTGGCGGCTGCGGCACCTGCTGCCGCGCGACGCGGTCCGGCCCATCATGGGCGAGCGGCGGTTGGGGCAGCGTTCGATCCAGGAGAGCTGGGACCTGGCTCTCGGCCGCAGCCAGCGGGCCCTGATCGAGCTGGGCTACGAGGGGGTCACCGTCGAGCAGGTGCTGGAGCAGCGCCTGCGCCGCGCCGTGCGGGGCCCGGACGTGACGGCCTCGGTCGCGCTGGAGGCCGTCGAGGACGCCGTCCGGCTGCTCGACGGCCCGCGCCTGGTCGAGGAGCTCGGCGCCCGGGCGGTGGAGCTGCTGGCCGCCGAGCGCGGCGTCGACGACGCCCCCGAGGTGCTGCGCCGGATCCGGCGGCTGCTGGCCCACCACCGCGCGACCGGGCCGCTGCCGGCCTGGTGCGGGGCGTTCGTGACCACGGGCTACGCGCACTACTGCACCCTGCTGCCCACCGCCTTCCTCGACGGGGAGAGCGGCGTCCGCCAGGTCGGCGCCATGCTGGGCTTCCTGTTCGGCATGGAGAGCCTGGCGCTCTCGCTGGGCTGCGACCGCTCCCAACTCGAACTCGCCGTGGCGCAGTCCCACCCGGAGGCGCCGGCCAAGGTGGCGCTGCTCTGGGCCGCCCGGCACCAGCTGGGCCTGCTGCCGCTGGCGGAGCTGCGCGAGCGGTGCGCCGCGCTGCTCGCCAACCCGCTGGTGGTGCCCGCCTTCCCGCAGTACCTCAGCGGCTTCGTGCAGGCCCTGGAACCGGTGCCGGCGCTCGCCCCGTTCGTCGTGGAGGCGATGTCGTCCGCGTTCGCCCGGCTGCCCGACCCGGTCCTGCTGCCCTGGCTGCCCACGTTGATCACCACTCTGCGCGAGCACGGCGCCGAGCTGGTGCCGCTGCTGGTGCGGGAGGCGGGGCGTACCTTCCCCGGGTCGCTGCCGGCGCTCGACGCGTGGGTGCCGCCGTGGTCGGCCGCCGCGGCACCGCTGCCGGTGGCCCCCGCCGTCGCGTCCGGGCCGGTGACCGCCCTGCTGGCCAGCCACCCGGAGAGCGTCGACGCCGTCGCCGCGCTGCTCGGTTGCGCGGGCGGGTGGCGGGCCACGGACGGCGGGGCCGCCGTCCCGGCGGGGCTGACCGCTCTGCTGGCCGCCCACCCGGAGACCACCGCCGCGCTGGCGGCCCTGCTGGAGACCGGGTCGTGCCGCGGCGAGGACTGAGCATGCCGGACGTGGAGGCGGTGTTCCGCGCGGAGTACGGCCGCGCGGTCGCCGTCCTGGTCCGCCTCCTCGGCGACATCGACCTCGCCGAGGAGGCGGTGCAGGAGGCGTTCACGGTGGCGGTGGCGCGGTGGCCCGAGGCCGGGCCGCCGCCCAGCCCGGCGGGCTGGATCATCACCACCGCCCGGAACCGGGCCGTCGACCGGCTGCGGCGCGAGGCCTCCCGCGCCGACCGGCACGCCCAGGCCGCCCTGCTGCACGTTTGCGACGTACCGGCCGAGGAGGGGCCCGTGCGCGACGACCGGCTCCGCCTGATCTTCACCTGCTGCCACCCGGCCCTCGGCCCCGCCGCCCGGGTCGCGCTGACCCTGCGGCTGCTGGGCGGGCTGGGCACCGCCGAGATCGCCCGCGCGTTCCTGGTGCCGCCGGCGACCATGGCGCAGCGGATCGTCCGGGCCAAGGCCAAGATCCGCGATGCCGGGATCCCGTACCGGGTGCCCGGCGACGCCGACCTGCCGGAGCGGCTCTCCGGCGTGCTGGCCGTGCTCTACCTGATCTTCACCGAGGGGCACACCGCCAGCTCCGGCGACCGGCTCGTCCGCGACGACCTGTGCGCCGAGGCCGTCCGGCTGGGCCGGCTGCTGGTGGAGCTGATGCCGGACGAGCCGGAGGCGTGGGGGCTGTTGGCGCTGATGCTGCTCACCGAGGCGCGCCGCCCCGCCCGCACCACGGCCGACGGCGTGCTGGTGCCGCTGCCCGAGCAGGACCGGCGCCGCTGGGACGCCGGGCTCGTCGCCGAGGGACAGGCCCTGGTCCGTCGCTGCCTGCGCCGTGGGCGGCCGGGGCCGTACCAGATCCAGGCCGCGATCGCCGCCGTGCACAGCGACGCGCCGGACACCGCCGGCACCGACTGGGCGCAGATCCTCACGCTGTACGACCAGCTCACCGCGTACGCCCCGGGGCCGGTGGTGGCGCTGAACCGGGCCGTCGCGCTCGCCGAGGTGGCCGGGCCGGCGGCGGCGCTGGCCGCCGTGGAGCGACTGGACCTGAGCGGCTACCACGTGTTCCACGCCGTCCGGGCGGACCTGCTGCGGCGGCTGGGCCGGGCGGGGGAGGCGGCCCAGGCGTACCGCACGGCGATCGAACGGACGGAGAACGCGGCTGAACGCGCGTTCCTGGCCGGGCGGGCGGCCTCGGTGTCGGCCGGCGGCTGACGCCGGGCTGCCGGTCGAGGTGGCGGCGCCGGGCGGTCAGCGGACGTCGTGCGACTGGAGCCAGAGTTCCAGCAGGCCGAGCTGCCACAGCTTGTTGCTCCCCGCGGCGGCCTGCGCCCGGTCCGGCTCGGCGAGGAGTTCGTCGAGGTACTCGCGGCGGAACAGGCCGCGCTCCCGGGCGGCCGGCGCAGCGAGCGCCTCGGTGACCAGCTGCCGCACCGGCCCGTCGACGTTGCGCAGCGCCGGCACCGGGAAGTAGCCCTTCGGCCGGTCGATCACCTCCGCCGGCAGCACCTCCCGGGCGATCTCCTTGAGCACGCCCTTGCCGCCGTCGGCCACCTTGTGCTCGGGTGGGCAGGCGGCGGCGAGCGCGACCAGGTCCTGGTCGAGGAACGGGGTGCGCACCTCCAGCCCCCACGCCATGCTCATGCTGTCGACCCGCTTGACCGGGTCGTCGGGGAGCATCAGGTGGGTGTCCAGGCGCAGCACCGCGTCGAGCGCGGTCGCCGCGCCCGGCGCGGCCAGGTGCTCCGCGAGCAGCTCGCGGCTGGCGTCGCGGTCGCACGCGTACGCCGGGTCGACCACCCGGTTCAGCTCGGCGTGGTCCCGGTCGAAGAACGCGTCGGCGAAGGTGGCCGCCGCCCCGTCCCGGGGTACCCGGGCGAGGGGCTGGTGGTAGCCGTAGCCGGCGAAGACCTCGTCGGCGCCCTGGCCGGACTGGGCCACCTTGACGTGCCGGGCCACCTGCTCGGAGAGCAGGTGGAAGGCGACGACGTCGTGGCTGCCCATCGGCTCGGTCATCGCCCGTACGGTGCGGCGTACCGCCGGGACGAGGTCGTCGTCGGCGAGCCGGATGCGGTGGTGCTCGGTGTCGAAGGCGCGCGCCACCAGGTCGGAGTAGTGGAACTCGTCGCCGGACTCGCCGCCGCGGCTGTCGAAGCCGATGCTGAACGTCTGGAGGCGGTGCTGGCCCGCCTCGGCCAGCAGCGCCACGATCATGCTGGAGTCCAGGCCGCCGGAGAGCAGCACGCCGACGGGGACGTCGGCGACGAGCCGCCGTCGTACGGCGGTGCGCAGCGCGTCTCCGACGGCGGCCCGCCAGGCCGGGAGGTCCATGCCGGCGTGGTCGGGGTGCCGGGCGTACTCGGGCCGCCAGTAGACGCGCTCGCGGCTGCGCCCGTCCGCCTCGATGACGCGCACGGTGGCCGGGGGAAGCTTGCGTACGCCGCGCAGGACGGTCCGGGGCGCCGGCACGATCGAGTGCCAGGAGAGGTAGTGGTGCAGCCCCACCGGGTCGATCGAGGTGTCCACGTCGCCGGCACGCAGCAGCGCGGGCAGGGTGGAGGCGAACCGCAGCCGGCCGGTCGACTCGGCGAGGTAGAGCGGTTTGATGCCGAGCCGGTCACGGGCCAGCACCAGCCGCCGCCGGCGGCGGTCCACCAGCCCCACCGCGAACATGCCGACCAGGTGGTCGACGAAGTGCTCGCCCCACTGGGCGTACGCCACCAGGATGACCTCGGTGTCACTGGTGGAGTGGAAGGTGTGGCCGGCCCGGCGCAGCTCCTCGCGCAGCTGGGGGTAGTTGTAGACGCAGCCGTTGAAGACCAGCGCCAGCCCCAGGTCCTCGCGGACCATCGGCTGCGAGCCGGCCTCGGTCAGGTCGATGACGGTGAGCCGGCGGTGCCCGAGGGTCACCCAGCCGTCGTTCCAGAGGCCCTCGCCGTCGGGGCCCCGGGACCGCATCGCCTCGGCCATCCTGGTCACCGCGTCGCCGTCGGGCACCGACCCGTCGAACCTCGCCTCGCCGCCGATGCCGCACATCGTCAGCGGTCACCGATCTTCCAGGCCACCGGACCCACTGTCACCACTCCCTGTCGGCGTCGCAGGTGCCGGGTCGTCCGCTCGCGGCGCCCGGTCCCGTCGGCAGGACGGGTGGCACGGCTACCCGGCGTCGTGGGTGGCAAACCCGGGCGGCACCCCGGTCGCGGGCGCCGCCGGGTGCCGGGCGTTGGGCGGTCGCTCAGTCGCGCAGCGTACGCAGAATGCGGGCGAGGTGTTCCCGGTCGGCGGGTGTGAGGCCGCCGAAGAGGTCCCCGGCGGCGGCCCGGCGGGCGGCGTAGAGGGCCGCGCCGGCGCGGGTGCCCTCCCCGGTGGGTGTGACGAGGGTCGCGCGCCGGTCCGCCGGATCGGGCCGGCGCCGCACCAGGCCCCGCGCCTCCAGGTCGTCCACGACCTCGGTGGCCGAGCGCGGGGCGATGCGGAGGTGCTCGGCGAGCGCGCTGAGCCGCAGCGCGCCGTGCCGGATCAGCACGCCGAGCGCCCGGGACTGCCCGGGCGTGACGTCCCACGGCGCGAGCGCCTCGCGGGTGCGGTGCCGCAGCCGCCGGGTGACCGCCCAGAACGCCTCGGCCAGGCGGTCGTCGGCGTCGGCGGTCTCGGCCGTCCCGGCGGTCTCGGCCGTCCCGGCGGTCTCGGCCGTGTCGGCGGGCTCGGAGGTCACGGGAATACGGTAGCAGCAGGCACTGTTGTTCCCTCATGTTGAGGTAACCTCAACATCTACCCCGTGAGGAAGTATCCCTTGGAACCCACCCCCTCCGGCCGCGACCGCGGCCCCCGCACGGTCAGCGCCGCCGAGAAGGCGCAGGCCCGGCAGGTGTCGCCGCGGCGCATCGGCCGGCTCTTCGCCCCGCACCGGGGCGCCCTCGCCACGGTCACCGCGATGATCGTGGCGTCCTCGGCGCTCGCCATGGCCTCGCCCTTCCTGCTCCGCGCCGTGATCGACCGGGCCCTGCCGGAGCGCGATCTGACGCTGCTGGCCTGGCTGGTGGCGGGCATGGTCGCGGTGGCCGCGGTGACCTCGGTGCTCGGCGTGGCGCAGACCTGGATCTCCACCCGGGTCGGGCAGCAGGTCATGCACCGGCTGCGGGCCGACGTCTTCGCCCACCTGCAACGGCAGTCCCTGGCGTTCTTCACCCGCACCCGCACCGGCGAGGTGCAGTCCCGGATCACCAACGACATCGGCGGCATGCAGAGCGTGGTCACCTCGACCGCGACGTCGATCGCCGCCAACCTGACCACCGTGGTGGCGACCGCGGTGGCGATGGTCGCTCTCTCCTGGCGGCTGTCGCTGGTCTCCCTGGTCGTGCTGCCACCGGCCGTCTGGCTGACGCGCCGCGTCGCCCGCCTGCGCCGCGAGATCACGGCCGAGCGGCAGCGCGAACTCGCCGACCTCAACGTCACCGTCGAGGAGGGGCTCTCGGTCAGCGGCGTGCACCTGGCCAAGACCCTGGGCACCGGCCCCGCCCTGAGCGCGCGCTTCGCCGCCTCCTCGGCCCGCCTGGTCGACCTCGAACTGCGCTCCGAACTCGCCGGCCGCTGGCGGATGGCCACGATGAGCGTCGTCTTCGCCGCGATCCCGGCGGTCATCTACCTCAGCGCCGGCCTGCCCGGCGCCGCCGGCACGCTCAGCATCGGCACCCTGGTCGCCTTCACCGCGTTGCAGGGCGGGCTGTTCCGGCCGCTGATGGGCCTGCTCAACGTGGGCGTCACGGTGACCGCCTCGCTGGCGCTCTTCGCCCGGATCTTCGAGTACCTGGACCTGCCGGTCGACGTGGCCGACCCCGCCGAGCCGGCCGAGGTGGACCCGCGCCGGGTCCGGGGGCACCTGCGCCTGACCGACGTCACCTTCCGGTACCCGGGCAGCGACACCGCCGCCGTCGCCGGGATCACCCTCGACGTGCCGGCCGGCACCGGCCTCGCCCTGGTCGGCGAGACCGGCTCCGGCAAGAGCACCCTGGCCGGGCTGGTCAGCCGGCTCCACGACCCGACGAGCGGCCGGATCACCATCGACGGCGTCGACCTGCGCGAGATGCGCCTGGCGGACCTGGCCGCGATCGTCGGGGTGGTCGGCCAGGAGGCCTACCTGCTGCACACCACCGTGCGGGAGAACCTGCGCCACGCCCGCCCGGACGCCACCGACGCCCAGCTCGAGGCGGCCGCCCGCGCGGCACAGATCCACGACCTGATCGCCGGGCTGCCCGACGGGTACGACACGGTGGTCGGCTCCCGCGGGCACCGCTTCTCCGGCGGCGAGAAACAGCGCCTCGCCATCGCCCGGACGCTGCTGCGCGACCCGCGCATCCTGATCCTCGACGAGGCCACCAGCGCGCTGGACACCGAGACCGAGCGCGCGGTGCAGCGGGCGTTCGACGAGGTGGCCCGGGGGCGCACCACCATCACCATCGCGCACCGGCTCTCCACGGTGCGCGACGCGGACCGGATCGCCGTGCTCGACCACGGGCGGATCGTCGAGTCGGGCAGCCACGACGACCTGCTGGAGCGCGCCGGCCGCTACGCCACCCTGGCCGCCTGACGCCGCCGGTGCGCGCACCGCTCCCGCCCGCCGGGTCGGGCCGACCCACGGCCCCGCGTCGTCTCACAACCATCGCATAACCGTCTCGATATCGGCTCACACCGGGTCGAGGTGGCGGTAGACGGTGGCCCGCGAGACGCCCAGCGTCGCCGCGATCTCGTCCACCGTCCGCGTGCCGTCGGCGTGCATCCGCCGGGCCCGCTCGACCTGCTCCGGGCTCATCGCCCGCGGCCGGCCCGGCCGCCGCCGCACCCGCCCCGCGCCGCCCGCCGCCGGCTCCCCGGCCCCG
>NZ_JBAKHV010000089.1:0-15889 GCF_036906775.1 Micromonospora sp. CPCC 205561 | reverse complement strand
CCCGGCCCGGCACCGGCGTTGACCAGGGAGACGTAGTAGTTCCAGTTCCAGTGCGGCCCGGGGTCCGTGTGGTCGTTGCCCGGCAGTTCGTGATGGCCCTTGATCGCGGTGCGGTTCTTCGGCAGGCCGTACTTGTCGCAGAGGTAGCGGGTCAGCGCCGCCGACGAGCGGTACATGGACTCGGTGAACCAGCCCGGGTTGTCGACGAAGCCCTCGTGCTCGATGCCCACCGAGTACGGGTTGGCCGACCGCGCGTGGTAGGCCGTGTCGCCCTCGCGCACCATCTGGGTGACCTCGCCGTTGCTCGACCTCACGACGTAGTGCGCGCTCACCCCCGCCGACGGGTTCTGGAACCAGCTGATCGTGCCGGCGTAGGAGCCCTGGGTCACGTGCACCACCACCGTGGTGATCCGCGAGGACCGGCCGGGCGAGTAGTTGCCGCCGTACGCCGAGACCCACCGGGCGGGCGCGTACTCGGGCACCGCCGCGGCGACGGCGTCGCGCGAGGGCGTGCCGGCTACGGGGACGCGGCCGTAGCGACCGAGTTCGGGTCGCACCCGCCGTGGCGCGACCCGTACGGCCGCCGTGCTGATGCCGGCCTGGAGCAGGTTGTAGACGTGGTCGGCGTAGAGCCGCGCCGTCGCGTCGTCGACGGCGTGCGCGTAGCGCGCGACCACCGGATACCAGGCGGAGATCCGGTCCCGGTCGGCGGCTGTCAGCCGTTCGGCGTCGGCGAGGTCCCGCAGGACGGCCGCGCCGCCCCGGATGTTGGCCGCCGTGACCGACTTGAGCGCCCCCACCGGCTGCCCGGTCAGCTCGGCCGCGCGTTCCAGGCTGCGCTGGTGGGGGTTGCTGACCAGGTGCATGACGCCGTAGCCGTTGGCCTGGCTGGGGCGGCCGTCGTGCCCGTCGAGCCGGGTCTCGCCGTAGCCGACGGCGATCAGCAGGTCCCTGGGTACGTCGAACTCGCCGGCCGCCCGGGCGAACGCCGTGTCGAGCGGGCCGGCGGAGCGGGCCGGCGCGGCGGTGGCCGGCGCGACGGGGCTCAGTAGCGCCGCCGCGAGGACGGCGGCGACGCCCCCGCGCCAGGCGGGTCTGCTGGGTCTCATGGTGGTCTCCCGTCCGCGGGTCACAGGGTGGTCTCGCCGTTCAGGCCGAAGTAGTCGTGCCATCTGGTGCTGGCGCCGAAGGTGCTGCCGGTGGAGAGCGCCACGTGCACGTCGTTGGTGCTGCCCTTCGTGAAGACGACGATGTCGTCCCTGCCGTCTCCGTTGACGTCGGCGAGGTAGGGGAACTCGCCGGCGAGGCAGAAGAAGTCGTGCCACTTGACGGTGGTGCCGGCGAAGGAGGTGCCGGTGGAGGTGGCGGCGTAGACGTCGGCGTTGGCGTCGCAGGTGAAGGTGACGACGTCGTCGCGGCCGTCGCCGTCGATGTCGCCGACGCGGGGCAGTTCGGCGCCGACGGCGAAGAGGTCGTGCCACTTCCGGGAGGCGCCGAAGGCGGCGCCGGTGGAGAGGGCGACGATGACGTCGGCGGCGGTGTGGGCGCCCTGGGTGAAGGTGACCAGGTCGGCGCGGCCGTCGCCGTCGACGTCGCCCAGGGCCGGGTACTCGCCGGCGATCGAGAAGTACTCGTGCCACTTCACCGCCGTTCCCGCGAACGACGAGCCGGTGGAGAGCGCCACGTAGACGTCGCCGGCCGCGTCGTGGGTGAAGGCCACGATGTCGGCGCGGCCGTCGCCGTTGACGTCGCCGACCGCGCCGATTTCCGCGCCGAGGGCGAACCAGTCGTGCCACTTCTGGCCGGCGCCGAAGCCGCCGCCGTTCGACAGCGCCACGTACACGTCGCCGGTGTTGCCGTGCGCGAAGGTGACGACGTCGTCCTTGCCGTCGCCGTTGACGTCGCCGGTCGAGGCCGTCTCGCCGCCGATGGAGAAGAAGTCGTGCCACTTCACGGAGGTGCCGGCGAAGCCGGCGCCGGTGGAGGTGCTCACGTAGACGTCGGCCAGGGCGTTCTGGGTGAAGGCGACGATGTCGTCGCGGCCGTCGCCGCTGAGGTCGGTGGCGGAGCCGCCGGCCATGGCGTGCGTACGCGCCGCCTCGGCGAGCAGCGTCCGGGCCTTGGCCGCCACCTGGTCGTAGCGGTCGGGGAAGCCGGAGCGCTGTACGCACTGCGCGACCTGGCCGGCGGTGTAGCCGGGGTTGTTCCGGTCGCAGACGACCGCCCGGGTGACGTACTGCGTGCTCGCGTACACCGGGTCCATGATCTGCTCCGGGGTGCCCCAGCCGTAGTCCCAGCGCTGCTGGAACACCCCGAGGGACGACTTGTCGCCGCACGGCAGGTTGTTCATGTGCGACTCGACCCAGCCCGCCTCGAACGCGGACAGCATGACCTTGTCGTTGACGTTGTGGGCCCGGGCGACGCGATAGACGATCACGGTGACCGCCCGGTCGTGGTTGGCCGGGATCGAGGTGCAGGCCAGGGGGCCCTTCGGGATGTCGGCCCGGGCGGGCGCGGTCGCCGCGACGGACGCGAGCACGGCGCAGAGGCCGACCACCAGGGCCAGGGGAGTGCGTCTCACGATGCTCCTCCGGAAGAGTCAGCGGGGGCTGGGAGCGGGTTGGTCGCGGCGGTGCCGTCGCCGCGGGTCGGCGGCGAGGCGGACGCCCTCGGGGCGTCGTCGCGAGGCCGTCGCGCGGGCAGGCCCGTCGCCGGGTGGGAGCCGACGGGGCGCGGCGGCGTGGACCTCGGGAGTGGGAAATCGATTGCCGAGGAGTATCGCCAGGAGCCTCACGGCTGTCAATGCGTTCCGGCATCTTCCTTCGGCAACTGAGCGCGGGCCGTAAGGTATTGACATCTCACGATGTCCCCCGGTTAACTCCCGAGCAATCGATTTCTCGTGACTCCCGACGGTCATCTGGAGGGACACCCATGAAGCCTCACACCCGCCGCTGGCTGGCTCTCGCCGCGGCGTTGGCGACCATGATCCCCCCGACGGCGGCGCACGCCGCCCCGGCCACGCCGGAGCCGCCCGCCGCCGGCCGGGCCCCCGCCGCGCTCGCCGTCGTCGACGACAAGGGCCCCGTGGGCTGGGACGCCTACCGTCGGCTCGACCGGCTGCCCGAGCTGGCGGCGGGCAGCCGCACCAGGCAGTTCTCCAGCTTCGCCCGGGACGGCTCCAACGACGACGGCTTCGTGGGCACCTACTCGTGCCTGCGCCAGGACGCCGGCTGTGTCATCGCGGAGGACCGCGGCCCCGGCGAGGTGCAGTCGATCTGGTTCACCCGCGACGAGGGCGACGTCAGCGCCACCGGCTGGATCCGGATCGAACTCGACGGCGTGACGGTGGTCGACACCGGCCTCCAGCGCCTCGTCGACGGCGGCCTCGGCGCGCCGTTCGTCTGGCCCCTGGTCAGCAACGCCGACCAGACCTCGGGCGGCGTCACCGTCAAGGTCCCCATGCCCTACCGCGACTCGATGCGGATCACCACCCAGTTCAACCCGCTCTTCCATCACGTCACCTACCGGAAGTTCGCCGACGCCGTCGGGGTGTCCACGTTCGACCCCGCCGACCGGGCCGCCGACGTGCTGGAGACGCTGCGCTCCGCCGGGCTGCGCGATCCGAAGCCCGGCCAGCCCGGTTCCAGCACCCGCGCCGCCAGGGCCGACGTGCCGGCCGGGGGACAGGCGACGCTCGCCACGCTCGCCGGCCCTGGTGCGGTGACGGCCCTCAGACTGCGGCTGCCCGACGGCGCGGCCACCGCGTCGGCCCTGTCGGGGCTGCGGCTGCGGATCGCGTTCGACGGCCGGAACACGGTCGACAGCCCGGTGGGGGAGTTCTTCGGCGCCGGACTCGGCGAACGCGACGTCCGTGCCCTGATGTTCGCCATGGACGCCGCGCCCGGCGGCTGGTACAGCGCCTGGTGGCCGATGCCGTTCCGCGCCACGGCGACGATCTCGCTCACCAACGCCACCGGCGTGCCCGTCAACGGCGTCCAGACGGAGGTGACCTCCGCGCCCGGCACCGCCTGGACGGGCGCGCTCGCCCCCGACGGCGCGGCGGGCTACTTCACCACCCAGTCGCGCCGCGCCGAGACGGTGGGCGGCAGCGACTGGATCGTCGCCGAGCAGTCCGGTCGCGGGCGCTTCGTCGGCGTCTCGCAGACCGCCCGGGGCCACATCACCGGCGGCAACACCCGCAACTACCTGGAGGGCGACGAGCGGGTGCACGTCGACGGCTCCCCGACGCCGCAGATCTACGGCACCGGCACGGAGGACTTCTACGAGTCCGGCTGGTACTTCAACCGGGGCGAGTACAGCGGCGCCTTCACCGGCAACACCGCCCACCTGTTCCGCTCCGGCGGATGCGTCGACGAGTGCGACGCCGTCTACCGGCTGATGATCGGCGACGCGGTGCCCTACGCCACGGCGCTGCGCTTCGGCATCGAGCACGGTCCCGCCAACGACATGCCGGCGAACTACGCCTCGACGGCCTTCCTCTACACCCAGCCGACGGTCGCCCTGCGCCGCACCGACACGCTGGTCACCGGGGACCCGGCCAGCCGGGCCGGGCACGCCTACGCCGACTCCGGGCGGCAGTACCCGCTCACCACCGCCTACGAGGGCGACGACGACAACGTCACCGTCACCGGTCAGGCGCGCGCCACGAGCGGCGCCGTCAGCTTCCGGCTCGCCGTCGACCCGGCCAACCAGGGGGTACGGCTGCGCCGCCACGGCGACCAGGCCGCCGGCTACCAGCAGGCCGCCGTGTCGGTCGACGGCAGGCCGGCCGGCGTGTGGCTGCAACCGCTCGGCAACGCCCGGCAGCGCTGGCTGGCCGACGACTTCGTCCTGCCCGCCACGCTCACCGCCGGCCGCTCGACGGTGACGGTCACCCTGACCCCGGCGGCCGGTGCCCCGCAGTGGACCGCCGCCCGCTACGAGGCGGACAGCATGATCGCCCCCTTCCTCGACGTCACCGCCCCCGCCGCGGCGGCGGGTCTCGCGCTGGCCGGCGGGCGGGTGCACGCCCTCGGCCTTTCCTGGTCGGCGTCGCCGGACGACGTGGGCGTCGCCGGCTACCGGGTCTACGCCTCGCGCAACCCCGCCGTGGCGATCACGCCGGCCAACCTCGTCGGCACGACCCGTACGACCACCTTCCGGCACGGCCCGCTGCCGGCCGCGCAGACCCGCCACTACCGGGTCGTCGCGGTCGACGGCGCGGGCAACGCCTCCCCGCCCTCGGCCGAGGTGTCGGCGACCACCCGCACCCGCAACAGCAGCGACGCCGACGGCGACCGCCGCGACGACGCCGTCGCGTTCACCCGGGGCGCCGCCGCCGACGTGACCACCTCCCTCTCCGACGGCACCAGGTTCGTGCCCGACGCCCGCAGATGGAACGACCACTTCGCCGTGGGCGAGGAGATCCCGCTGACCGGCGACGTCAACGGCGACGGACGGGCCGACGTCGTCACCTTCACCCGGGGCGACAGCGCCGACGTCTACGTCGGACTCTCCACCGGCACCGCGTACGCCGCCGGCGTGAAGTGGCACGACTTCTTCGCCACCGGCACCGAGATCCCCGCGATCGGCGACGTCGACGGCGACGGGCGCGCGGACATCGTCACCTTCACCCGCGGCGCCGCCGGCGACGTGTACGTGGCCCTCTCCACGGGCACCGGCTTCGGCCCGGGCGTCAAGTGGCACGACCACTTCGCCATCGGCGAGGAGCTGCCGGCGGTGGGCGACGTCGACGGCGACGGGCGCGACGACATCGTGACCTTCACCCGGGGCGCCACGGGCGACGCCTTCGTCTCCCTCTCCGACGGCACCCGGTTCGTCGAGGACGGCTGGAAGTGGCACGACTCGGTCGCGCTCGGCGACCAGCTGCCGGCGCTGGGCGACGTCAACGGCGACGGACGCGACGACGTGGTGACGTTCACCCGCGGCAGCACCGGCGACGTGCTCGTGGCGCTCTCCGACGGCGGCCGCTTCGTCGGGCAGGCCGGCAGGTGGCACGACTGGTTCGCGGTGGGCGACGAACTGCCCGGCATCGGCGACTTCAACGGCGACGGAAGGGCGGACCTGGTGACGTACACCCGGGGAACCAGCGCGGACGCGTACGTGGCACTCTCGACCGGCGGCGGCTTCGGAGCCGGTGTCCGCTGGCACGACCAGTTCGCGCCCGGCACCGACCTGCCCCGCCCGAGCGTGTCGTGATGCGCGCCTGCCGGATGTTCGCGGCGCTCCTGCTCGCGGCCGGCCTGGTGGCGGTCCCGGCCGGCCCGGCCGCCGCCGAGGAGCCGGTACGGGCGGAGGCGGAGTCGCTGCCGGTCGCCTCGTCCACCGCACCGGTCGAGGCGCAGTCGAACTGCTGCGGGGTCGCCTGGTCGGCCGGCCGGCAGCTCTGGCTGCGGGCCACCCGGGCGGGCGACTCCGTCACCGTCACGCTGCCCTCGGTGCCGGCCGGGCAGTACGACATCGGCGGCGTGCTCACCCGCGCCGCCGACTACGGCACCCTGCGCTTCGCCGTCGACGGCGTGGCCGTCGGCCAGCTCTTCGACGGCTACGCCCCCACCGTGCGGCGCGCCGAGGCGGTGCCGCTGGGATCGGCCTCACTGACCGCCGGCACCCACCGGCTGACGGTGACGGTGACCGGCCGGTCGGCGTCCTCGACCGGCTTCCTCGCCGGCCTGGACACCGTCACCCTGCGCCGCGTCGGCCCGCCGGCGTCGGTCACCACCACGCCGTACGAGACGGTGGGCGAGACGCCGGCGCGGGGGCCGCTGACCCGGGTCTACGACCCGGGCGTGGGCGAGGCGTCGGCCTGGTACTACAACGACCACACCATCGTCCGCGACCAGCGGACCGGGCTCTGGCACGTCTTCGCCGTCACCCACGCCGAGCCCGGCGCGCCACAGGACGAGCGGAGCTTCGGCCACGCCACGGCGCCGACGCCCACGGGACCGTGGACCAAGCAGCGGCCCGTGCTGGTGGCCGACCCGGGCGCGGGCGAACGGTGGATCTGGGCGCCGCACGTCGTCTACGACCGCGGCGTCTACCACATGTACTACGCGGCCGGGAGCCCCGACTACGCGAACTACCGGATGCACCTGGCCACCTCGACCGACCTGTTCACCTGGACGCGCAGCCCGGCCAACCCGCTCTTCACCGACGGCTGGGAGGGACGCGACCCGATGGTGACCCGGGTCGGCGACCGGTGGGTCATGTACTACACGGCGACCTCCGATCCGCAGGGCGGCAACCACGTGGTGGCCTACCGCACCAGCACCGACCTGCGTACCTGGGGCGCTCGGGGCGTCGCGTACGCGTCGCCGCACACCGGGCGGGCCGCCGGGCAGACCGAGTCGCCGTTCGTGCTGCGCCGGGGGGAGTGGTGGTACCTCTTCGTCTGCTGCGACGGCACCGACTACGGCGCCGCGTACCGGCGCACCGCTGTCTACCGCAGCCGCGACCCGCTGCGCTTCGAGGGCGCCGAGCGGGTGACCGTGATCGACGCGCACGCCGCCGAGGTCGTGGTCGACGGCGACGACTGGTACCTCAGCCACGCCGGCTGGGGCCAGGGCGGGCTCTGGCTCGCCCCGCTGAACTGGGCCACCGGCGTCGTCGCCCGCGGCTACACCGTGCACACCGGCTTCCTCCGCGCCGACGTGCGGACCTGGCCGCACACCCGGATCGCCGCGCTGGCCGTCGACCCGGCCGGCGCGGGGGCGCACCGGCCGGCCCTGGACTCCTCGCACCGCGGCACCGCGCCGTACCTGGCCGTCGGTCGGTTCGACGTCACCGACCGGGCGGGCCCGCCGGCCCGGGTGGACGTCTCCGCCGACGGCTCCCGGATCAACCTCGTCGGCATCCGGATGGGCGACGAGCCGGTCACGGCCGACTGGCTGCTCACGGTGGCGCTGCGGTGGAGCGGGCCGTCGTTGCAGAGCGACGTCTCGTGGTCGGTCGACGGCCCGACGACGGCGCCGGTCTGGGAGGCGGCGTTCAACGTCGACGGCGCCCTGCCGACGGTCGGCGACCCCGCCGTGGGGGCGCGCCCCACGGGGGACGTGACCGGGATGCCGACGTGGACGATGGCCACCGGTCCGGGACTGTCGCTGGTCGCCGCGCACCGGTGGGCGTCGGCCTGGCGTGGCGACAACACCTGGTACGACGCCGGGCACTCGATGGCGGCCTGGCAGCCGCTGTGGCGGGCCGGGGGCACGTCGTGGCTCCCGGGGCGGTACCCGGGCGGCACCTGGCGCTTCGCGGCCAGCGCGGCGGCCCGGGACACCGCGTTCGCCGACACCGTCCACGCGGCCCTCAACGCCGTGCCGTGAGGGGGACGGACGGTGCCGTGCCGGACGGCCGGTCGCAGCGGGTACCCGGTCCGCGCTCCTCGGCGGCTGGCGTGAGCGACGCGGTGGTCGTCGCCATGACCGGCGTCGCCAAGCGCTTCGGCGGCGTGCAGGCCCTGCGCGGCGTGGACCTGGCGCTGCGCGCCGGCGAGGTGCACGCCCTGCTGGGCGAGAACGGGGCCGGCAAGTCGACCCTGATCAACATCCTCTCCGGGGTGGTCACCGACTACGAGGGGCGGGTCTCGGTCCGCGGCGAGGTGGTGCGCTTCGCCCACCCGGCCGCCGCGCAGGCCGCCGGCATCGCCACCATCCACCAGGAACTCGACCTCGTGCCGGCACTGTCGGTGGCCGAGAACCTGGTGCTGGGCCGCGAGCCGCGCACCCGGCTGCGGACGCTGGACCGGCGGGCGATGCTCCGCGCCGCGCACGACTGGCTGGCCCCGCTCGGCGCGGACCTCGACCCCCGCCGGCCGGTCGGCTCGCTGCGGGTCGGCGAGCAGCAGCTCGTCGAGATCGCCAAGGCGCTCAGCCTCGACGCCCGGGTGCTCATCATGGACGAGCCGACGGCCGCCCTCGCCGACGCCGAGGTGCGCCGGCTGATGGACACGATCGACGCGCTGCGCCGGGGCGGGGTGGCGGTCGTCTACATCTCCCACCGGCTGGAGGAGATCGAGCAGATCGCCGACCGGGCCACCGTCCTGCGCAACGGCGAGGTGGCCGGGACGCTGCGCCCCCGCCACGTCGACCGGCCGCGGATCATCGCGCTGATGGTCGGCCGTCCCGCCGAGGCGATGTTCGACCCGGGGACCGGCGCGCCCGCCCCGGCCGCCCCGGCGACGCCGCCGCTGCTCGAGGTGGCGGGCCTCGCCGTGCGGGCCCGGGCCACCCGACCCGGGCGCTGCGAACCCGCCGGCGTCGACCTGACCGTCCGCGCCGGGGAGATCGTCGGCCTGGCGGGGCTGATGGGAGCGGGACGCACCGAACTGCTGGAGACCCTCTACGGCGCGGGCCCCGCCGGCCGGCGCACCGGCGTGGTCCGGCTGGCCGGCCGCCCGTACGCCCCGCGCGACCCCCGCGCGGCGCTGCGCGCGGGGGTCGGTTTCGTACCCGAGGACCGGCGCCGCTCCGCCCTGGTCCTCGACCATCCCGTCGGCCGGAGCATCGTGCTGGCCGCCCTGCGAGGGCTCTGCACCGCCGGCGTGGTGCGCGCCGGTCGCGAGCGGGTCGCCGTGCGCGGGCAGGTCGCCGCCCTGGCGATCAGGACGCCGTCGACCGACGCCCCCGTCGGGGCGCTCTCCGGCGGCAACCAGCAGAAGGTCGTCTTCGCCCGGCACCTGCTCACCCGCCCCCGGCTGCTGCTGCTCGACGAGCCCACCCGCGGGGTCGACGTCGGCGCGAAGGCGGAGATCTACCGGCTGCTGCGCGGGCTCGCCGACGAGGGGATGGGCATCCTGCTCGCGTCGTCGGAACTGCCCGAGCTGACCGGCGTCTGCGACCGGATCGTGGTGCTGCGGCTCGGACGCGCCGTCGCCGAGCTCCCGGCCGGCGAATGCACCGGCGAGGACATCCTGACCGCGGCGATGGGCGGCACGGCCGCCGGAGGGGACGACCGATGACACACCTGCGCGCACCGGGCGAGGAGCCGGGTACGCCGGTCGCGCCGGCGCCCCCCGGCGGCCCCGGACGGTGGCGCCCGCCGGCGGGCGGACGAGCCCTCGCCGACCGGCTCTTCGCCGTCCAGAGCCTCTTCGCGCTGGTCGTGGTCTTCGTGGTGGCCGTCGCCGCCTCGCCCCGCCGCGACGGAGAGATCCTCTTCCTCTCCACGGAGAACCTCGGCAACATCGTCCGCGCGGTCTCCGAGATCGGCATCATCGCGGTCGGGATGACGTTCGTCGTCCTGCTCGGCGGCATCGACCTCTCGGTGGGCGCCATCCTCGGCCTGTCGGCCGTCGGCACCGCCACGCTGATGGTCGACTCCGGCCTCGGCATCCTGCCCGCCGTCGCCGTCGTGCTGCTGATCGGCGCGCTCTTCGGCGCGTTGCAGGGTTACGCGACCGCCCGGCTCGGCATCCAGTCGTTCATCGTCACCCTGGCCGGGCTCCAGGTCGCCCGCGGTCTCGCCCGGATCTGGTCGGGCGGGCTCGGCATCCCGATCTCCTACGGCGACGGCCCGCAGCAGGCGCCGCCGGCCTTCGAGATCCTCAACGGCACCCTCAACGGGGTGGTGCCCGTCCCGGCGGTGCTCTTCGTCGGCATCGGCGTGGCCGCGATCGTCGTGCTGCGCAAGACCGCCTTCGCCCGGCACGTCTACGCCATCGGCGGCAACGAGAAGGCCGCCCGCCTCTCGGGCGTCCCCGTGCTGCGGGTCAAGGTCACGGTCTTCGCCATCGCGGGCCTGCTCGCCGCGGTGGCCGGCGTCATCCACGCCGGCCAGCTCAACCAGGGCAGCCCCAACGACGGCGCGGGCTACGAACTGGACGCCATCGCCGCCGTGGTGATCGGCGGCACCAGCCTGGCCGGCGGCACCGGCTCGATGGGCGGCACCCTCGCCGGGGCGCTGCTGCTCGGCATCCTCAACAACATCCTCGCGCTCAACAACATCGACGCCAACGTGCAACTGCTGATCAAGGGGTTGGTGATCGTCGCCGCCGCAGGGCTGCAGAAGCTACGCCGCAGCATCGTCTGAACCACCACCGAAACAAGGAGCGTCATCATGCGCACCCGTACCGTCCTGCTCGCGCTGCTCTGCACCGCGGCGCTCGTCACCTCCACCGCGTGCAGCGTCGAGAAGCCGTCCGACGACGCCGGTGCCGCCGCCGGCGACTGCGGCGCCGGCAAGGAGTTCCTCATCGGCATGTCGCAGGCCAACAACGCGGAGCCCTACCGGCAGGTCATGAACAACGACGTGCAGACGGCGGCGAGGTCCGTCCCCGGTTTCAGCGTGGTGGTCTCCGACGCGGCGCAGGACAACAGCAAGCAGGTCGCCGACGTGGAGAACTTCCTCACCCAGAAGATCGACCTGCTGGTCATCTCGCCTAACGAGGCCAAGCCGCTGACCGCGGTGGTGCGCAAGGCGCACGACCGGGGCATCCCGGTCATCGTGCTGGACCGGAAGGTCGAGGGCGAGGCGTACACCGCCTTCATCGGCGGGGACAACGTCGCCATCGGCCGGGCGGCCGGCGAGTTCTACGCCCGGACCCTGCTGCCCGCGGGCGGCAAGGTCATCGAGATCACCGGCCTACCCGGCTCCACCCCGGCGGCCGAACGCGCCCAGGGCTTCCGGGAGGGCATCGCGGGCAATCCGAAGATCGACGTCGTGGCCTCCCAGCCGGGTGACTGGCTGCGCGAGAAGGGACAGTCGGTCGCCGACGCGCTGCTCAAGGCGCACCCGGACGCGGCCGCCGTCTACGCCCACAACGACCCGATGGCCGAGGGCGCCTACCTCGCGGCGAAGGCGGCCGGGCTGCACACGAAGGTGAAGTTCACCGGCATCGACGCCCTGCCCGTGCCGTCGGGCGGCATCAAGGCCGTCGAGCAGGGCCGGCTCGCCGCGACTTTCCAGTACGCCACCGGCGGACGGGAGGCCGTCGACCTGGCACGCCGCATCCTCGTCGACTGCGACAGGGACGTCCCGCGCGTCACCACCCTCGACACGACGCGGATCACCAGGGAGAACGCCGCCGAGACGTACGCCCGGCTCGGCGGCGTCGCCTGACCGACGGCGGGCGCGGGCCCACCCACACCTGACGACCCGAGCCGCACCGGGCTCTACCGGGAGCTGTACGTCGGGTCGAGATCCGTCGCCCACGCGCTGGCCACCCGCCAGACGCGCCTCAGCACCCCCCAGCCAGGCACCGACGAGCCAGTGGAGGAAGTCACCCCGTGAGCAACTACACCGTACCGGTGCTGGTGGACCCGCCGGCCGCCGTTGCCGACACCGTCTACACCGTCGCCAGCGGCGACCTGCGGCGCAGCGCCAACGTGGCCGGCTGGCCGACCCAGCAGCGCCTGGAGGCGGACCTCGCCGCCGCGGTCGACGCCCTGGGCTGGCACACCCGGCGGGCCCACCCGGTCGACGACGCCGCCGGGCACGGCTTCATCGACAGCCAGCGCGCCGGCATCGAGGTCTTCAGGCGGATCCCGCCCGACGCCCCGCTGGTCGTGGTGGAGGCGGTGTGGCAGTACAGCCACCACGTGCTCGCCGGGCTGCGCGCCCACCGCGGGCCGATCCTGCTGGTGGCGAACTGGAGCGGGGAGTTCCCCGGCCTGGTCGGCCTGCTGAACCTCGCCGGCAGCCTGACCAAGGCGGGCGTGGCCTACTCCGCGCTGTGGAGCGAGGACTTCACCGACGAGTGGGCCCGCGAGGGCCTGAAGACCTGGCTGGCGACCGGCGAGCTGCGTCACGACGAGAGCCACGTGCGGGACCTGCCGCCGTTGCCGCCCGACGCCGAGGTCGAGCTCGGCGTGGCGCTGGCCCGCCAGCTGGTGCGCGAGCGTGCCGTCATCGGCGTCTTCGACGAGGGCTGCATGGGCATGTACAACGCGATCATCGACGACGAGCTGCTCAACCCGCTCGGCGTGTTCAAGGAACGGCTGTCGCAGAGCGCGCTGGTCGCCGAGATGTCGCGGGTCTCCGACGAGGAGGCCGGCGGGGTGCGGGAGTGGCTCGACTCCGCCGGCATGACCTTCCACACCGGCACGGACGAGGCGACGGAGCTGACCGACGCGCAGCTGCTCAGCCAGTTCAAGATGTACGTCGCGGTGCTGCGCATCGCCGACGACTTCGGCCTCGACGCGGTCGGCATCCAGTACCAGCAGGGGCTGAAGGACACGGTACCGGCGAGCGATCTGGCCGAGGGCCTGTTGAACGACGTGTCGCGGCCGCCGGTCAGCAGCCGCGACGGCTCCCGCGAGCTCTACCCGGGCCGGGCCCTGCCGCACTTCAACGAGGTCGACGAGGGCGTCGCGGTGGATTCGCTGGTGACCAACCGGATCTGGACCGCGATGGGGATGGACCCGTCGACGACGCTGCACGACATCCGCTGGGGGGAGCGGTACGGGTCGGACTTCGTCTGGGTGTTCGAGATCTCCGGCTCGGTCCCGGCGTCGCACAACGGCGGCTACCACCGGTCGTACAGCATGCGGCAGCCGCCGATGTACTTCCCCCTGGGCGGGGGCACCCTGAGCGGCGTCTCCCGGCCGGGCGAGATCGTCTGGTCGCGGGTCTTCATCATGGACGGCGTGCTCCACGTCGACCTGGGCCGGGGGAGCGTGGTCGAGCTGCCGGCCGCCGAGACGGAGCGCCGGCTGCGGGCCACCACACCGCAGTGGCCGATCATGCACGCGGTGCTGCACGGCGTGGGCCGCGACCAACTGATGGCGCGGCACCGGGCCAACCACGTCAACGTGGTCTACGCCGTGGACGCCGAGGCCGCCGACCGTGCCCTGCGGGTCAAGGCCGCCATGTTCGACGAGCTCGGCGTGCGGGTCCACCTCTGCGGCGACGTCACCCTGTGAGCCGGGCCGATGTCGTCGACGCGGGACTCAGTGGACCCGGGCGGGCTCGCCGCGGTCGCCGGCGAGCCGGTCACCCGGTTCGGGCCGGGCCCGGATCGAGCTCTCCCGGACCCGCAGGGCCGTGCGCAGGGTGACGGTCGAGGGCGCCTTCGCCGGGTGGGCGATCCGCTCGGTGAGCAGCGACGCGGCGGCCCGCCCCAGGTCGTACGTGGGCTGCGCGACGGTGCTCAGCGAGGGCCGGACGAGGTGGGCCCACGGGATGTCGTCGAACCCGACCACGCCGCACCGGTCGGGTACGGCGACGCCCCGGTCGACCAGGCACTGCACCGCACCGACGGTCATCAGGTTGTTGGCGACGAAGACGGCGTCGGGTGGTTCGGCGGCGTCCAGCAGCGACACCATGGACCGGTAGCCGCCCCGCTCGCGGAAGTCGGCGAACCGGACCAGCTCCTCGGTGGCCGTCCGACCGGCCGAGCGCAGGGCCTGCTGGTAGCCGCGCAGGCGTTGCAGGGCGGTGGAGATCCGGCGCGGGCCGGTGATGCAGGCGATCCGGCGGTAGCCGCCGTCGAGCAGGTGGGCGGTGGCCGTCTCCGCCCCGTGCACGTTGTCCACGAGCACGGTGTCCACGGCCACCCCGCGTGGCTGCCGGTCGATCGCCACGACCGGCATCCCCGCCTCGGTGAGCCGGTTGATCAGGGCCGGCCGCCCGGAGGGAGAGATGATCACGCCGGCCATCCGCTCGGCCAGGGCCGCGGTCACGTAGCGGGACTCCTTGTCGGGATCCTCGTCCCCGTTGCAGAGGACCACCGAGAAGCCCGCCTCCTGCGCCACGTCCTCGATGCCGCGCACCAGGGCGGTGAAGAAGGGGTTGCCGATGTCAGAGATGATCACCGCCCACAGGCTGGTCCGCTGCCGGCGCAGGCTGCGGGCCACGGCGTTGGGGCGGTAGTCGAGGTCGAGCACCGCCTGGCGTACCCGCGCCGCCAGGTCCGGGTCGACCGACGAGTGCCCGTTGAGCACCCGGGACACCGTCGACGCCGAGACCTCGGCCTTCCGGGCCACGTCGTAGATGGTCGTCATGCGGCCGTCCCCCGTCGGTGTCGTACGTCGAGCGCGGTCTGGGACCGCGCGGGCGGGCCGGGCGGGCGCCGTCCGACTGCCGACCCGTCCGGCGCTGGTCGACCGGAGGGCGCGGTGCGGGCGGGCGGTCGACCTCCCTCGCCCCGCGAGCGGGCGGCGTCCCGCCGGGCGTCCGACGGTCACGGGGAGAAATCGATTGCTCACGAGTAAACGTCGGCGTGCCGGCGGCTGTCAACGGGGGCGGCCCGCCGTCTCGACATGAAGGAAGGCCACGCGCGGCCGGGGCCGCCAGGAAGGTACTGAACTCCGTCGAAGGGGCGGATTCAGCGGACCCGTCCTCATCCACCCACGTCTGTCCGATCGGAGTCAACGATGTCACCCCACCCCCGACACCCGGCGCGCCGCGTCCTGGCCGCCCTGCTCGTCCTGGTCCTGGGCGTCCTGGGCGGTGCGTTCGCGCCGTCCTCTCCCGCGCTCGCCGCACCGAACTTCAAGGCGCCGTTCCCCTGCGGGCAGCGGTGGACCTACGGTCACCACGGCGCCGAGGTGCGGCTGGCGCTGGACTTCGTCCGCGCCGACGGGGGGAGCACGGCGGGTACGCCGCAGGTCGCCTCCGCCGCCGGTGTGGCCCGCCGGTACTCACAGCCCAGCGGCGCGGGCAACTACATCGTCATCGACCACGGCGGCGGGTGGACCACCTACTACTTCCACCTGAGCGCCTACTCGGTGCCGGACGGGGCCTACGTGCAGCAGGGCCAGCAGATCGGGCTCACGGGCAGCACCGGCAACTCCTCCGGCGCGCACATCCACTACGAGCAGCTCTACAACGGCGTCGGGCAGACGATCGTGCTCAACGGGATGTCGCTCGCGCCGTACCCGGGGCAGTACCACCAGAAGTACCTGGTCAGCGACAACTGTGGCGGATCGTCGAC
>NZ_JBAKHV010000088.1:0-16100 GCF_036906775.1 Micromonospora sp. CPCC 205561 | reverse complement strand
CGGTGACCGCGAGGGTGGTTTCCGTTCTGGTCCGCCGCGTGAGGGTGGTTTCCGTGGCGGCGACCGCCGTGAGGGCGGCGACCGTCCCGGCGGCTACCGGGGCGGTGACCGCGAGGGTGGTTTCCGTTCTGGTCCGCCGCGTGAGGGTGGTTTCCGTGGCGGCGACCGCCGAGAGGGCGGCGAGCGTCCGGGCGGCTTCCGCGGTGGTGACCGCGAGGGTGGCTACCGCGCTGGTGACCGCGAGGGCGGTTTCCGTGGCGGGGAGCGCCACGGCGACCGCCGTGACGGCGGCGACCACCGGGGCGGGGAACGGCGGGAGCGTCCCGAGAGGGAGGGGGAGCGTAGCGCCGCCCCGGCGCTGCCCGACGAGATCGTCGCGACCGACCTCGACAAGGACGTCCGGGCCGAGCTGCTCTCGCTGGCGAAGCCGGTCGCGGAGACGGTCGCCCGGCACCTGGTGGCGACTGGCCAGCTGATCGACGAGGACCCGGCCGAGGCGCTGGCGCACGCGCTGACGGCCCGTCGGCTGGCGTCGCGCATCGCCGCCGTCCGCGAGGCGGTCGGCCTGGCCGCGTACCACGCGGGGGAGTGGCAGACCGCGATCGCGGAGCTGCGTACGTACCACCGGATGACGGGGTTGCAGAGTCACCTGGCGGTGCTCGCGGACTGCGAGCGGGCACTGGGCCGTCCGGAGCGGGCGATCGACCTGTTCCGGGGCGCCGACCGCGAGAAGCTGGACCAGGCCGTGTCGACCGAGCTGCTCATCGTGGCGGCGGGGGCGCGAGGCGACCTGGGCCAGAAGGACGCCGCGGTGGCGATGCTCCAGGTTCCCGAGCTGACCAGCGACGTCTCCGAGCCGTGGACGGCCCGGCTGCGCTACGCGTACGCCGACGCGCTGCTCGCGGTGGGCCGGCGCGACGAGGCCCGCGAGTGGTTCTCCCGGGCGGCGGACGTCGACACGGAAGGCGAGACCGACGCCGCCGAGCGCCTGCTGGAGCTCGACGGCGTGATGATCGAGGGCGACGAGGAGGACGAGGAGTCCGCCGAGGCGATCGCCTCGGGTCCCGGCGCCCCGGGCGCGGTGCCGGCACGACCGGACGCCGACCTGGACGGCGACGCGGAGCCGACCGACGACGAGGGCGACGGTGACGGCGACGCGGAGCCGACCGGCGACGACACCGACGCGGAACCGACCCACGACGACACCGACGAGCGGCCGCAGGAGACGGACGCGGCGAGGTCGGACGAGGCCGGAGCCGGGGACGAGGGGTCGGGCGAGGTCGCGTCAGCGGACGGGGTGCCGACGGACGACCTCGCCGACGACGAGTTGACCGGCGACGAGGCGCGCGGCGTCGCGGCCGGGTCGACCGTTGACGGCACCGGTGCCGCCGACACCGACGAACCCGAGGCCGGCGGCGAGCCGGGCTCCGCGCGGCGATGACGACGGGCGCCGGGGAGCGGCTGGTCGACGGGTACGCCCTGGTCGTCTTCGACCTGGACGGCGTTATCTACCTGATCGACCGGCCGATCCCCGGCGCGGTCGAGGCGGTTGGCCGGCTGCACGCCGAGGGGCGGGCGGTGGCGTACGCGACCAACAACGCCTCGCGCCGCTCCGGGGAGGTGGCCGACCTGCTCACCGGGATGGGCGTGCCCGCCCGTCCGGAGGAGGTGCTCACCTCGGCGGCGGCCGCGGCCGAGGTGCTCCGCGAGCGGCTCCCGGCCGGCTCCCCCGTGCTGGTCGTCGGCGCCGAGGCCCTGCGGGCGGAGGTCCGCGCGGCGGGGCTGACCCCGGTGTCCCGGGCCGACGAGGCGCCGGTCGCCGTGGTGCAGGGGTACGGGCCGCAGGTCGGCTGGGCGGACCTGGCCGAGGCGTCGGTGGCCGTGCGCGGCGGTGCGATCTGGGTGGCCACCAACACCGACCGGACCCTGCCCAGCGGGCGGGGACCGCTGCCGGGCAACGGCGCGCTGGTCGCCGCCCTGCGGACCGCGCTCGGCCGGGACCCCGACGTGGTCGTCGGCAAGCCCGAGCCGGCGCTCTTCGCCACGGCGGCCCGCCGTGCCGGGGAGGGTCGGACGCTGCTGGTCGGGGACCGGCTGGACACCGACATCGAGGGGGCCCGGCGGGCCGGCCTGGACAGCCTGCTCGTGCTGACCGGCGTCAGCGACGCGGCCGAGCTGCTCGCCGCCCCGCCGACCCGGCGGCCGACGTACGTCTCGATGGACCTGGCCGGGCTCTTCGACCCGGGGGCCGTGGTGCGGGTGCCGGGCCCGGCGGACGCCGGCGGGTGGTCGGTGACGACGCGCGGCGACGCGCTGGAGCTGTCCGGGGCGGGCCGCCCGCTGGACGCCCTGGCGGCGCTCTGCGCGACCGCGTGGTCGGCGGGGCCGGCGCGGGTGCGTCCCGGGTCGACCGGGGCCGCGGAGGCGCTGGCCGGGTTCGGCCTGCCTGACTGACCGGCGGCCGAGCGACAGCCGTCGCCGGTGCTCGACTCCGCCCCTCACCGGCGCGGCTCCCGTCGACCGGGATCGGAACTGCCGCCCCCGCGTGCCGGGCGACCGCCGTGCGGGACGGGGAGCCTCAGAGCAGCTTGCGCAGCTTTATCAGGTCGAGCGGGTTCGCCTTGATCGACACTCGACGCGACGTGACGGCGCGGGTGACGTCGAGGTCGCCGCGGACGAGCGCGAGCAGGTCGTCGCTGCTGGTACTCAGGGCGATCTTGGCCTTGGGGTCGTCGCCGTCGGTGAGGTCCACCAGGCGGCCGCCGGAGAGCCGGCCGTGGAAGGCGGTCTCCAGGTCGGTGATCCGGCAGGCCAGCGTCCGGTCGAAGTCGAGCCGTCCCCGCATCGCCTCCGCGTTGCGATCCAGCCGCGCGGCCAGATCCCGCAACGCCTGCCGGCAGTCGTCCACGCTGGCCACTGTCGCCCCCTCGCCGCTCGCCACGCCGTCCCCGGCACCGTACCGCACGGGGCGTCGCGGGGCGCCCGGTAGCGTGGCACCTGCACACCTCGCCCCGCGGAAGGAATCAGGCATGCAGGACGCGTGGCGCGCCTACCTCGAGCTGGCCATGGGCCTGACGGAGGCGCCCCGGAAGAAGGCCCAGGACGCCGCCCGCCGCCTCGTCGGCTCGGGTGGGGCGACCGCGGCCCAGCTCCAGTCGCTCGCCGAGGAGCTGGTCTCCACGAGCGCGGCCAACCGCGAGGCGCTGACGAAGCTGGTGCGCTTCGAGGTGGACCGGGCCCTGGGCGCGGTGGGGCTGGCCACCGCGGACGAGGTCGCCGAGCTGACCCGGCGGGTGCACGAGCTGGAGCGCCAGCTCCGCGACGCCAAGGCCACCCTCGGCGCCGCCGCGCCCGGGCCGGCCGCCGCGCCCGCCGCCGGATCCGGGTCCGCCCCGGGGACCGCCGCCGGGTCCGGGTCCGCCGGTGCCGCCGGCTCGACGGTGGTGCCCGCCGCAGCGCCCGGCGGTGCCGCGCCGCCGGCGACCCCGGGCGGCGCCGAGCCGGCCGTACCCACCTCCGCGTCCCCCGCCGTGGACGTCGTCGCCGGCCCGGCCGCCCCGACGAAGGCGGTCGCGAAGAAGACCGTCGCGAAGAAGGCCGTGGCCAAGAAGGCGGTGGCGAAGAAGGCCGTCGCGAAGCGGGATCCGTCCGCCGTCGTCCCCGCCGAGGACGGCGGCGCGGAGCCGGCTCGACCGGTGAAGAGGGCACCGGCCGCCAAGCGTTCCCCCGAGGGCGAGGCGTGACCCGCCGCGTGGCCCCGCCGGGGAGCCGGCCGTGACGGGCCCCCCGCGTCCCGGCCCGCCGCCCGGCGCCCGTCCCGGCCCCCCGCCGGGGACCCGCCCCGGGCCCCCGCCGGGAGTCCGCCCTGGCCCGCCGCCGGGGCCCGCAGAGGGCCTCGACGACGACCGGCATCCGGCCGTGGAGGCCGCCGTGCGGGCGATGGCGAACGCCGCGACGCTCGCCCCCGCCGACCAGATCGCCCAGTACGAGGCGGCGTACGACACGCTGCGGGAGACCCTGGCCACCATCGACCAGGCCTGACCGACCGGAGAAGAACCACGCATGGCACGTCGTAACCGGCTGGACGCCGAGCTCGTCCGCCGAGGTCTGGCCCGGTCCCGGGAGCAGGCCGCCGCGCTCGTGGAGGCCGGCCGGGTCCAGCTGCGCGGGGTGCCGGCCCGCAAGGCCGCCGCGATGGTCGACCCGGCCGATCCGCTCCTGGTCACCGGGGAGGACCCCGTCTCGGAGTACGTCTCCCGGGGCGGGCACAAGCTGGCCGGCGCGCTGGCCGCGTTCGCCTCCGGCGGGCTGGCGGTGGCCGGCCGGCGGTGCCTCGACGCGGGCGCCTCCACCGGCGGCTTCACCGACGTGCTGCTGCGCGCCGACGCGGCGGAGGTGGTCGCGGTCGACGTCGGCTACGGGCAGCTCGCCTGGCCGCTGCGCAACGATCCCCGGGTGCGGGTCTTCGAGCGCACCAACGTCCGTACGTTGACTCCGGAGATTGTCGGCGGGCCGGTCGACCTCACGGTGGCCGACCTGTCGTTCATCTCGCTGCGGCTCGTGCTGCCGGCACTGGCCGGCTGCACCAGGCCCGACGGCGACCTGGCGCTGATGGTGAAGCCGCAGTTCGAGGTCGGCAAGGAGCGGGTCGGCGCCGGCGGGGTGGTCCGCGACCCGCTGTTGCGGGCGGAGGCCGTGCTCGACGTCGCCGCCGCGGCGGCGCGGCTCGACCTCGGCCTGGCCGACGTGGCCGCCAGCCCGTTGCCCGGGCCCAGCGGCAACGTCGAGTTCTTCGTATGGTTACGCCGGGGCGCACCGCCGGCCGACCCGGAGCGGGTGCGCGAGGTGGTGACGGCCGGGCCGGGCGGCCCGGTGCCGTCCGGCGACTCGCCGGACGCGGCGACGAAGGAGGTGACCGGGTGAGCGAGCTGGCGAGCCCCGCGGTCGCGGGTGTGCCGCGCGGGCACGGGTGTCGGGCGGGCACGACGGGCCGGCGGGTCCGGTGAGCCGCACCGCCCTGCTGGTGACGCACACCGGGCGCCGGCGCAGCACCGAGCACGCCCGGGCGGTCGCGGCCGACCTCATCGCGGCCGGATTCGAGGTGCGGGTCGTCGCCGAGGAGGCGGACGACCTGGACCTGCCCGGGGTGGTCCCGGTGACCGGACTGGAGGCGGCCGAGAGCGCGGAGATCGTCTTCGCGCTCGGCGGCGACGGCACCTTCCTGCGCGCGGCGGAGCTGGCCCGGCCGGCGAAGGTGCCGCTCATCGGCATCAACCTCGGCAAGGTCGGCTTCCTCGCCGAGGCGGAGATCGACGACCTGGACCGCGCCGTACGCGACGTGGTCGGGCGCAACTACACGGTGGACGAGCGGCTGACCCTCGACGTGACCGCGGAGTTCGACGGCGGCCCGACCATCGAGTCGTGGGCGCTCAACGAGATCAGCGTCGAGAAGGGCGAGCGCGCCCAGATGCTGGAGCTCCTCGTCGACGTCGACGGCCGTCCGCTGTCCCGCTACGGCTGCGACGGGGTGGTCTGCGCGACGCCCACCGGCTCGACGGCGTACGCGTTCTCCGGCGGCGGACCGGTGGTCTGGCCGGAGGTGGAGGCCCTGCTGCTGGTGCCGATCAGCGCGCACGCGCTGTTCAGCCGGCCGCTGGTCACCGCGCCCACGTCCACGTTCGCCATCACCGTCGACCCGTTCACCACCCTCGCGGTGCTGTCCTGCGACGGCCGGCGGGTCTACGACCTGCCTCCCGGGGCCCGGGTCACCGTGCGGCGCGGGGCGCTGCCCGTGCGGGTCGTGCGGCTGCGCGACCGTCCGTTCACCGACCGGCTGGTGGCGAAGTTCGACCTGCCGGTGCAGGGGTGGCGCGGCAACCGCCGGTGATCCGCGCGCCCGGGGCGGCGGCGGTCGACCGGGCACGCCCGGTCGGCGGTGTCGGGGGGCGGACGCACCGGTGTGCCCGCGCCGGCTGGTCAACTGTCGGGGGCCGCGTCTACTGTCGGGTGCTGTGCTGGAAGAGCTGCGCATCACCGGACTGGGCGTCATCGAGGACACCACGCTGCCGCTGACCAGCGGCATGAACGTCATCACCGGCGAGACCGGTGCGGGCAAGACCATGGTGGTCACGGGCCTCGGCCTGCTCTTCGGGGGGCGCGCCGACGCCGGGCGGGTCCGCGCCCAACCGGGCCGGGCGATGGTCGAGGGTCGGCTGCGGCTCGCCGGCCGGGTCGCCGCCGCGGTGCACGCGCGGATCATCGACGCCGGTGGCGAGCCCGACGAGGACGGCTCGGTGCTGCTGAGCCGCACCGTCACCGTGGAGGGTCGCTCCCGGGCGCACCTGGGCGGGCGGAGCATGCCGGTGTCGACGCTCGGCGAGGTGGGTGAGCAGGTGGTGGCCGTGCACGGCCAGTCCGACCAGCTGCGGCTGCTGCGCCCGGCCGAGCAGCGGGGCGCGCTGGACCGGTTCGCCGGCCCGGAACACGAGAAGCTGCTCGACGCGCTGCGCGAGGCGTACGCCCGCTGGCGCGCGGTGGTGGACGACCTGGCCGACCGGCGGCGCAACGCCCGCGAGCGCAACCAGGAGGCCGACCTGCTGCGGCTCGGCCTCGACGAGATCACCCGGGTCGACCCGCAGCCGGGGGAGGACGACGAGCTGAAGGCGGAGGCGCAGCGGCTGGAGCACGCCGAGGGGCTGCGCACCGCGGCGCAGGTGGCCCACCAGTGCGTGGCCGGCGGCGTGGAGGCGACCGACGAGACGCCGGACGCCACGGCGCTGCTGGGTGCCGCCCGGCGCACGCTGGAGGCGCAGTCCGGCACCGATCCGGCGCTGGGCGAGCTGGCGGGGCGGCTGGAGGAGGCGGCGACCCTCGTCGCGGACGTCTCGGCCGAGCTGTCGGCCTACCTCGCCGCGCTGGACGCCGATCCGGCCCGGTTGCAGGTGATCTACGAGCGGCGCGCGGCGCTGCGCGCGCTGACCCGCAAGTACGCCGACGACGTCGACGGGGTGATCGCCTGGGCCGAGCGGGCCCGCACCCGGCTGGCGGACCTGGACACCTCCGACGACCTGCTCGACGAGCTGGACCGGGAGGCCGCCCGGCTGGCCGGCGAGGTGGCCGACCTGGCCGGTCGGGTGTCGACCTCCCGGCGGGAGGCGGCCACCCGTTTCGCGGAGCAGGTGACCGTCGAGCTGGCCGGGCTCGCGATGCCGCACGCCCGGATCCAGGTGGCGGTGCTGCCCCGCGCGGCCGGCCGCGCCGAGCCGAGCCTCCCGGTCAACGGCACCGAGGTCGGCGTCGGCCCGGACGGCGGCGACGAGGTGGAGCTGCGCCTGCTGGCCCACCCGGGCGCGCCCTCGCTGCCGTTGCAACGCGGCGCCTCCGGCGGCGAGCTGTCCCGGGTGATGCTCGCCATCGAGGTGGTCTTCGCCGGCTCCGGCGGCCCGCCGACGCTGGTCTTCGACGAGGTCGACGCCGGCGTCGGCGGCCAGGCCGCCGTGGAGATCGGCCGTCGGCTGGCGCGGCTGGCCCGCAGCCACCAGGTGCTGGTCGTCACGCACCTGCCGCAGGTCGCCGCCTTCGCCGACCGGCACCTGGTGGTGGCGAAGGACACCGGCGGCGCGGTCACCACGAGCGGCGTCCGGGTGGTGGAGGACACCGAACGCGCCCGGGAACTCGCCCGGATGCTCGCGGGTTTGCCGGATTCCGACCTGGGTATCGCGCACGCCGAGGAGCTGCTGGCCGTCGCGGCGCGGGAAAGGCGTCCGTAGGACGACGATTGTGAGCGCAGGCACACCGGCCTGCGCGTTAGTGTGCTTCCCTGGGTAGGCGGCCCTGCCCAGGCATGTCGCGACAGAAATGCCTGCCTCACATGCCAGGATGGTCACGATGCGTCTACCCACGTTGCGCCGGACCCGGAACGCGGAACCGGGCAGAGTCCTCGGCACCGCACGCCTCGACCGCCGGACCAAACGGCTGGTCGGCCGGCTCCGCCCCGGTGACATCGCGGTCATCGACCACGTCGACCTCGACCGGGTCGCGGCCGACTCGCTCGTGGCCGTCGGTGTCGGCGCGGTGCTCAACGCCAAGCCGTCGGTTTCCGGCCGCTACCCCAACCTCGGGCCGCAGGTGCTGGTCGCCGCCGGCATCCCGCTCCTGGACGACCTGGGGGAGGGGGTCTTCGAGCGGATCCGCGAGGGCGACACGATCCGGATCGAGGGCAACACCGTCTTCGTCGGCGACGAGCCGGTGGCGCACGGCAGCCTCCAGGACGCCGAGTCGGTGGCCAAGGCGATGGCCGACGCCCGCGAGGGGCTCTCGGTCCAGTTGGAGGCGTTCGCCGCCAACACGATGGACTACCTCCGCCAGGAGCGCGACCTGCTCCTCGACGGCGTCGGGGTGCCCGAGATCGAGACCGAGATCCAGGGGCGGCACTGCCTGATCGTGGTCCGTGGCTATGACTACAAGGCCGACCTGGACGTGTTGCGTCCCTTCATCCGCGAGTTCAAGCCGGTGCTGATCGGCGTGGACGGCGGCGCGGACGCGCTGGTCGAGGCCGGCTACACGCCGGACATGATCATCGGCGACATGGACTCGGTCACCGACGACGTGCTGCGCTGCGGCGCCGAGGTGATCGTGCACGCCTACCCGGACGGTCGGGCGCCCGGCCTGGCCCGGGTGAACGGCCTCGGCGTCCCGGCGGTGACCTTCCCGGCGGCGGCGACCAGCGAGGACCTGGCCATGCTGCTGGCCGACGAGAAGGGCGCCTCCCTGCTGGTCGCCGTCGGCACCCACGCCACCCTCGTCGAGTTTCTCGACAAGGGTCGGGGCGGGATGGCCTCGACGTTCCTCACCCGGCTCAAGGTCGGCGGCAAGCTGGTCGACGCCAAGGGGGTGAGCCGGCTCTACCGGCAGAGCATCTCCGGGTCGTCGCTGCTGCTGCTGGTGCTCTCCGCGATCGCGGCGATGGCGTCGGCCGTGGCCGTCTCCACCGTCGGCAAGGCGTATTTGGGCGTGGTCTCCGAGTGGTGGAACAATTTCGTGTTCCAGCTCGAACAGCTTTTCTAGCGTCCCACCGATCAAGAGGCTGCAGGTGTGATCAACTTCCGGTACCACGTCGTGTCCCTGACCGCGGTCTTCCTCGCGCTGGCGATCGGTCTGGTGGTCGGCACCGCCGCCCTGAACGGCCCGGTGGCCGACTCCCTCAAGGAGAACGTCAACGCGCTGCGCAAGGACAACCAGCAGATGCGCCAGGCGGTCCAGAGCATGGAGCGCGAGCTGGAGCTGGAGGAGGACTTCACGGCCCAGATGGCGGAGATCCTCCTGCCCGGCACGCTGACCGGCAAGCGGGTCGTGGTGGTCAGCCTGCCCACCGGGCGCGACCACACCGAGGGCGTGATCAAGATGCTGCGACTGGCCGGGGCCCAGGTCAGCGGCCGCATCGACCTGCAGGACAAGTTCATCGAGCCGGACAACAACAACAACCTGCTGGAGCTGGCCGTCACCGCCGCGCGCCCGACCAGCGCGCCGACCTCCGGCCTGCCCGGCAACGGGCACGGGGTGGAGACCTCCAGCGCGCTGCTGGCCAGCGTCCTGCTCGACCGGGCGCCCGGCGCGGCCCCGGTCAGCGAGGCCGACCGGCGGGCGGTGCTGGCCGCGTACACCAACGCCAACTACCTGACCACGGAGGACCGGGTCAGCGGGTCGGCGGAGGCCGCCGTCGTGGTCAGTGGGCAGCCGTACGTCGACAAGGACTCCGCCAAGAAGGACGAGTCCGTGCTGAAGGTCGCCGAGCAGTTCGACCGGACCGGGGCGATCGTGGTCGGCGGCAACGGCTCGGCCGGCGGCAACCTGGTGGCGGCCGTCCGGAGCGACCCGGTGCTGGTGGAGTCCATCTCCACCGTCGACAACGCCAACACCGTCCAGGGCCAGCTGGTCACCGCCCTCGCGCTGGTGCAGCAGGTCACCGAGAAGAAGGCCGGGCAGTACGGCGTCGCCGACAACGCCACCCTGCTGCCTAGACTGCCCCAGTGAGCGAACGACGTACCCCGGTGTCCGGATCAGAGTTCTTCCACGTGCGGCGGGAGGGGGCGGCATGAGCCTGCTCGGACGACTGCTCATCGCCGGCGCGGGCGCCGCGACCGCCCGCTACGCGCTGCGCGAGGTGCGCACCTCGCCGGCGGGGCCCGCGCTCGACCGGACCAACTTCCGCGGCCGTACCGTCACGCTCGCCGCCGGCCCCGCGCTCGCGGCGGGCGCCGCCGCGACGGGCGCGTTCGGCGCCTCCAGCGGCCCGTCCGGCGCCGCCGCCCTGGTCGCCGGCGTGGGCGCCGGGGCGGTGGGCCTCTACGACGACGTGGTCGGGGCACGGCCGGAGCAGAAGGCGGCCAAGGGCTTCGCCGGGCACCTGGCCGCGCTGCACGAGGGCCGGGTCACCGCCGGGCTGGTCAAGGTGGTCGGGGTGGGGGCCGCCGGCCTCGGCGCCGCCGCGCTGCTCGCCGCGGACCCCCGGGTGGCCGGGCACCGGCGCCGCCAGCGGCAGGGCCCGCTGGGTCGGGGCGTCGACGTGCTGCTCGGCGCCGGGGTCATCGCCGGCACCGCGAACCTGCTCAACCTGCTCGACCTGCGCCCGGGCCGGGCACTGAAGTCCGGCCTCCTGCTCGGCGCCCCCCTCGCCGGCGGGCCGCACGGGGGGATCGCCGCCGGTGCCGTCGGCGCCGCCGCCGGGCTGCTCCCCGCCGACCTCGGCGAGGACGTGATGCTCGGCGACAGCGGCGCGAACGCGCTCGGCGCGCTGCTCGGCGTCGCGCTGGCCGCCCGCACCGGGCCGGTCGGCCGGACCGGGCTGCTCGCCGTGCTCGCCGGCCTCACCGCGGCCAGCGAGAAGGTCAGCTTCACCCAGGTCATCCAGCGCACCCCGGGGCTGCGCGAGCTCGACGCGCTGGGCCGTCGCACCGACTGACGTGACGACCCCGGCACCCCTCGCCGGCGCCGGCCGTGTCGCCGGAGCGGCCGCGCTCATCGCCGTCCTCACCGTCGTCAGCCGGCTCGCCGGCTTCGGCCGTACCGCCGTCTTCACCTGGGTCGTGCAGAAGAGCGACCTGGGCGGCATGTACGTGATCGCCAACACCGCGCCGAACATCATCTTCGAGATCGTGGCCGGTGGCGCGTTGGCGAGCCTGGTCGTACCGCTGCTGGCCGGGCCGGTCGCGGCCGGTGACCGGCGCGCGGTGTCCGCCACCACCGGGGCCCTGCTCACCTGGACGGTCACCCTGCTGGTGCCGCTGGCCGTCCTGGTCGCGGTGGCGGCCGGCCCGATCGTGTCGCTGCTCAGCGAGGGGCGCTCCGAGGCCGAGCTGGCGGCCGGTGCGCGGATGCTGCGGGTCTTCGCCCCGCAGCTGCCGCTCTACGGCGTCGGCATCGTGCTCACCGGGGTGCTCCAGGCGCACCGCCGCTTCGCCTGGCCGGTGATCGCGCCGCTGCTGTCCAGCCTCACCGTGATCGTGGTGTATCTCGCCTTCGGCGGGGCGGAGGGACGGGGCGTCAGCGTGGCGCAGGTGAGCGGCGGGGGCGAGCTGATCCTGTCGGCCGGCACCACGCTCGGCGTGGTGGTGCTGTCGCTGTCGCTGCTGGTCCCGCTGCGCCGGTTGGGCCTGCGGCCACGCCCCGGGTACGCGTTCCCGCCCGACGCCCGGGCGCGGGTGGGCGGGCTGGCGACGGCCGGGGTGGTCACCGTCACCGCGCAGCAGGTCGCGTTGCTGGTGCTGCTCAAGCGCGTCTCGGGCGGCCCGACCGGTTCGCCGCAGGTGTTCAACCTGGCCCAGACCATGTACCTGCTGCCCTGGGCGGTGCTGGCGGTGCCCCTGGCGGTGGCGGCGTACCCGACGCTGGCGACCGCCGCCGCGGCGGGGCGGGACGAGGAGTACCGCCGCATGCTCTCCTCGACCGTGCGTGGGGTGCTGCTGTTCAGCTGCCTGGGCGGGGCGGCGCTGGTCGGCACGGCCGCGCCGGTCGCCGCGTTCTTCTACCCCGGCGACCCGGGCTCGACCGCCGCAGCCATCGTCGGGTTCGCCCCCGGGCTGCTCGGCTACGGCCTCTTCGCGGTCCTCTCCCGCGCCCTCTACGCACGGGGCGACACCCGCCCGGCGACGTTTGCGATCACCGCCGGCTGGCTGGCCGTGCCGGTGGCGGCGGTGCCGCTGGCGGTCCTCCTGCCGGTGGCGGACCGGGTGCTCGCGGTCGCCCTGGCCAACTCGGTCGGAATGGTGCTGCTGGGCGGGCTGCTGCTCGTCGCCGTGCGGCGCGCGGCCGGGCGTACCGCGCTCGCCGGCGCGGCCCGAGCCGGCGCCGCCGGACTGTTCGCCGGCGCCCTGGCCGCGCTCGCCGGGACGGCCGTCGCCCGTGGCCTGGAAGCGGCCGCCGACGGCACCCCGACGACACCGGGCGCACTAGTGCAGGGCATGCTGTCCGGAGTCGCGGTCGGCGTCGTGTTCCTCGCCGTCGTCTGGCTGGTCGACCGGCGGGACGTGGCGCCGCTGCTCGCCGGGGTGCTCCGGCGGCTGGGCAGGGCGGGCCGGCGCGGGCCGGCGACCCCCGCCGAAGGAACCGGCGAGGGCGACATCCCCCCGGAGCGGGGTGACGGGAAGGAGACGGTGTCCCGGTGAGCGGGTGCAGGACGGGTGACCGGCCGACGACGACCGGGGAGCGGGGGTGGTCGCGGTGACCGGCCCGGCACCGGTTCCCGGGTGGCGGGGCACGGTGGCCCTGCTGCTCGCCTCCAGCACCGGCGGCGTCGGTCAGCACGTCCGCTCGCTCGCCCAGGGCCTGGCCGCCGCGGGCGCCACCGTACTGGTCTGCGGTCCCGCCGCGACGCAGGAGCAGTTCGACTTCACGGCCGTCGGGGCCCGTTTCCGGCCGGTGGAGATCCCGGCCAACCCCACGCCGGGCGACGTCCGCGCGGTGACCGCGCTGCGTCGGGCGCTCGCCACCGAACCGGTCGACGTGCTGCACGCCCACGGCCTGCGCGCCGGGCTGGTCGCCGTACTCGCCCGGCCGACCGCCCCGCTCGTGGTCACCTGGCACAACGCGGTGCTCGCGGGCGGGTTGCGCGGCGGCGTCTCCCGCCTCGTCGAGCGGATCGTCGCCCGGGGCGCCCGGGTGGCGCTCGGCGCCTCAGCCGACCTGGTCGAGCGGGCCGCCGCGCTGGGCGCGACGGACGCCCGGCTCGCCCCGGTCGCCGCGCCGGCACTGGCCGTGCCGCGCCGCCGCCGGGCCGCCGTCCGCGCCGAGTTCGGCGTCGGCCAGGACCGGCCGCTGATCCTCTCCGTCGGCCGGCTGCACCCCCAGAAGCGGTACGACGTGCTCGTCGACGCGGCCGCCCGGTGGCGTGACCGGACCCCGCCGCCGGCCGTGGTGATCGCCGGCAGCGGACCCGCGTACCTGCCGCTGGCCGCCCGGATCTCCGCCGCCCGGGCCCCGGTGACCCTGCTCGGGCACCGCACCGACGTGGCCGACCTGCTCGCCGGGGCCGACCTGGCGCTGGTGACCAGCGACTGGGAGGCCCGTCAGCTCTTCGCGCAGGAGGCGATGCGGGCCGGCGTACCGCTGGTGGCCACCGCCGTGGGCGGGCTGCCGGAGCTGGTCGGCGACGCCGCGGCGCTGGTGCCGCCGGGTGACGTGGACGCGGTCGACGCGGCCGTGCGCGCCCTGCTCGACGACGACGCCGGCCGCGCGGAGCTGGCCCGACGCGGTGCCGAGCGGGCCGCGACCTGGCCCACCGAGGCGGACACCCTCGCCCAACTCGCGGCGCTCTACGCCGAGCTGGACCGGGACCCCGCCGGGCCGCCCGCCCCCGGCGCCGACGCCTCGTCGACGGGACGCCGGTGATGCTGCGCAGAATCGCCCCGATCCTGCTGACCCTGGTCGTGGTGGCGCTCGGCATCACGGCGCTGACCGCCCGGCCCGACCGGGAGGCGCCGGGGCGCTCCGCCGACTTCGTGGTGCTGGCCGGGGTGGCCGGGCTGCGCTGGGACGACGTCGACGCGCAGAACACGCCGACGCTGTGGCGGATGGCCCGGGACGGCTCGATCGGTTCGCTCTCGGTCCGCTCCGCGCACCGGCCGACGTGTCCCGTGGACGGCTGGCTCACCCTCGGCGCGGGCAGCTACGCCGCGTGGAACGGCAGCCGGCAGGCGGGGAGTTGCCCGCCCGCGGCGGTGACCGTGGAGCAGCCCGACGGCATCGGCGCGAACCTGCCCGACCAGGAGAGCGTCGTCCTGCACAACCAGGAGCGGCTGCCCTGGGGCACGGTCCCCGGCGCCCTGGCGGAGTCGGTGCGCTGTTCCGTGGCGATCGGCCCCGGGGCGGCCGTGGCCGCCGCCCGGCCGTTCGGTCGCGTCGACCGGTACGCGCCGGCGCTCCCGCCGGACCCGGCCGAGCTGCTCGGCTCCTGCGTGCTGAGCATCGTCGACCTGGGCACGGTGGCCGGCGAGGACCCGGCGGCGCGGGCCGCGGCGGCCCGCGAGGCCGACGCCCGCCTGGCCCGGGTGCTCGCCGCCCGGCCGCCGCGCTCGCTGGTGCTGCTGGCCGGGGTGTCGGACACCGACGCGCCGTCCCGGCTGCACGTCGCCGTCGCCGACGGGCCGGGCTGGGAGCGCGGCTGGTTGACCTCGGCCAGCACCGGCCGGGAGGGCTATCTGCAACTGGTCGACCTGGCACCGACCGCGTTGACCGCGCTGGGCCGTCCGATGCCGGAGCGGCTCTTCCTCGGCCGGTCGGCCGAGTCGGTCGGCGGTCGGCCCGCGGACCTGGCCGCCGCGATCGCCGAGCCCGCCGACGCCGACCGGGAGGCCGCCGCCCAGCGCCGGGTGGCGGACTGGTTCTTCGCCCTGCTGGCCGGCGCCCAGGTGGTCCTGGCCGTGGCGGTGCTGCCGATGTTGCGCCGGGCCCGCCGGCACGCCGGCCCGCACGGTCCCGAACCGGTGTCGCGGCGGGTGGTGGCGGTGATGGAGCTGCTGCTGGTCGCGGCGGCCCTCGCCGTCCCGGCGGCCCTGCTCGCCGACGTCGTGCCCTGGTGGCGCGGTGACCACGCCGGCGCGTACTTCGCCGGGGTGACCGTGCTGCTGCTGGTCGCCGCGACCGCCGTGGTCCGGCTCGCGCCGGGCTACCCGAACACCCTCGGGCCCCTCGGCGCGGTGGCCGGCCTGACCACGCTGATCGTGGGCATGGACGTGCTGACCGGCGCCCGTCTCCAGCTCAACGGGGTGGTCGGCTACTCGGCCCTGGAGGGCGGCCGGTACTCGGGACTGGGCACCGTCGGGCTCGGGGTGTTCCTGGCCGGCGCCCTGCTCAGCGCGGGGTGGCTGGCCCAGCGGGTCCGCCGGTCGTGGCGGCCGCCGGTGATGGTGGCCGTCGGGGGCGCCGCCGTGCTGGTCGTCGGCAGCCCCTACCTGGGAGCCGACCCGATCGGCGCGATCGCGCTGACCGCCGGGCTGAGCGTCGCCGCGGCGATCAGCGCCGGCGGCTGGCTGACGATCAGCAGGCTGGCCTGGGCCACCATGGCCGGGCTCGCGCTGACGATCGGCTTCGCGGTGCTCGACCTGCGCCGACCCGCCGCCGAGCGGGGCAGCCTCGGCCGGTTCCTGGCGGCCGTCGGCGACGGCACCGGGGGGCTCACGGTGCACCGCTCCAGCACGGCCAACTTCGACACCCTGGTCAACAGCCCGTTGACGGTGCTGGCCCTGGCCGGTGCCCTGCTGGTCTGGTTCGCCCTGCTCCAGCCGTGGGGCGGGCTGATGCGGCTCTTCGGCATCTACCCGGCGATGCGGGCGGCGATGGCCGGCACCGCCGTCGCCGCGGTGATCGGCGGCCTGCTGGGCGGCGACGCCCTGGACGTGGCCGGCGCCGCCGGCGCACTGGTGGTGCCGATGGCGGCGCTGGCCGCGCTGCGGGTGCTGGACCACTCCACCGACCGCACCCTGCCCGAGGCGGCCCGCCAGCACGACGGCGGCCCCGGCGGCGGCTCGGACGGCGGCACCGGCGGGGGACCGGACGGCGGCACCGGCGGCGGACCGGACGGCGGCCGCGGCCCGGACCGCCCGGCG
>NZ_JBAKHV010000087.1:0-17705 GCF_036906775.1 Micromonospora sp. CPCC 205561 | reverse complement strand
GACGCCGCCGCGCGGGGGCGAGGCGCCGCCGGGCGGTCACCGGCCCGCTCCCGCGCCGCCGCCGACCGGCGCGTCGGATTCGGCGGCACCGGCCGCCCGCGCGGCCCGGCCACGTCGCTTACGCGGTGGCGGCACCAGCCCGGCCAGGTCGCCGCCGCTGTCGTTGAGCCGCACCAGGAACGGCCGCAGCGGGGTGTAGCGGATCGCCGTGACCGACGCCGGATCGGCCACGATCCGCTGGAAGAGATCCAGGTGTACGCCGAGCGCGTCGGCGACGATGGCCTTGATCACGTCGCCGTGGCTGCACGCCAACCAGACCGCCTCCGGGCCGTGCTCGGCGGTGACCCGGGCGTCCCACGTACGCACCGCCGCCACCGCCCGCGCCGCCGTCGCCGCCATGGCCTCCCCCTGCGGGAAGACCGCGGCGCTCGGGTGCTGCTGGACCACGGGCCAGAGCGGCTCCTTGGCGAGCTTCTTCAGCGGCTGCCCCTCCCAGGCCCCGTAGTCGCACTCGATCAGGCCCTCCTCGACCGCCGGCTCGACCCCGGGCAACGCCAGTTCCAGGGTCTGCCGGCAGCGGATCAGCGGGCTGGTCACCACGGCCGCGAGCGGCACGGCCCGCAGCCGCTCGCCGACCGCCGTCGCCTGGGCCCGGCCCGTCTCGTCCAACTCGACGGGCTGGCGTCCGGCCAGCCCGCCGTCCGCGTTCGCGGTTGTCCGGCCGTGTCGCAGAAGCAAGAGGGTCGCCACGGGACCACCCTATGACCCTGCGCCCGGCGCCGGTCGCCTGCCGGGGTACCCGGATCGGGGCACCCGCCGGCACCCACCGGGTCTCGGGGGCGGGGCCGGCGGGCGCGCGGGCTCAGGTGGCGCTGATGGTGCCGGTCATCAGCAGCGCGAGGACCAGGGTGCCCACCGCGACCCGGTACAGCACGAAGACGTACAGGGTGTGGTGGGCGACGTAGCGCAGCAGCCAGGCGATGGCCGCGTACCCGATGGCGAACGCGATGATCGTCGCGACGACCATCTGGGCCACGCTCGGCACCGACGTGCCGGGGGCCGCCGGCTCGAAGACGTCGCCGACGCTGAAGATCCCGGACATCACCACCGCCGGGATGGCCAGCAGGAACGAGTACCGCGCCGCCGCCTCCCGGGTGAGGTTGAGCAGCAGCCCGGCGGTGAGCGTGCCGCCGGAGCGGGACACCCCGGGGATCAGCGCCATCGCCTGGGCGAAGCCCATCACCACGCCGTCGCGCATCCGGAAGTGCTCCAGGCTGCGGCTCTGCCGCCCCCAGTACTCGGCGAAGGCGAGCACGAACGCGAAGACGATCAGCGTGGTGGCCACCAGCCAGAGGTTGCGCCCGGCGGTGCGGATCTGGTCCTTGAACAGGAAGCCGAACAGCCCGATCGGGATCGAGCCGACGATGACGTACCAGCCCATCCGGTAGTCGAGGCTGGCACGGACCGACTTGTCCCGGATGCCGACCAGCCACGTCCTGGTGATCCGCCAGATGTCCTTGGCGAAGTAGATCAGCACCGCCGCCTCGGTGCCCAGTTGGGTGACCGCGGTGAACGACGCCCCGGCGTCGCGGTCGAAGAAGATCGCCGAGGTGATCCGCAGGTGCCCGGACGAGCTGACCGGCAGGAACTCCGTCAGCCCCTGCACGATGCCCAGGACGATGGCCTCGATCCAGGTCACTCGCCGACTCCGGAGAGGTCCAGCGCCTCGGCGACCGCGCGCAGGGTCTGCACGCCGCTGTCCCGGTCCGCCGCGAACAGGCTCACCGACAGGGTGGTGACGCCGGCGGCGGCGTACTCCCGCATCCGCTCGGCGATGCGCTCCTTGGGGCCCAGCAGCGACGTACGATCGATGAACTCCATCGGCACGGCGGCGGCCGCGTCGCGCTGCCGCTTGGCAAGGTAGAGCTCCTGCACCTCGCGGGCGGCGTCGCCGTAGCCCATCCGGGTCGCGAGCTGGTTGTAGAAGTTCTGCTGGCGGCTGCCCATGCCGCCGACGTAGAGGGCGGCGTACCAGCGGACCAGCTCGGCGCAGGAGGCGAGGTCGTCGCCGACCACCACCGGCACCGACGGGACCACGTCGAAGCCGGCCAGCTCCTTGCCGGCCTTCGCCCGCCCGGCGCGCACCGACGCGAGCTGCTCCTCGGCGAACTCCGGCGCGTAGAAGACGGCCAGCCAGCCGTCCGCGATCTCGCCGGCCAGCTCCAGGTTCTTCGGGCCGACCGCGGCCAGGTAGATCGGGATGTGCTCGCGCGGCGGGTGGAAGCCCAGCTTCAGCGCCTTGCCCGGGCCGTCGGGCAGCGGCAGCGTGTAGAACTCGCCGTCGTAGGCGACGCTCTTGCGGGCCACGGCCAGCTTCACGATGTCGACGAACTCGCGGGTGCGCGCCAGCGGCTTGGCGAACCGTACGCCGTGCCAGCCCTCCGAGACCTGCGGGCCGGAGACGCCGAGGCCCAGCCGGAACCGGCCGCCGGAGAGCGCGTCGATGGTCGCCGCGGTCATCGCGGTCATCGCGGGGGTCCGGGCGGGGATCTGCATCACCGCGCTGCCCAGGTCGATCCGCTCCGTCTGACCGGCCATCCAGGCCAGCATGCTCGGCGAGTCGGAGCCGTAGGCCTCCGCCGCCCACACCACCGAGTAGCCGAGCCGGTCCGCCTCCTGGGCGAAGGCCAGGTGGTCGGCCGGCGTGCTCCACGCCGTCTGGTATCCGAGGCTGAGTCCGAGTCGCACTAGGTCCTCCCCCATCCGCGCACAAGTCGCACCAGGTTACGCAATGCCGCAAGGAGACCCGTCCACCGGCTCACCACAAACCGGGGGTGGCCGGGACGGTCGGAAACGCGACGCGCCCGGCAGACTTGACGGCAGCGAGGATATCGGCCGGGCCCCGTTCGAAATAAGGTTCACCCATGCAACAGCGACCGCTCGGCCGAAGCGGGCTGGCGGTTTCCCGGCTCGCGCTCGGCACCATGACGTGGGGCCGGGACACCGACGCCGACGATGCGGCCGCCCAGCTGAAGGGTTACCTCGACGCGGGCGGCAACCTGATCGACACCGCCGACGTCTACGGCGACGGCGACGCCGAGTCGGTGATCGGCTCGCTGCTGGGTTCCCTGGTGCCGCGCGATGAGCTGCTGATCGCCACCAAGGCGGGGCTGCGACCGGGCAGCGGCCGGCGGCGCGACGGCTCCCGCGGGCACCTGCTGCGCACCCTGGACTCCTCGCTGCGCCGGCTCGGCACCGACCACGTCGACCTGTTCCAGCTGCACGGCTACGACCCCGACACCCCGTTGGAGGAGACGCTCGCCGCGCTCGACCACGCGGTGGCCAGCGGCCGGGTCCGCTACGTCGGGGTGTCGAACTTCGCCGGCTGGCAGACCGCGCGGGCGGCCGCCTGGCAGACGGCCTGGCCGGGGCGGGCTCCCGTGGTGGCCGCGCAGGTGGAGTACTCGCTGCTGGAGCGGGGCGTGGAGCGGGAGGTGCTGCCCGCCTGCGACGCCCTCGGGCTGGGGGTGCTGCCCTGGTCGCCGCTGGGCCGCGGGGTGCTCACCGGCAAGTACCGGCACGGCCGACCGGCCGACTCGCGGGCGGCCTCGCCGCACTTCGAGCGCTTCGTCGCGACCTACCTGGAGCCGCGCTGCTCCAGCATCGTGGAGGCGGTCGCCACCGCCGCCGGCGGCCTGGGCGTCTCGCCGCTGGAGGTGGCGCTGGCCTGGATCCGCGACCGGCCCGGGGTGGTCGCGCCGATCCTCGGGGCGCGGACCGTCGGGCAGCTGCTCGGCGCGCTCCAGGTCGAGCGGATGACCCTGCCGGAGGAGATCGTCACCGCCCTGGACGACGTGTCGGCCGTGCCGGTCGGCTATCCCGAGCGCGACGGCTGACCACTCGCGGCCCGGGGGCGACCGCTTGCCACTCGGGCGCGACCGCTTGCCACTGGCGCCGGGCCCGGCGCCGCTGCGCCGTGCGGGGCGCCGGCCGGCCGGCTCAGGCCGCGGGGCGCCGGCCGGGCAGCTCGCGTACGGCGGCGAGGAAGCGGAACTGGTCGTCCCGGGTGGCGGGGTTGACGATCCGGATCCAGGACCCGTCGTCGAACGCGACGGTGGACGGGAACTGCATGAGGCGGGCGCCCCCGTGCTCGGAGTCGATCCGGGCGACGCGCCGCCGCTGCACGCTCCAGAGCACGTGGGGACGCCGCCGGTCCTCCCTGCCGGGGTCGGGGCGGCGGCCCATCCGCAGCAGGTGCAGGTGGGTGTCGGTGACCACCAGCGGGGTCCCGGTGTAGCGCTCCAGGAAGAGCAGCAGACTGCCGGCGAGGGTGGCCAGGTCGCCGCTGAAGACGTACCGCCGCCGGTAGGCGATCTCCGCGAGCTGGTCGGCCAGCGGCCGGTGGCGGCTGAGCCGGAACAGCGCCCGGAACGCCTCCTGCTCGGCGGTGAGCGGCAGCGGCTGCCGGGGTGCGGCGCCCGGCGCGGGCTCCGCCTCGACGGCCTCCGGCGCGCCGGCGGCGAGGACGGCGGCGCGGCCCGGCAGCAGCAGCACGCCCGTGGCGATCCGCACGGGCGTCATCACCGCGTCCACCCAGGCGACCGGGTTGACGACGTTGAGCAGCCCGAAGAGCGCGCGCGGGTCGAGCGCCTCGGCCAGCTCCGCCTCCACCCGGTCGGCGAGCTGGCTGCCGGCCCGATGGTTCTCCGGGGCCCGCACCGGCGCCAGGCCGACGTAGCGGATCTCCTGCCCGGGCAGCAGCGGAGCGACCAGGGCGCGCTCCGGCTCGTCCGTGGTGCGGAACTCCTCGCGCAGCTCCCGGGCCCTGTCCCGCGCCATCCGCGCCCCGCCGAGCACCGCGTCGGTCAGCCGGCCCAGCCGGCCGCGTCCCTCGGACACGGGCCACCCCCTCGATCGGCCGTCACCTGCCGGCCGGCTGGTCCGCCGGCGGCTGCCCGAAGACATTCTGGTCGATCCACTCGGCGCCGCCCCGCACCGCCGCGTCGACCTTGTCGCCGACCTGCTCCGAGCCGGGCACCGACAGGCCAGAGACCATCGCCACGCCGCCCCAGGTGGCGCCGTGCACCACGGAGTTCGGGATGTTCCACGGCAGGTTGGTGACCCAGTCCCGGCCGATCGTCCGGGCGCCGTCGGCCATGCCGTGCGTCCGCAGCGCCCCGAGACGTTCGAAGGTGCTCATGTCGAACGGCGAACCGGATCTGCCGAGCTTCCAGGTGCCCTTCGCCGGGTCGGTGAACCTGTGGTGCCACTTGTCGGCGTCGCCGGCGGCGCGGCGCCGGTCGGCGTACTTCTGCCCGGCGCGCAGCGCCTTCTGCTTGTCGACCAGCTTGTCCAGGTGGTTGCGGAGCTTGCGCAGGTGGAGCAGGACCCGCTGCAACAGCCGGACGACCTTCTGCAGGTGCGCCGCCAGCGGTCGGATGATCTTCAGCATCCGGGTCAGGGCGATCATGCCCCGGGTGACCCCCAGCGCCACGCCGGCCGCCCAGGACGCCCCCGCGGTGAACGGGGCCATCAGCAACGCGGTGACGAGCGTGACCAGCAGGAAGTTGACGAACTCCACGCAGATGTCGACGAGCACGTCGTGCACGGTCTGCAGCGCGTCGGCTACCCCGCGCAGGTATTCGGCGGTGGCGGTGAACTGCTCGGCGACGTCCAGCAGCTGCTGCTCGACCTCGGCCATCCGCCGCCCGTACGCCTGGCCGGACGGCGAGCGCCAGCCGGCCTGCTCGGCCTCGCGTACGCCGCGGTGGCTCGTCGCCAGCTCGCGGACCCGCGCGGAGAGGACGTCCCACTCACCGGCCTTGGCGCGCAGCGCCGCCGGCTCGCCGTCGACGAGGTCGACGAGCTGGATCAGCGGCCAGGCCAGGGCCCGACAGACGCTGTCGACCGCCTTGTCCACGCCGGAGAGCGCGTTGTCGACGCCGTTCCAGAGCTCGACGGCGGACCCCGCCGGCCCGCTCACCGGCCCGTCCCGGCGCCGATGGCCTTGAACGACGCGTCGATGTCCTGCTCGTTGCGCTCGTACGCCTCGGCAGTCCCGGCGAGCGCCCCGCCGACGCGTTCGAACGCGTCGTGGCCGGAGCGGAACAGCTCCGAGCCGCCGGTGACCTGCTCGGCGTACTTCTCCCGGAGCAGGTCGCTGACGAAGGGCAGGTGCCCGAAGGCCCCGTCGGGGAGGTCTCCCGCGGACGTGATCCCGGACTCCAGCGCGGTCAGCGCGGTGGCCACCCGCTTCGCCGCCGCCTCCAGTCGCCGTACCGCCTGCACGTCGACGTCGATGTCAGGCACGCCGTTCCTCCCCCACTAGCCCGGCGGGGACGACGATACGATCATGCGGCTGCGGGCCGCCACCCCGGCCCGCGCCGCGTACGGGAGGTTCTCATGTCTGACCCGCTGTCCGCGTTCGACGCCCTCGCCGGACGGCTCGCCGACATCGAACGCCGCTTCGCCGGCCTCAAGGACGACCTGGACGAGCTCAGCGGCACCGCCACGGACGACAGCGGGCTGGTCTGCGCCACCGTCGACGCCACCGGCGAGCTCACCGACCTCAGCCTCGCCCCGACCGCGCTGCGCGTGGGCACCGAGGACCTCGCGGCGATGGTGCTGCAGGCGTACCGGCAGGCCCGCACGTTGGCGGCCGAGCGGCTCGACGAGCGCACCGAGGGCCTCGACGCGACGCTCGGCGCGGGCCTGGAGGGCATCTTCGGCACCCCCGGCGACTTCACCTCGATGGGCCGGCTGGAGGAGGCGATGGGCCGGCTCGGGCGGCTCGACGGCCGGCTGCCGGGGCCGCCGGCATGACGCCGGCGGAGTGGCCCGACATCGTCGCCCGGCTGCACGACACCCTGTCGGGCTGCGACCACGACACCGACCTGGAGGTCGCCGCCGGGCCCCGCCGGCTGCACCTGATGGTGCGCCGGGACACCGTCCGGGGGGTCTGCCCGCCCTACGACGAGCGATGCCTGGCCGAACTCGGCTGGCGGGCGCCACGGGGGGCCGGCGGCTGGTGGTACGAGACGCCACGCACCGCCGAGGACCTGCGCTGGTGGAGCGACTTCGCCACGCGGACCGCCGCCGCGGTGCTCAGCACCCGGCCGGGCGCCCTGTCCTGCCAGGTCCTGCCGCCCACCGGCCCCCGGGTGCGGCCGGAGCCGACCCTGCCGACGACGCCCCGGACCCCGGTGGCGCGACCGCCCGCACCACCGGCGGTGGCCGGCACCGCGCCGGTCGCGTCCGGGTCGGGGGCGACTCCCGCGACCGGGCCCGTCGCGGCGTCTCCGACCGGGCCCGTGGCCGCCTCCCCGACCGGGCCCGTGGCCGCGCCCCCGACCGGGCCCGTGGCCGCCGACGAGGCGGGGGACGACGCCGTCCCGGACGCTCCGTCCGTGCTCGATCTGCTCGGCGCGGCCGCCGCGCGGCGGGAGCTGCCCCGCTACCTCGGCGCCCTCGCCGCCGCAGCGGTCTGCGTGCCGCTGGCGGCGGAGCCGGGGCCGGGGCATGACCTGGCCTGGACGGTCGTCACCGACCCGACCGGCGCGCCGCTGTTGCCCGTCTTCACCTCCCCGGACGCGCTGACCGACTTCGCCGGCGAGGGGGTGCCCTTCGCCGCGGTGCCCTGCGCGGAGCTGCTGGCGCAGTGGCCCGACCCGGCGTGGGGGCTGGTGGTCGACCCGGGCACGCCGCGCGCGCTGGCCCTGGACGCGGCGGCGCTGGCGGCCCTGCTGGCGGCGAACCCGCCGGCCCTCTGAGCGGGCCCGCCCGGCACGCCGGCCGCCCGGTCACCGGGCCGGGGGCCCGACGCCGGCCGCGACCGCCGGTCCGGAGCGCCCCGCCCGGCGCAGCGGCGCGGGTCACCCGCGAGGGGGTGGCAAACGCGCTCCGGGCTGGGCAGCATAGGGCTCATGGACTACGAGTACGCGCCGCTGCGGTTGCCGCCCGACGTCGACCGGTTGACCGCAGCGGCGCAGTTGGCGATCCAGGCGGAGTTCTCCGGGTGGGAGCTGGCCCGGGTACGGCTGTACCGCGACGGCACCCGCCAGGTGGTGCTGCGCCGGCGGCGGGTCAACCAGCCGCAGCCCGGGCTGTCGTACTGAGCACCGGAGCGGGCCCCGGGGCGGACCGTCGGGTCGGGCCCCGGGGTCGCGCCGGCTAGTGGGCGTGGTCGTGTTCCTCGTCGAGCTCCATGAAGGGGTGCTCGTCGAGCCGGCCGACCAACCGGTCGTCGGCGGCCGGCTGGAACGGGCCCACCGGGTCGTCGTCGTCGAAGGACTCCAGGTCGACCGGGGTGCCGACCTCGCTGACCATCACCACGCCGTCGAGCGGCTCCAGCTCCGGCACGTCGAGCGCGCCGAGCGAGCCGTCGCCGCTCTGCAACAGCTCCAGCACGGCCTCGCCGACGCCCTCGACGGGTTCCGGCTCGTCCTCGGCCGGGGTGCCCTCCCGTCGGGCCGCCTCCGCGACCCGGATCAGTGCCGACACGCTCGGCACCCGGTAGTCGCGCCGCTGGCGTACCGAGACGACCAGCGGGTGCGGGTCGGTGGGCTCCACGCCCTCCGCCGCGAAGCGCTGGTCCGCCTCCTCCGGGTCGATCGACTCGACGTCCCAGGGGGTGACCTCGCCGAAGGCGTCCAGGAGTTGCTCGTCGTACGCGCAGGACGCGTTGTTCAACGCCACGTACGCCTGCCAGACGTCGTCGTCGTCGATACGGCCCTGCGCGGCGCGGACGGCGGCCAGGTGGTGGCGGGCCGCTTCGATCACGCGCTCGAGGGCGGCGTCCAGCTCACCGTGCTGGTCGGTCATGTGGGTGAGTCCCTTCACGATCGGATGTGCCCGCCCGGGCACCGGGGTGCCGCGGCGGGGGCTAGCAGGTGCGGAGGAACCGGTCGAGAACCCGCACGCCGAACTGTAGTCCGTCCACCGGAACCCGCTCGTCGATGCCGTGGAACAACGCCGAGAAGTTCAGGTCGGCGGGCAGCCGCAGCGGCGCGAAACCGAAGCAGCGGATGCCGAGCTGCGAGAACGCCTTGGCGTCGGTGCCGCCGGAGAGCATGTACGGCACCGGCCGCGCCCCCGGGTCCTCCGCGCGCAGCGCGGCGGACATCGCCTCGACCAGGTCGCCGTCGAACGTCGTCTCCAGCGCGGGCTGGCGCTGGACGTACTCGATCGCGATGTCCGGGCCGACCAGCTCGCGCAGCTGCCGCTCCAGCAGTTCCGACTGCCCCGGCAGGCTGCGGCAGTCGATGGTGGCGGTGGCGCGGCCGGGGATGACGTTGTCCTTGTAGCCGGCGGCGAGGCGGGTCGGGTTGGCGGTGTTGCGGATCGTCGCGCCGATGATGTTGGCGATCGGCCCGAGCTTGGCGATCGCGGTCTCCGGGTCGTCCGGGTCCAGCTCGATGCCGAGCAGGTCGGAGACCTCCTCCAGGAACGCCCGCACGGTGTCGGTGACCACCACGGGGAAGCGGTGCCGGCCGATCCGCGCCACGGCCTCGGCGAGCGCGGTGACCGCGTTGTCGTCGTGCACCATCGACCCGTGCCCGGGGCGGCCCCTGGCGTGCAGGCGCAGCCAGTCGATGCCCTTCTCGGCGGTCTCGATCAGGTAGAGCCGCTGGTCGTCGTTGACCGAGTACGAGAAGCCCCCGACCTCGCCGATGGCCTCGGTGCAACCGTCGAGGAGGCCGCGGTGCCGCTCGACCAGGAAGTGCGCCCCGTAGTCGCTGCCGGCCTCCTCGTCGGCGGTGTACGCGAGCACGATGTCGCGGGGCGGGCGGACCCCGGTGCGCTGCCAGTGCCGCACCACGGCGAGCACCATCGCGTCGAAGTCCTTCATGTCGATGGCGCCCCGGCCCCACAGGTAACCGTCGCGCAGCTCCCCGGAGAACGGGTGCACCGACCACTCGTCGGCGTCGGCCGGTACGACGTCGAGGTGGCCGTGCACCAGCAGCGCCCCGCGGCCGGGGTCGGTGCCCGGGATCCGGGCGACCAGGTTGGCCCGGCCGGGCGCCGACTCGTGGATGACGGGCTCGATGCCCACCTCGGCGAGCTTCTCCGCCACGTACTCGGCGGCGAGGCGCTCCCCCGCGCTGGTGTCGTGGTCCCCGGTGTTGGTGGTGTCGATCCGCAGGAGGTCGCGGCAGAGGTCGACGACCTCTTCGGTCGGGTCGGGTCGGGCGGAGGCGGCGTCGCTCGTCATCGGTTCTTCATACCAGCCCACCGGCCCGGAGCGGCCTTCCGTCCCGCCGGGCGCCACCGCCTGCCCGGGGCGGGAACGACGACCGTCGACGGCCGGGAGCGGTTTCGCCGCCGACGCGGCCGGGTACCGCCGCTCGCGACCGCGCCCACCACGTGCTCGGCCCGCCACCAGAGGAGGGCACCATGACCGTTCCCCTGCCACCGCTGCCGCCCACCGGAGAGGACGAGGGGTTCCGGCCGGGCGGGCGCAGCATCGCCGACATCCTCGACGCCGAGCACCGGCAGCTGGCGGAGTTGCTGCGGCGGCTCACCGCCCCGGGCGCCGAGCCCGCCCCCGAACGCGGCCTGGAGGTGCTCACGGCGGCGCTGTCGCGGCACCTCTCCGCCGAGGAGCAGTACCTGCTGCCCGCCGTCCGGGCCGCCCTGCCCGACGCGGCGCGGCGGATCGACGGGGCCATCGCCGACGACAGGGCGCTGCTGACCGCGCTCAAGGGCCTCACCGAGGACGGCCTGACCGACGTCGCCGCCCGGGTCCGCCGCCACGTCGAGGAGGCGGGCGCACTGGTCGCGGCGCTGCGCGAGGTGGCGAGCGCCGAGGAGCTGATCCGCCTGGGCAACCGGCTGGAGATCGCCGAGGAGGCGGCACCGACCCGTCCGCACCCCGGCACCCCGGCGACCCCGCCGTGGAACCGGGTCGTCGAGCCCGCGGTGGGGGTGCTCGACAAGGTCCGTGACGCGGTGACGGGCCGGCCCACCTACCTGGCCGACCTGACCGAGCCTCCGGCGGGCTGAGTCGGCGCCGCGCCCCGGTGCGCGGGGGCGCGGCGACACACATCGGAAAGCGTTGATCCCCCCAGGCCCTTCCCCCGGCCGCGACGGGGTCATACCGTCACGGTATGAATCTGGAGCTGCGACACCTGAAGGTGGTCTGCGCGATCGCGGAGACGGGGAGCGTGACCAAGGCGGCGTCGGCGCTCGGCCTGGCTCAGCCGGCACTCACCGCCCAGCTTCAGCGCATCGAGCGGACCCTGGGCGGGCCACTGTTCGAACGGGACCGGCGGGGCGCCCGGCCCACCGCCCTCGGCGAGCTGGTGCTCGCCCGGGCCCGGGTGCTGCTGCCGGCGATGAAAGGGCTGCAGGACGAGGCGGCGCGGCTGGCCGGGGCCGGGAACGCGCCTCGCCGCTACCGGTTCGGCGGGGTGAACAGCCCCATCCTCGGCCGGCTCGTGCACCGCCTCGCCGCCACGCCCCCGCCGGCGCAGATCACCACGCACGCCTCCTGGTCCGCCGAGGAGCTGGCCCAGCTGGTCGGCGGCGGCCGGCTGGACTTCGCGCTGATCGGGGTGTGCGGCGACGCCACCCCGCCGGCCGAGTACGGGCTGACCTGGCGGGAGGTGGCGGTCGACCCGGTGCTCGTGCTGCTGCCCGAGCAGCACGAGCAGGCCGGCCGGGCGGAGGTGAGCCTGGTGGACCTGAGCCGGGAGCAGTGGGTGGCCGCCCCGGGCGACGGCTGCTTCGGCGACTGCTTCGCCGCCGCCTGCGCCCGCGCCGGCTTCACCCCCCGCAAGGTCTACGAGACCGACGTGCGCTGCTGCATCGACATGGTGGACTCGGGCGAGGCGATCGCGCTCTGCCAGGCCACCTTCCGCCCGGTCGCCGGGCTGGTCACCCGGATGCTGGTCGGCACGCCGCTGCGCTGGCGGCTGATGCTGGGCTGGCATCCGGACTCCCCCGCCGCCCGGGACGCCGAGCTGGTGCTGGAGACCGCGCTGGCCGCGTACACCGACTCGCTGGCGGCGCACCCGGCCTACCTGGCGTGGCTGCTGCGCAACCCGGCCTACGGGGCGCGCGGGCTGACTGTCGCCGGGGCCGCGGGGGTGCGAACGGCCTGACGCCGGGTATCAGGCGGACATGACCGATCTCTACCCCGCCGCCGACGACCGGGAAACCCTCCGACAGGCGGCCGCCGCGCACACCGCCGCCGCCCGCGACGTGGAGACCTTCCTGCGTCGCCTGCCGGAGGTGCCCGATCCCGCGGACGTCACCGAGTACGCGAACCTGCTCACCCGGGAGGAGCGGGCGCGCGGCGACCGCGAGGCGGCCGCCGACGCCGCGGGCCTGACGATCGGCAGCCTGGAGAGCGAGCACGGTTGACCGACGCCGGCGGCGCCCGGGGCTCCCGGGCGCCGCCGGCCACCGCCCGGGTCAGCGTTCGACGAGGACGTCGTGCCCCAGGTCGAGCAGCGAGTGCCGCCACTCGTCGTCGGCGTTGCCGCGCGGCGGCTTCTCCGCCATCCGGGACTCGATCTCGTCGATCGCGTCCCGCATCACCGCGATGTCCTCCGGGGTGAGGTCGACCTTGCGCTTGCTCAGCACCCGCAGGATCCGCCGGCCCAGGGCGGGCAGGTCGAGGTCCGGGTCGGGCCCGAAGGACTCCTCCCCGGAGCCCCGGGTGAGCAGCCACTGCCGCAACTGCTCCGACGGGACGTTCACCTGGGCGTGGAAGTCCTCCCAGAGCACCTCCACCTCGGGATCGAGCCGCTGCTCGCGTACCATCAGCCCTCCTCTCGACGGCGGCGGTCGGACTCCGCCGGATCCGGCTCGCCGCCCTGCTCGCCCTGGCCCTGCGGCGGCACGCGCACCCGCGCCGGGTTCGCGGTCGGCGGCGCCAGGATCGGATCGGTGCGGTCGGTCTCGTCCCGGGTCTCCTCGGGTTCGCTCATCTGCGCCCTCCGGTCATCGGGGATGGGACGTGCTGGCCGCGGTGTAGCCGCGCTCGCCGGCGGCCACGTCGAAGGCGAGCCGGCCGTCGCGGGCGTCCACGGTGACCCGCTGTCCCGGCGAGACCGCCGATTCCAGCAGCATCCGGGAGAGGTGGTTGTCCACCTCCCGCTGGATCACCCGGCGCAGCGGGCGGGCGCCGAACTCCGGCTGGTAGCCGTGCTCGGCGATCCAGTCGACGCCGGCGGCGGTGAAGTCGATCCGGATGTCCTGGGCGTGCAGCCGGCGGCGGGTCTCCTCCAGCAGCAGGCCGGTGATCTGACGCAGCTGTTCGGCCTCCAGCCGGCGGAAAATGATCACCTCGTCGATGCGGTTCAGGAACTCCGGGCGGAAGTTCTCCTGGAGCCGGCGCATCAGCCGCTCGCGCAGCTCGTCGCGCTCCTGGTCGGCGCCCTCGGCGCCGGTGCCGAAGCCGACGGCGCGCTGGGCGCCGGTGATCAGCTCGGAGCCCAGGTTGCTCGTCATGATCAGTACGGTGTTCCTGAAGTTCACCGTGCGGCCCTGGCTGTCGGTGAGCCGCCCGTCGTCGAGCACCTGGAGCAGGATGTTGAACACGTCGGTGTGGGCCTTCTCGATCTCGTCCAGCAGCACCACCGCATACGGGCGGCGGCGCACCGCCTCGGTGAGCTGGCCGGCCTCCTCGTAGCCGACGTACCCGGGCGGCGCCCCGACGAGCCGGCTGACCGTGTGCCGCTCCTGGAACTCGCTCATGTCCACCCGGACCATCCGGTCGACGTCACCGAAGAGCGCCTCCGCCAGGGCCCGGGCCAGCTCGGTCTTGCCGACGCCGGTGGGCCCGAGGAAGAGGAAGCTGCCCATCGGCCGGTCCGGGTCGGCCAGCCCGGTACGCGAGCGGCGGACCGCCTCCGCGACCGCGGTGACCGCGTCGTCCTGGCCGACCACCTTCTCGTGCAGGTGGCCCTCCAGGCGCAGCAGCCGGTCGCGTTCCTCCTCGGTGAGCTGGTTGACGGGGATGCCGGTGGACCTCGACACCACCTCGGCGATCTCCTGCGTCCCGACCTCCGGCACCTGCGAGGAGACGCCCTCGTCGCCGCGGGCCAGGCGGATCTGCTCCTCCAGCTCGGCGAGCCGGTCGCGCAGCGCGGACGCCTTCTCGTACTGCTCGTCGGCGACCGCCTGCTCCTTGTCCCGGCGTACCTCGTCGAGCTGCGTCTCCAGCTCCCGCACGTCGGAGGCGGGGGTGCGGGTGCGCAGCCGGACCCGCGCCCCGGCCTGGTCGATCAGGTCGATCGCCTTGTCGGGCAGGAACCGGTCGGTGACGTACCGGTCGGAGAGTTCGGTCGCGGCGACCAGGGCCTCGTCGGTGAACCGCACCTGGTGGTGGGCCTCGTAGCGGTCGCGCAGGCCGCGCAGGATCGCCACGGTGTCCTCGACGGTGGGCTCCGGCACGAAGACCGGCTGGAACCGGCGGGCCAGCGCCGCGTCCTTCTCGATGCTCTTGCGGTACTCGTCGAGCGTGGTCGCGCCGATCACCCGCAACTCGCCCCGGGCCAGGGCGGGCTTGAGCATGTTGGACGCGTCCATCCCGCCCTCGCTGCCCGCCCCGCCCGCGCCGACCAGGGTGTGGATCTCGTCCAGGAAGACGATCAGCTCGTCGCGGTGCGCCCGGATCTCGTCGATGACCTTCTTGAGCCGCTCCTCGAAGTCGCCCCGGTACCGGGTGCCGGCGACCAGGCCGGCGAGGTCGAGCTGGACCACCCGCTTGCCGAGCAGCGTCTGCGGCACGTCGCCGTCGCAGATCCGCTCGGCCAGGCCCTCCACGATCGCGGTCTTGCCGACGCCGGCCTCGCCGATCAGCACCGGGTTGTTCTTCGTACGCCGCGACAGGATCTCGACGGCCTGCTCGATCTCGTCCGCGCGGCCGATCACCGGGTCGATCTGGTCGTTGCGGGCAAGGTCGGTGAGGTCCTGGCCGTACTGGTCGAGGGTGGGCGTGCCGCGGTCCGGCCTCGGCCCGGTCATCGGCCCGCGCTCGGCGCTGGCGGCCTGCAACGACTCCGGCTGGATCCGGCCGGCGGCGAGCATCCGCCCGGCCGGCGACTCCGGGTTGAGCGGCAGGGCCATCAGGATGTGTTCGGGGCCGATGTAGTTGGCGCCCATCGCCCGGGAGAGCTGGTGCGCGTCGAGCAACGCCCGCTTGGCCGCCGGGGTGAGTGACAGGTTGGGCGGCACCTCGCCCCGCGGCGCGCCGTCACCCCGCCCGCCGAGCGCGTTCAGCAGCGTGTCCGGGTCGGCGCCGGCGCGGCGGACCAGGTCGCGCAGCGGTTCGCGTTGCAGCGCGGCCCAGAGCAGGTGGTCGGTGTCCAGGTCGCTGCTCTGCCGCTGGGCGGCCCGGCGGGCGGCGTCGGCCAGCATCTCCCGGGCGTCGGCGGTCATCAGCCGGGTGATGTCGACCCGGTGCGCGGGTCGGCGTCCACCCTCGCCCCGGCCGAAGTACCGGGCCAGGAACTCGTCCCAGGGGTCGGAGCCGAACTCACCGGGTCCCATCATGTCTGTCCTCCGCAGTCGGGCGCGGCACGGTCGCCAGGGGCTACCCGGCGGTCGGCCCGACAAACGCCACCACCGGCGGGGCGGACCGGGGCGCGGAGGTGAGGCCGGCGGTGGCGCGACGGGCCCGGCCCGGGCTCCCGGCCCGGTGGGCGGGCGCAGGTGGCAGGCTGGTGGGATGGAGTCGACGCCGCTGCTGATCGTGGACGCCGCGAACGTGGTGGGTTCCCGCCCGGACGGCTGGTGGCGGGACCGGGCCGGCGCGACCGCCCGGCTGCGCGACTCGCTGGCCCCGCTGGCCGCCGCCGGGCTGCCCCCCGAGCTGTCGCCCCCGGTGGAGGTGGTGCTGGTGGTGGAGGGGCGGGCACGCGACGTGCCGGGCACGGACGGCGTCCGGGTGGTCGCCGCGCCCCGGTCGGGCGACGACGCGGTGGTCGAGCTGGTGGCCGCCGCGCCGCAACGTCGGCGGCTGGTCGTCACCGCCGACCGTGAGCTGCGCGAACGGGTCACCGCGCAGGGCGCCGAGGTGTACGGGCCGCGCTGGCTGCGGGACCGGGCGAGCCCGCCCGGCGGGTCCCGTTGACCGGACTCCCGGCACCACCGGTCGACAACCGGTCAGCACGGCGGGAACACTGACAGGGCGGTTGTTCTCTCACCACAAGGGATAGGCTCTAATGGAGGCCTCCCCGCCCCCAGGAGGTTTCGCCGTGGCGAGCGTCGCCGAGCTCAAGGCAGCCATCGATGTCGCGCTCCAACAGATCGGCGACGGCCAGAGCGCCGTGCAGGCGGCCGGCGAGAAGCTGGCCGAGGCGCAGCAGACCCTGGCCGGCGCGCTGGAGGGCAGCGGGCACGAGACGGTCGAGGCGGCCCAGTCGTCGCTGACCCAGGCCAGCCAGGAGCTGGAGGAGTGCCTCGCCGCGACACTCGTCGCGGTCGAGCAGGCGCAACTCTACGTCGCGACGCTCTGAGGTCGCGCCGTGTCCATCGTCGAGGACGTCGGCGCGCAGGTCCGCGCCGCCGCCGATGACCTGCCGCTCGCCCAGCTGGCCCTGGCGCTGGAGAAGTTCGGGCTGGCCGCCGAGCGGCTGCGCTGGGTCCGACAGGAGTCGGCCGACCCGATGGGGGTGCCGGAGCTCTCCGCCGCCACCGAGCACGCCGAGACCGCCGGCTACGCGCTGCGGGTGGCGCAGGAGCAGCTGTCGGCGTACCTCGCCGCGATCGGGCTGGCCGCCGACGGCTCGCCGGCCCCGGCGTCGCCGGAGCAGCGGCGCCGCCCCCGGCACGACGCCCCGCGCGAGACGTCCCCCGGCGCCGCGACCCCCGAGCCGGCCGCCGAGGCGGCGCCGCGCCGCTGGTGGTCCGTGCGGGTGGCCGAGCTGACCGGCGGGCGGGAGGGCCCGGCCGACGACCCCGACGAGCGGGTCGACGACTCCCGGGAGCTGCTGCGCCGGGTGGTCGACGGGGTCCGCGCCGGCGACCGGGACCGGCTGCACACCGAGCTGCGCCGCGCGCACGCCGACGTCGGCCTCGGCCTGGCCGCGGTCGCCCCTCCGCTGCTGCGCGAGCTGGCCGGGGAGCTGCTCGGGCACCCGCCGCGCGCCGAGGACCTCGGCCGGCTGCACCGCGAGCTCGACGGCCGGGTGCGCGACCTGCTGCCGGGCCTGCCCCCGGCGGTGCTGGACACCCTGCTGACCCGGGTCTGCCGGATGCCCCCGACCCGGCGTGACGACGCCGCGCAGCCGCACGCGGCCGACCCGGCGGTGACCGCGGGGGTGCTCACCGGCGTGCTGCTGGCCCGGCTGGGCCGCAACCTGCCGGGCGACGACGAGCGCGACCGGCACGCCGAGGCCTCCCGGGAGCGGCGGGCCGCCGCCGAGCGCGACCGGCAGACGGCGACCGCCCGCGACCGGGCCGACGACGCCGAGTGGCAGCGCCGCGCCGCCGCCGCCAAGGGCCGGGTGGCCGAGGCCCGGGAGCGGGTCGCGGCGGCCCGGGACCGGGCCCGGCGGGCGCACGACCAGGCTGGCGCCGCCCGGGACCGGGCGGAAAAGGCGCACGACCCGGCCGGACCGGCGCGGGACGCGGCGGCACGCGGGCGGGCAGACGCGCTGCGGGACGACCCGGGGCCGGCCGGACCGGCGCGGGGACCAGGCGATCTCACTCCTGCTCCTGGTCGCGATGACCGCCGTCACCGGCAGCCTGGTGCC
>NZ_JBAKHV010000086.1:0-18252 GCF_036906775.1 Micromonospora sp. CPCC 205561 | reverse complement strand
CCGACTCCGGCCCCCTGCCCGCCCCCGCCCACCGCCCGGCGGCGGCTCCCGGCCGCCCCGCCCACCCGCGCGGTGGGTGGCGCCCGGCCGCCCTCCGGCGGGCGACGGGTCCGTCCTTCCCTCCCGCCCTGACCCGGACGCCGCCGACCCCCACCGGCGGGACGCTCGCCTCGACCGGCCGGCCGCCTCGGCGCCCAGCGCCGGAGCACCGGCCCGCCCCGCCCCGCCGGTGTGATGTGTAAGCCGCCCACCGCGATTGACTGAGATCGATCGGTGTGCTATTAAAACGGCTTTGAGCGACGCAGAAAGCGGCGGAAATCCCCCTTTCCCGGATTCGGACACGGTCGGCGACCGGGGCGTGACACATTGCCTTTCGTCGTTGCATAATGGCCGCCGCACGTTGTCGCGCCGTCGGTTCCCGATGCGCCGACGTCAACCGGAGGGACAATTCTTGTGAAGCGCGACCACTCACCTGTGCTGCCTGGCGACGGTGCCACGGACTACGCGCGCTACATGCGTACGGACACGCTGCTCGACCTGCAACGGCGTCCGGAGGAGATGATCCACCGCGACGAGTTGCTCTTCCAGGTGGTGCACCAGTCCACCGAGCTGTGGCTGAAGCTGGCCGGGGCCGAACTGGTCGAGGCGGTCGCCCGGGTACGCGCCGGCGAGCCCGCGGCGGCCGAGCCGCTGCTGGCCCGGGCGACCCTCGGGGTCCGGCTGGTCACCGACCAGCTCGAGATGTTCGGCCACCTCTCCCCGGCCGACTTCAAGGCCATGCAGCCCGCGCTGGGCAAGGGATCCGGCGCCGAATCGCCCGGCTGGCGGCGGGTACAGGCCGCGAGCCGGCAGCTCGGACGGGCCTTCACCGACCACCTGGCCGCGCGGGGGATCACCCTGTCGACGCTGGGCCGACCGGACCCGACCGACCCCGTGCACCGCCTCGCCGAGGCGCTGATGGAGTGGGACGAGCGGGTGTCGCTGTGGCGGGTGCGGCACTACCAGACCGCCCTGCGCGTCGGCGGCCACGCTCCCGCCGGCGCCGAGGCGACGATGCTCGCCAAGCTCATCGGGCACCGGTTCTTCCCCGAACTGTGGCAGACCCGCCTGAAGCCCGCCGACGGATCGGTTGACAGTTCCCGTGCCAGCCGGCCGTAACAATCCCCACCCGCCAGTAATTGTCAATCCCCCTACCCGTGTGTCGCGGCCGAAATATCGAGGTGCGGTTCGTGCGTGAACTGACGAGTTGGCTGTCCGGCACCGCTGGGCCCGACAGTTTCCCCTACTCCCCCGTGCTGGCGGAGTTCCACCGGGTCGGTAAGCACTTCGTGGAAAAGGAACTGCTGGCCCTGCTCGACCAGGCCCGGTCGCAGGTGACGGCCTCGGCGCCTCCGGGGGACCCCGACGCCCGGCTGCTGGTGGACTTCCTCGACGTGGCGCTCGACAAGTGGGACGGCCGGTACGACTACCGAAGCTACCTGGGCCTGCGCCTGCTCCGGCTGCCGCACGACGACCGGGGGCGCGGCGACGGCGAGGGGCAGGGCGGTGGCGAGGGGCCGGCGGCCGGCACCGAGGAGGCCCGTCGGGGCCGTGACCTGCTCCTCGTCCGCCTGGTCGCCGACGCGCTGGCGTTCGAGCTGGCCGCCGACTCCGGCGCCACCGGCCTGCTGCCCGAGCAGCGCCCGGGCCGGGAGGTGGTGGCCAAGCGCTGCCGGCTCGGCGTCCGGGCCGCGTCCCCCGCCCTCGTGCGCGCCGGCCTGGCCGGAGCCGTCGACGCGGCGGCGACACCACAGACGCTGCGGGCCCTCGCCGCCGACCCCGACCCGGCCGGGGAACTGGCCCTGCGGCTGAGCATGCTGCCGGTCTACGTGTCACACGACGAGTACCTGTTCATCCGGGTGCTCCAGGCGTACGAATGCCTCTTCGCGGGGATCGCCGACGAGCTGCGCGGCACCATCGCGGCCCTGGCCGCCGGCCACGCGCGGCCGGCCGCCGGGCGGCTGGCGTACGCCCGCGAGCAGCTCACCGCCGCCGGGCCGCTCTTCTCGCTGCTGGCCACCATGCAGCCGGACGCCTTCCGCACGTTCCGGGAGTTCACCGAGGGTGCGAGCGCGATCCAGTCCCGCTCCTACAAGCTGATGGAGTCGCTGTGCCGCACCCCCGAGGGGTCGCGGCTGGGGTCGGCGGCCTACGAGCAGGTGCCGGAGGTACGCGACCTGGTGCACGCCGGGCAGCCCTCGATCGACGAGGCGTTCCGGGCGGCGACGCGCGACGGCCTGCTCCCCCCGCCGGACGACGACCTCGTGCGACGCGAGATGGCCGCGTTCGCCGCCGCCGTGGTGCAGTGGCGGCGCACCCACCACCGGCTGGCGACCCGAATGCTGGGCCCCCGCCCCGGCACCGGCTACACCGAGGGCACGCCCTACCTCGCCGCCGTGCGGTCGATCCCGGTCTTCACCTCCGTCCCCCACGACCCGCCTCCCCCGGCGCCGGGCGGGCCGGCCGGAGGTGGGGCCGAATGAACCGGACCGACACCGCGTCCGGTCCCGACTCGCCCGGATGCCTCGACGCCGCCGCGCACGCCGCCCTGCGCGCCGAGTTCCCGGTGCTGGACAGCTGCGTCTACCTGAACAACAACTCCACCGGCGCGGTGCCGAGGGGCGCGGAGCACGTGCTCACCGGCTACTGGGAGACGCTGCGCGGCTGGCGCGACGAGGTCTGGCAGGGCTGGCACGACGGCCTCGACCGGTACGCCGACACGGTCGCCGCCCTCATCGGCGCGCCCCCGGGCAGCGTGGTCACCGACGCGAACCTGAGCACCCTGCTCGCCCGGGTGGCGTCCTGTTTCGACTACCGCCCGCCGCGCGACCGGGTCGTGACCACCGACCTGGAGTACCCGACCGTGCCGTTCATCTGGAACGCCTTCCGCCGCTACGGGGCGCGCCCGGAGGTCGTCGGCTCGGCGGGCCCCCGCTTCGACGAGGACGCCCTCGAGGCGCGGATCGACGAGCGGACCCTGCTGGTGTGCGTACCGCACGCCAGCTTCTCCTCCGGGGCCACCATCGACCTGCCCCGGCTGGTCCGGCACGCCCACGACGTCGGCGCCCTGGTGGTCGTCGACGCCTTCCAGACCGTCGGGGTCGTACCGCTGGACGTGACGGCGCTCGGGGTCGACGTGGTCCTCGGCGGCGCCCACAAGTGGCTCTGCGGCGTCGGCACGGCCTTCCTCTACGTGCGCCCCGGCCTGGCGGCGCAGCTGGAGCCGGCGGCGACCGGCTGGCAGGCCGGCGACCGGGCGTTGACGTTCCAGCCGTCCACCGGCTGGGCGCCCGGCGCCCGGCGCTTCGCCGGCGGCACCCCGTTCCCCCTCACCTCGCTGGTCTCCCAGGTCGGCCTGGACCTGCTGGCCGGGGTCGGCCTCCCCGCGATCCGACGGCACTCGCTGGCCTGCACCGGGCGGATCCTGGAGCGGGCCGCCGCGGCCGGCATCGAGGTGGTCAGCCCGACCGAACCGCACCGGCGCGGCGGCGTCGTGTGCCTGGACATCGCCGACGGCGAGGCGGTCAAGCGGCGGCTGGTCGCCCGCGACATGGTCTGCAGCTGGCGGGGCTACCTGCGGGTCGGCCCGCACGTCTACAACACCCTCGACGAGATCGACGCGTTCATGGACGCCCTGCAAGAGGAGCTGGAACGGTGAATGTCACCCTGTCGCCGCGGGCGTTGATGAGCCTGCTCGCCAACGGGCCCAAGGCCATCGACGTGCTGGAGACGGCGCTCGGCCTGGGGCTGCTCGACGCGCTGGAGCCGGGGCCGGCCCGCCTCGGCGAGCTGGCCGCCCGCTTCGACGTGCGGCCCCTGCGGCTCTACAAGTTCCTCGACTGCCTGGAGAGCCTGGGCGTCGTCGCGCGCGACGAGCCGGACGACGACATCACGACGGCCACGTACCGCGCCGCGCCCGGCCTGCGCGACGCCGTCGCGGCGGTCGTCGGCCCGGACGCCGTCGAACGCGACCGGGACCGCTACCCGTGGCGCCGGCTGCACGGGCGGCTGACCGAGAGCCTGCGCGGCGAGGTCAGCATGGGCGACGACGACTTCGCGTGGCCGCCGAAGACCGACGAGCAGACCGCCGCCTTCGAGCGCAGCATGGCCGTCGGGCTCGGCCCGGTCATCGAGGCGGTGCACCGCAACGCCGAGCTGCTCTGGCCGGACCGGCGGCGCCTGCTGGACGTCGGCGGCGGCGACGGCACGCTCGCCGCGCACGTCCTCGACGACGCCCCCGGCCTGCGCGCCGACGTGTACAACCTGCCGGCCGTGGCGCCGCTGGTGGAGGCCACCCGGGCCGGGCGTGGGCACGCCGGTCGGCTGGGGTTCGTCGGTGGCGACTTCCTCGCCGAACCGCTGCCGTCGGGCTACGACGCCATGGCGTTCGTCCGGGTACTGCACGACTGGCCCAACGAGGTCGCCCGGCGGCTGGTGGAGAAGGCGTACGCGGCGCTCGAACCGGGCGGCATGCTGCTGATCTGCGAGGAGTTCCGCACCCCGGACCGGCTGGCGATGCAGTTCTTCTGGAGCTACTTCCTGATCGGGGTCGACAGCTGCGTCAGCCGGCTGCGGGAGGTCGAGTTCTACACCGGCCTGCTCAAGGAGGTCGGCTTCGACCGGGTGGCCGTGCTGCCCGGCGGCTGGGAGGTGATCCGCGCGTACAAGCCGGCGGACGGGGCGTGACCGACCCCGCCCCGGGGGCGGGGTGCCGGCTCCGCGCGGCGGGGCGTCGGCGAGAATGTGCCCGTGGTGAAGCGACCCCGCCGCGGGGCGGGCGACGGGTCCTGCCCCTGCGGCTCCGGCCAGCCGTACCCGCGGTGTTGCGGGCGGCTGCACCGGGGCGAGGCCGAGGCGGCGACCGCCGAGGCGCTGATGCGCTCCCGGTACGCCGCGTTCGTGCTCGGCGACACCGGCTACCTGCTGCGCAGCTGGCACTCCTCGACCCGGCCACGCCGGCTGGAGCTGGACGCGGGCCGGCGCTGGACCGGCCTGGAGGTCGTCGACACCGAGCGGGGCGGGCTGCTCGACGCCACCGGCACCGTCGAGTTCCGGGCCCACCACCGCGACGGCGGCCGCCCGGGGACACAGACCGAGCGCAGCCGCTTCGTCCGCGAGGACGGCCGCTGGGTCTACCTCGACGGGCTGCCGGGGTGACGCCCGGTCGCGGCGCGCCGCGACCGGGCGACGGTCACCCGTTGGCGGCGACCCCGACCGGCAGCCCGAGCCGGCGCACCGCCGCCGAGACCAGTTCGTCCGGCGTCAGCGACACGTCGAGCACCAGCACCGACTCGTCCGGGCGGGGCCGCTCCAGGGTGGCCAGCTGCGACTCCAACAGGCTCGCTGGCATGTAGTGCCCGGCGCGCCGGGCCATCCGCTCCCGGATCACCTCGGCCGGCCCGTCCAGGTGGACGAACTCCACGCTCGGCGGGCCGTGGCGCAGCACGTCGCGGTAGGACAGGCGCAGCGCCGAGCAGGCCAGCACCGTCGACACGCCGTCGGCGGCGCGGGCGGCCATCCACCCGGCCAGCGCCCCCAGCCACGGCTGGCGCGCGGCGTCGTCCAGCGGCACGCCGGCCCGCATACTGGCCACGTTCGCCGGCGAGTGGAACTCGTCCGCCTCGGCGAAGGTCAGTCCGGTCCGGGCGGCGATGCCCCGGGCCACCGTCGTCTTCCCGGCCCCGGAGACTCCCATCACGACCACGTGCCGCGTCGGGGTCGCCCCGGGGCCTCCCTCACCAGTCATGGACCGTGCCGTCCTGGAGCCGGTTGAACGGCAGGTAGGCCGGCACGTACGGGAACCGGGCGGCGGCCTCCTCGTCCAGCTCGACGCCGAGGCCGGGCTGCTCGCCCGGGTGCAGGTAGCCGTCGGTGAAGGTGAACGACTGCCGGAACACCTCGTTGGTGAGCGTGCCGTGCCGCATGTACTCCTGGATGCCGAAGTTGTGGATCGCCAGGTCCAGGTGGAGCGCGGCGGCCATACCCACCGGCGAGATGTCGGTCGGGCCGTGGATGCCGGACTTGATCTGGTACTGGGCCGCGAAGTCGAGCAGCTTGCGCATGGCCGTGATGCCGCCGGTGTGGGTGACGGCGGAGCGGACGTAGTCGATCAGCTGCTCGCGGATGAGCGTCTGGTAGTCCCAGACGGTGTTGAAGACCTCGCCGATCGCCAGCGGCGTGGTGGTGTGCTGGCGGACCAGCCGCAGCGCCTCCTGGTTCTCCGCCGGGGTGCAGTCCTCCAGCCAGAACAGGTCGTACGGCTCCAGCGCCTTGCCGAGCTTGGCGGCCTGGATCGGGGTCATCCGGTGGTGGCCGTCGTGCAGCAGCGGCAGCTCCGGGCCGAACTCGTTGCGGACCGCCTCGAACACGCCCGGCAGGTGCCGCAGGTAGGAGCGGGTGTCCCAGTCCTCCTCGGCCGGCAGCGGGATGCGCTGCGCCGGCTCGTAGTCGTACCGCTTGCCGTCGGCGCTGGGCTGGCTGGCGACCCCGTACACGGCGTTGATGCCCGGCACCGAGGTCTGCACCCGGATCGAGCGGTAGCCCTGTTCGAGGTGCCGGCGGATCGAGTCGAACAGCTCCGGCAGGTCGCGGCCGGAGGCGTGCCCGTAGGCCATGATCCCGGTGCGCGACGCCCCGCCGAGCAGCTGGTAGAGCGGCATGCCGGCGGCCTTGGCCTTGATGTCCCACAGGGCCACGTCGACCGCCGCGATGGCGGCCATGGTCACCGGCCCCCGACGCCAGTACGCCGAGCGGTAGAGGAACTGCCAGGCATCCTCGATGCGGTGCGCGTCGCGGCCGATCAGCAGCGGCACGACGTGGTCGCGCAGGTACGAGGCGACGGAGAGTTCCCGCCCGTTGAGGGTGCCGTCGCCCAGTCCGGTGAGGCCGTCGTCGGTGGTGATCTTCAGGGTGACGAAGTTGCGGTCGGGGCTGGAGACGATGACGTCGGCGGCGACGATCTTCACGGGATGCCTTTCTTCTTCGGGGTGCTCGGCGGTCAGCGGAGGACGTCTCCGGCCTCGTGCCCGTCGAGGAGGGACAGTTCGGCGCGGCGCGGCAGGCCTTCCCAGTCGCCCGGGCTGGAGACCGCGAAGGCGCCGAGGGTGGCCGCCCGGCGCAGCCGACCGGCCAGGTCGAGCCCGTCGAACCAGCCGGACAGGTAGCCGGCGGTGAACGCGTCCCCGGCGCCGACGGCGTCGACGGCGGTCACGCTCAGCGCGCCGACCCGCTCGACCCCGTCGCGGGTGTGCGCGCGGGCGCCGTCGGAGCCCAACTTGACCAGGACGGTCCGCACGCCCCGCCGCAGCAGCTCGGCCACCACGGTGGACTCGTCGGCCCCGGGCTCGCCGACGAGGTCCAACTCGTCGGCGGAGGCGATGACGACCGAGGCGTACCCCGCCAGCGGGGTGAGCACCTCGCGGGCGGCGTCGCGGGACCAGAGCCGGTCACGGTGGTTCACGTCGAGGCAGACCGGGATGCCGGCGGCGACGGCGGCCTCGGCCGCCCACCGGGTGGCCGCGCGGGCGGTGTCGGAGAGCGCCGGGGTGATCCCGCTCAGGTGCAGCGCCCGTGCCCCGGCGGCCAGCGGGGCCCGCAGGTCGTCGACGTCGAGCGCGGAGCCGGCCGAGCCGGCCCGGTGGTACTGCACCCGGGTCAGGTCGGCGGTGCGTCGCTCCAGGAACATCAGGCCGGTCGGCCGGTCCGGGTCGCGCGTCACGCCGTCGACGGCGACGCCCTCGGCGCGCAGCTGACGCAGCACGTACTCGCCGAGCTCGTCGGCGCCCACCCGGCCGGCCCAGGCCGCGCGGTGGCCCAGCCGGGCCACCGCGACCGCCACGTTGGACTCCGCGCCGGCGAGGTGCATGGTCAGCGCTCCCCCGGCGGCGAGCGGGCCGGCCGAGCGCAGCGACACCAGGGCCTCGCCGACCGTGAGCAGGTCCGGCGCGGTCATGATCCGCTCAGCTCCCGCACGGCGGCGAGGTAGGTGCGCGCCCGCGACCGCAGCGCGTCCAGGTCGCCGCCGGAGGCGGCGTCGCCGACCAGGGGCCCGCCGAGGCCGACCGCGATCGCGCCGGCCCGGAAGTAGCCGGGCACGTCGTCGGGGCCGACGCCGCCGACCGCGACGAACGGGATGTCGGGGAAAGGGTCGCGCACCGCCCTGAGGTACGCCGGGCCCCCGACCGACGCCGGGAAGAGCTTGACCACCGAGGCCCCCATCCGCGTCGCGGTGTACGCCTCGGTCGGGGTGAGCGCCCCGGCGGCGACCGGGAGGCCGCGCCGGGCCGCCTCGGCGATCGACTCGACCACGGCGGGCGTGACCACGAACTGCGCGCCCGCGGCGGCCACGTCGGCGACGTCGGCGGTGGTGAGCACCGTGCCGGCGCCGACCAGGGAGCCGGCGGGGGCGACCGCGCGCAGCGCCTCGATCGCCTGCAGGGCGTCCGGCGTGGTGAGGGCCACCTCGACGACGCGTACGCCCTCCTGGAGCAGTGCGGTGCCCGCCGCGACGGCGGCGGCGGTGTCGGTGCCGCGGATGATCGCGAGGACGCGGGCGGCGGTGAGTTCGGCGGTGAGGTTGACGCTCATGTGATCACCATTCCGCGTAGGAGCCGTCGAGGTGGCGCCACGTCGGGCTGCGCCAGGCGTGCCCGCGCTTGTCCGCCGCCCGTACGGCGTGCTCGTCGATCTCGATGCCGAGGCCGGGTGCCGTGAGCCGCTCGACGTACCCGTCGACGAAGGTCAGCGGGGTCTTGTCGAGGCAGTAGTCGAGCACCTCGGCGCCGAGGTTGTAGTGGATGCCGATGCTCTGTTCCTGGATCAGGTAGTTCGGCGTGGCGAAGCCGACCTGGAGGCAGGCGGCGAGCGCGATCGGCCCGAGCGGGCAGTGCGGGGCGAGCTGCACGTCGTACACCTCGGCCAGCGCGGCGATCTTGCGGACCTCGGTGATGCCGCCGGCGTGCGAGAGGTCCGGCTGGGCGACCGCGATGCCGGCCTGGAGCACCGGCAGGAACTCCTGCCGGTTGTAGAGCCGCTCCCCCGTCGACACCGGCGTGGTGGTGGAGCGGACGAAATCGCCGATGAGGTGCGAGTTCTCCGGCACCACCGGCTCCTCCAGGAAGAACGGCCGGTACGGCTCCAGCAGCGGCGCGACCCGGCGGGCGGTGGCGAGGGTGAACCGGCCGTGGAAGTCGACCGCCACGTCCCGCTCGTCGCCGAGCACCTCGCGGGCGGCGGCCACCCGCTGCACGACGCCGTCGATCTCGGCGACGGACGCCACCGAGCTCATCCGGCCCGAGGCGTTCATCTTCACCGCGGTCAGGCCCGTGGCGACGGCGGCGGCGATCTGGTCGCGGACCTCGCCGGGCTCGTCGCCGCCGACCCAGCCGTAGACCCGGATCCGGTCCCGGACCGGGCCGCCGAGCAGCTGGTGCACCGGCGCGCCGAAGTGCTTGCCGGCGATGTCCCACAGCGCCTGGTCGAGCCCGGCGACGGCGCTGGCCAGGATCGGCCCGCCCCGGTAGAACGAGCCCTTCGTCATGACCTGCCAGTGGTCCTCGATGCGCAGCGCGTCCCGGCCGACGAGCAGCTCGCTGAGCTGCTCGACGGCGGTGCGGACGGTCTCCGAGCGGCCCTCGCAGGTCGCCTCGCCCCAGCCGACGATCCCGGAGGACGTCTCGACCCGGACGAACAGCCACCGCGGCGCGACGAGGAAGGTCTCCACCCGTTCGATCGTGGTCATGCTGTCCTCAGCCCTTCGTGGCGCCGGCGGTCAGGCCGGAGACGACGTACTTCTGCACGAACAGGGCGATCAGCATGATCGGCAGGGTCACCACGGTGGCCGCCGCCATCAGGCCGCCCCAGTCGATGCTGGCGTAGCCGACGAAGTCGAAGATCGCCACGGGGAGCGTCTTGGTGTCCGCCCCGGAGAGCACGAGGGCGAACATGAAGTTGTTCCAGGAGAAGATGAAGGACAGGATGCCGGCGGTGGCGATGCCGGGCACCGACAGCGGCAGGGTGATCCGGCGGAACGCGCCGATGTGGGTCAGCCCGTCGACCAGCGCCGCCTCCTCGAGCTCGGTCGGCAGGCCGTCGAAGTAGCCCATCATGATGTAGACGATCAGCGGCAGCGACACGAACATGTGGCTGAGGATCAGCACGGTGAACCCGCCGACCATCTGCAGGTTCGAGAAGACGTAGTACCAGGGCACCAGCAGCGAGACGCCGGGGATGACCCGCGCCATCAACACGACGAGCGCCGACTTCTTCATGTTGAAGCGGCTCATCGAGTACGCGGCGGGCACGCCGAGCAGGAGCGAGAGCACGGTGGCGGCGAGCGCCACCCAGAGGCTGTTGCCGATGAACTGGACGTAGTTGGCCTGCTGGAGGACGTTGGAGTAGTTGTCCAACGTCGGGGAGAAGACGAACGCCTTGTCGGTGTCGTAGATGTCGACGTTCGTCTTCAGCGACGCGGCGACCATCCAGACCAGCGGCGCGATCAGCGACAGCACGACGAGGACGAGGGCCACCGTCCGGAAGATCTTGTACGGCCTGCGCAGCTTCATCGGTCCAGCCCCTTCTTGCGGTAGGTCAGGGCCCACATCACCCCGATGATGATCAGGAAGAAGATGATGAGGACGGTCGATGAGACGCCGTAGTCGTTGTAGTCGAAGCTGAGCCCGTAGGCGTAGACGTTGAGGGTCTCCACCTCGTGGAACGACCCGCCGCCGCGCCCCTTGGTGGCGTAGAGGATGTCGAACGTCTTCAGGGCGTCGATGCCGCGCAGCAGGATGGCGACGATCACGGTGGGCATCAGCAGCGGCAGCGTGACGTGCCGGAACCGCTGCCAGGTGCTGGCGCCGTCGATCAGCGCGGCCTCCTGCGGCTCGTCGGAGAGCGACGTCAGGCCCGCGAGCAGGATCAGCACCACCATCGGCGTCCACTGCCAGATGTCGATGAACATCGTCGTGGGCAGGGCCGAGCTCTGCCCGGCCAGCCAGGGCTGGGGGCCGACGCCGAACCAGCCGAGCACCTGGTTGGCCATCCCGATGTTGGGATCGAAGATCAGCCGCCACATCATGCCGACCGCGACCGGCGTGGCCACCAGCGGCAGGAGGATCGCGACGCGGACCCACTTCTCGCCGCGGAACGGCCGCCACAGCAGCAGGGCGATCGCCATGCCGAGGACGACCTCGAAGAAGAGCACGACCCCGGTGAAGAGCCCGGTACGCCAGACGGCCGGCCAGAACCGGTCGGTGTCGCGGAGCACGTCGAGGTAGTTCTGCAGGCCGATGAACTGGCTCTCGGCGCGCACCGAACCCTCGGCGTCGGTCAGGCTCAGGTAGCCGGTCCAGGCGACCGGGAAGACGATCAGCACGGCGACGAACAACATGGCGGGTGCCGCGAAGAGCCACTTGCGGTGCTCGTTGGCCCAGCGCGACCAGCCCGACGTCTCCGGGGACGCAGGACGGGCCTCGGGCGATCTCTTGACTGGTGTGGTGAGGGCTGACATCAGGTCTCCGGGTGGGTCAGGGCCAGCGTCCCGACGCGGGGTGGCGGAGCCGAGCGGCTCCGCCACCTGCGCTTCGGGCTACTTCGCCTCGTCGTCGAGGAACTTCTGGAACGCCTCGTTGGCCGCGTCCGCCGAGGCGGCCGGGTCCTTGCCGGTGATCGCGTCGACGATCGGCTGACCGACGATCTCCCGCGCCTGGGCGACCTTCTCGACCAGCGGCCGGTCGTGGCCGACGCCGTTGGCGGTGCTGACCGTGGTGGCCTCGGCGAGGTCCTTCGGGTAGGTCGCCGCGCCCTCGGGGTTCTCCCAGACGGACGTGCGGGCGCTGGGGACGCCGGCCTTCTGCTGCGCCAGCGCCTGCTCCTTGCCGGCCGCCCACTGGATGAACTTCCAGGCGTTGTCCTGGTTCTTGGACGACTCGTTGACGCCCAGCGCCCAGGAGGGGATGTTGTACGGCTTCGAGCCGGCCGGGCCGGCCGGGAAGGCCGCGAACCCGACGGTCTGGGAGACCTTCGACTTGGCCGGGTCGGTGGCGTTCTTGTAGAGCGAGTTGGCCTCGGTGTAGAAGGCCGCCTTGCCCTGGGTGAAGATCGCCATGGCCTCGGACCAGCTCATGTCGGTGCTGATGTTCTCCGGCCCGTGCTCGCGCAGCAGCCCGCCGTAGTAGGCGTACGCCTGCTTGGCCTGCTCCGAGTTCACCGCGGCCTTGCCGTTGGCGTCGACGAAGTCGCCGCCGAAGCTGTAGAGGAAGCTGGAGAACTGGGTGACCGCGGCGGCCTTGCCGGTGCGCGAGACGAAGCCGGCCACGCCGGGGTTGTCCGCCTCGACCTTGGCCGCCTGCGCCTTGAGCTCGTCGAGGGACTTCGGCGGGGCGGTGAAGCCTGACTTCTCCAGCAGGTCCTTGCGGTAGTAGAGGACCTCCTGCTCGGTGATGATCGGCACGCCGACCACCTTGTCCTCGTACGTCGTGGCCTGCACCGGGCCGGACTGGAAGTCGGCGATCTCGAACGCGCTGTCCGACTTGCTCTTCTCGGTCAGGTCGGCGAGGTACTTGTTCTTGGCGAACAGCTTCCCCTCCTGCAGCGGCCGGTACATCATCACGTCCAGGTCCGTGGACCCGGCGTTCAGCTTGACGTTGTACTGGTCGGAGAGCTGGTCCTCACCGAGCTGGGTGACCTCCACCTTCAGGCCCGACTGCTTCTCGAACTCCGGCAGGGCCTTCTTGATGTTCTCCGTCCAGACGTGGTTCACCAGCGTCACCCGAACGGTGTTCGAGCCGCCGGCGTCGTCCCCGCCGCCACCGCAGGCGGACAGGCCGAGGGCGACGACCATCGCCAGGGAAGTCCCGATAACTGATCGACGTCTCACGTCCAACTCTCCTTATGCCGTGGCCGTGGCCGCCGACCCGTCGGGAGGGCTGCCACCTCGCGGTTTACATCCGCTTAACTTCGAGATGCTAGGTCGAAAAAGCAGACTTATACAAGGGGTACACCTAACTGATATGCTCCATCGCGTGGAATCGTCCTCCCCGGGGGCTGTAGCCGCCCAGCTCGCCCCTGTCGAGGCGGGGCTGCACGCACGCGTCCTCGAACGCCTCGGCACCGCCATCTGCGGCGGCGAGCTGGCGCCCGGGTCGGTGCTCAACATCGACGACCTGGTGGAGCGGTACGCCGTGTCCCGCTCGGTCGTCCGCGAGGTGCTCCGGGTGCTCGCCTCGATCGGCTTCATCGAGACCCGGCGCCGCGTCGGGGTCATGATCCGCCCACCGGACGCCTGGAACGTCTTCGATCCGCAGGTGATCCGCTGGCGGCTCGCCTCGGCCGGGCGCATCGTCCAGCTCCGCTCGATCACTGAGCTGCGCACCGCCGTCGAGCCGCACGCCGCCTGGCTCGCCGCCAGCCGGGTGGGCCACGACGAGGCCAGCGACCTCGTCGGGCTCGCGGCCAAGATGTGGGCCGCCGGCAAGGCCGGCGACGAGGAGCGCTTCCTCCAGCTCGACATAGAGTTCCACCGACGGATCCTGGTCGCCTCCGGCAACGAGATGTTCGTCCGGTTGCAGGACCTGATCGCGGAGGTGCTCACGGGCCGGCACCAGCACCACCTCATGCCGCACCACCCGCACGAGCAGGCCCTGCAACTGCACGCGGAGGTCGCCCAGGCGATCCAGCGGCGCGACGGCGAGCGCGCCCGCCGGGCCATGGTGCAGCTCATGGAGCAGGCCTTCGACGAGATGAGTTCGATCTGGGAGCAGACCGGCGAGGTCGCCGGCGCCTGACCGCGCGCCCCCAACGCCCGCTGGGCAGGGGCGTATGCTGGTGGCGGCGCCGTCCCGCGCCTCACCTCCTTTCCGGTGCTCACGCCACCGGCGTCGCGGAGGCAAAGGGAGCCTCGCGCTCTCGGGGCGCCGTGCCACATGCCCTCTCCGGCGCGGTCGACGGGAGCGTGGGTCCCTGCGACCCGCGCCGTCGACAGGGAGCATGTGATGACGCGTCACAAGTCGTTCAAGACCCGGGTCCGGGCCCGCATGGTGAAGACGGGCGAGAGCTACACCGCCGCCCGCCGTCACCTCGCCGCCCGGCCGGCCGAGGTCGGGCCGGCGGCCGCGCCGCCCGGCGCCCCGACGCCCGCGGCGGGCACCGCCGGACAGACCGGACGGATCTCCGACGCGCTGCTCCGCGAACGCACCGGCCGCGGCTGGGACGGGTGGTTCGGCCTCCTCGACGCCTGGGGCGCCACCGGGCGTACGCACACCGAGATCGCCCGCTGGCTGGTCGCCGCGCACGAGTTGCCGGGCTGGTGGGCCCAGACCCTCACCGTCGGCTACGAGCAGACGCGGGGCCTGCGCGCCCCCGGCCAGCGGCGCGGGGGCGACTTCTCCGCCGCCGGCAGCCGGACGGTGCACGTACCGGTGCAACGGCTCTTCGACGCCTTCGCCGACGAGACGCTGCGCCGCCGGTGGCTGCCCGACGCCATGGTCCGGGTCCGCACGGCCACCGCCGCACGGACGTTCCGGGCCGACTGGGCCGACGGCCCGACCCGGCTCGTGGTCGGCTTCCAGGGCCTGGGCGCGGCGAAGTCCCGGGTGTCGGTGCAGCACGAGAAGCTGACCGGGCCGGAGCAGGCGGCGCGGCTGAAGGCGTACTGGCGGGACCGGCTCGCCGCGCTCAAGGAACTGCTGGAGGGGGAGGCCGGATGAGCACGACGTCCGTGAACCTGCCGGTGCGCGACCTGGGCGTGGCCACGGAGTTCCTCCGTGCGATCGGCTTCGCCGCCGCCGAGCCCGCCCCCGGACGGCACCAGTGCTCCTTCCCGCATCTCGGCGGCTGACGGGCCCGGCGGCGGTCCGGGGCGACCGCCGCCGGGCCCGCGTCAGCCGGCGGGTCCGGCGGTCGCCCGCCGCGGCCGGCGGCGGGCGGGACGGCCGGCGCGGGTCGCCAGGAGCAGCGCCACGATCAGGTACGGCACCGCGGCCACCGCGAAGGCCATCCCGTTGCCGGCCCCGGTGGCGAGCAGGCCGTACCCGCCGTAGACCGCGATGATCGTCGCGTCGGTCGCCATGCCGGCCAGCGACGTCACGGTGGCCCGGCTGCCGCCGGTGATCCGGGCCTGCAATCGGGCGTCGGCGAGCACGGTGGCGAGCTGGAAGCCGCAGAACGCGGCCGCGACCAGCACGAAGCCCGCCGGCCGGGCGAGCAGCGCCCCGACGGCCAGGGCCACGGCGGACGCCGCCAGCAGCCCGGCGTACCCACGGGAGGTCAGCCGCTCCCCCGCCGGGGCCAGCAGCCCGCCCGCGCCCACCCCGAGCCAGGTGAGCAGGAGCAGCAGCGGCACGGTCGCCTCGTCGACGCCGGTGTCCCGGGCCAGCAGCGGGGTGTACTCGTCCAGCGCCCCCCAGACCGCCGCGACCACGGCCACCAGCAGCACCGCCGCGCGGACGCTCCGGTCGGCGTGGGCCTCGGCGAGCCCCGACCGCAGGCTCGCCCACCAGCCGGGCTCCTCGTCGTGGTCCGGCCCGACGGCGAGCCCGCCCCGCCCGGATCCTCCGTCGACCAGGACGCCGCCGGGCACGGCGGTGGCGGGCTCGGCCGGCGCGGCGGTGGCGGAGGCAGCCTCGGCCGGCGCGGCGGTGGCGGGCGCGGGGTGGCGGTGTTCCGGGAGGCGGGTCGCGACGGCGGCGGCGAGCAGGCAGGCGAGCACGCTCGCCGCGCCGACGGCCGGATAGCCGCCGAGGGCGAACACCGGGCCCGCCAGCAGGATCGAGGCGAGCACACCGAGCGTCTCGGCCGTCTTCGCCCGGCCGATCACCCGGGCGTACCGGCCGGCGGCGTCGAGCCGGTCGAGCTCGGTGAAGAGCAGCGCCTCCAGCGCCCCCGACGCGAGCGCCCCGCCGGCGCCCCAGAGCACGAACCCGACGGCGAAGGCCGGGTAGGAGGGCAGCAGCACCCAGAGGGCGAAGCCGGCGGCGGTGACCAACGGCGCGAGGCAGAGCAGCAGCCGTCGGGAGACCGCGTCGGCGAACGCGCCGGAGGGCACCTCCAGCAGGATGCTGGCGGCCGACCAGATCACGAACAGCGACGAGATCTGCCACACCGACAGGCCGGTGTCGCTGAACAGCAGCGCGTACAGCGGGTAGAGCAGGACGAACTCGCCGAGGAACGCGTACCCGTAGAGGGTCGCCGCGAGGCGGCGGACCCGCGGGTCGGGCACGCGCGAAGGGTGGACAGTCATGGGACCTTCCTGTGGGGACGAAACGGGCGCCGGACGTACGGCGACCGTGGCGGCCCACGGCAGTGGCCCCTAGCAGTGCGTCAACATCGCCACGTCATGCCGGCGATGGTAGTCGCGCCGGCCCGGGCGGTCACGCCCGTTCGCCGGACGGCCGTCGGGGGGTGGGATCCGGCCGGATCCCACCCCCCGACGGCGCGCGCGTGGTCAGCGGCGGCGCGGCTCGTCCACCGGCGGGATGACCATGGTGGCCTCGCTGTCGTCGCCGGCCGGGCGGGCCGGGACGGGGTGCGCGACGACCTGGGTCGCCTCCGGGTCGCCCTGGCGCGGCACCGGCACGGTCGGGTCGGCGTCGAGGCGCGGGCCGGGCACCACCTGGGTCGTGTCCGGGTCGGCGTCGGCGCGCCGGGCGGAGACCACCTGGGTGGCCTCCGGGTCGACGCCAACGCGCGGCGCGGAGACGACCTGGGTGGCCTCCGGGTCGACGCCGGGCGCCGGGGCACCGTCGCCCGGCGTGCCGACGAGATGGGCCTCGCTGTCGCGGCGACCGGCCTGGTAGGCGCGGGCGTGGGTGGCGATCAGCCGCGACTCCTGCTCGGCCCGGGTCAGCCACGACTCCCAACGGCTCTGCATGGGACGGACCAGCCCACCACCGACCCCGACGACGAGGATGCCGCCGACGGTCGCCAGCACGGCTACCAGCACCGGGGTGGTGACCGCGGTGGCCACGCCGATCTGGTTGAGCGCGGCGATCACGCCCAGGCCGAGGATGAACGCCGAGGCCAGGGTGGCCAGGAACCGACCGTACGACAGCCCGCCCAGGGCGCCGCTGACGATGTCCTTCACCGCGTTGGCGATGGCCGCGGCGACCACGACGATGACGATCGCGACGAAGGCGCGGGGCAGCCAGGCGATCACCCCGGCGATCAGGTCCGAGATCGGGTTGGGGCCCCAGATCCCGAAGGCCAGCTGGAGGGTCACCAGCAGCACCCCGTAGTAGGCGAGCCGGGCGACGATGTCGCTGGCGTCGTAGCGGGAACGGGCCAGGGCCCGGCGGATCCCGCCGCGCTCGACGGCGCGGTCGAAGCCGACCCGCTCCAGCACCTTGTCGACGACCTTCAGCACGGCCTTGGCGATCAGCCAACCGACCACCAGGATGGCCACGAAGGCGACGGCCTTCGGCAGGAACAGCAGCACGGACCGGAGGGTGTCCCCCACCGCGTCGCCGAAGCGCTCTCTCATCGGAATTCCTCCACACCGCGTCCGGTTCGTCGAGCCCGACCTACCCGTGGCGGCGACGGGGGAAACACCCGGGTCAGCGACGCCGGCAGTCGTAGGAGACCGGGGCCTGTGCCTGTACCGGGGACGGGGAGGTGACGTTGACCGTGGCGGTCTCGGTCGTGGTGCCCACGCCGCTGAAGGCCCAGCGCAGCGTCAGCTCGACGGTGCGCTGCCCACGCCCGATGCGCTCGGTCAGCAGGCTGCCGGGGGCGCTGCCGGAGCGCAGCCACTGGTAGCGGACCACCCCCGCCCGACCGTTGGTCGTCACCGTGGCCACCACGTCCACGGTGACGTCGCAGCGGTCCCCCGCCGGCCGGGGAACCGCCACCGTCACCCCGGTCAGCTCCAGCGGGCTGATGCGCTGCCACAGCAGCAGACCGACGGCGGCGAGCAGCGCGACCGTCAGCAGGGTGGAAAGCACTGAGACCACGATCCGCCACCCCGGGCGCCGCCGCGGCGCCGTCGCCGTCGGCCACGCGGGCGCCGACGGGGGCACCGCCGGCACGCCCGGCCCGAACCGCACCTCCCCGCCCGCCGGCCCGACGAAGACGGGGCCCGCTCCGGCGCTGGTGAGGTGCCCGGTGCCGGCGGCGGCCGTGGGGGAGCTCTGCCACACCGGGGCGGGCCGGCCCCGTCGGTCTTCGTACCCTCGGCGGAGGCGCTGTCCGCCGTCCTCGCACCCGGTGCCCGGGCGCCCC